>NZ_CP066369.1:2355375-2672521 GCF_016406305.1 Shewanella putrefaciens
GGAGTAAGCAACGGAGGGATGGGCACGTACATATTGCTCGGCCTTCTTCAATACCGTTTCAGTACGATTAACCGTTGAACCATCGGGTAAGGTCATATCGATAAAGAACCGCCCTTGGTCTTCATCGGGCATAAAACTGCTCGGGATATGCGACATAATCAGATACACCCCGCCCAACATGATCACAAAGGCAAGATAACTACGTTTAGCGTGCTTATTGGTCAAGGCCACAAGGGCGACATAACGGCTGGTACTCATATCCAATTTGGTATTCAGCCAGTAAAAAAAGCCCTTCTGCGGGGATTTACCCGGCTTGAGCAATAAGGCGCACAATGCAGGGCTCAAAGTTAAGGCAACCACGGTTGAAATTAACACTGCGACCGTAATCGCGACCGCAAATTCACGGTACATAATCCCAGTGATCCCCGCTAAAAATGACACGGGCACAAATACGGCGCAAAGCACTAAACTGGTCGCGACTAGGGCTCCTGAAAGCTCTTTCATCGCCCCGCGTGTCGCATCGACGGCGGACATCCCCTTCTCGTGGATCAGCCGCTCTACGTTCTCCACCACCACAATAGCATCATCAACCACAATCCCAATGGCGAGCACTAATGCCAGTAAACTCACAGTATTAATCGTAAATCCAAAGGCAAGCATCGCGGCCAAGGTACCAATGAGTGACACGGGGACGGCGATCGCGGGGATCAAAGTGGCGCGGGCATTTTGTAAGAATAAATACACGACAAAGACCACCAGCACTAAGGCCTCTATCAAGGTGTGGATCACTTCATCGATGGACTCTTGGATAAAAATCGAAGCATCGTAAAACACTTGCCATTTCATCCCCTGGGGAAACTTTTGCGCCAGCTCTGCCATGGTCTGTTTGACCTTTTGCGTCACTTCGAGGGCATTGGCCCCCGGCAACAAATATACCTGCAGGATAGTGGCATTTTGCCCGTTGAGTTGGGATTGTAGGGTGTAGGCAGAGGAACCTAATTCGACCCCAGCAATATCCCGCAGGCGAATAAGCGAACCATCGGGGTTAGCGCGCACAATGATTTCATTAAACGCTTGGACTGAACTCAATCGCCCCGCAACGCTAATAGGCAGGGTCAGACTAATATCATCACTATTAGGTTGAGCCCCAATGGTGCCCGCTGGCGATTCCTTATTCTGTGCTTTAATCGCATTAATCACATCTGTGGTGGTTAAGCTGTAGCCTGCCATGGCATCGGGTTTAAGCCAGATCCGCATGGAGTAACTTCGTGATCCGGTATTTCGAGTGCGCCCAACGCCGGGGATGCGCCTAAGGGCCGATTCAATATTGATAGTGGCATAGTTGCTTAGGTAAATTTCATCGAAACGCTCATCATCTGAGGTCAAGGCGAGCTTTAATAATTCAACTGACGCATCTTTAGAGACTGTCACGCCTTCGGTTTGCACATCTATCGGTAAACCGCCAGCAGCCTGCTGGGCTGAATTTTGTACATCGACGGCCGCTAAATCCGCATTTGTTCCCACATCAAAGGTGATAGTCACACTCGTGCTACCTGAGTTGGTACTCTTTGAACTCATGTAGATCATATTGGGTACGCCATTGACTTCTTGTTCCAGTGGCGTTGCAACAGACTCGGCGGCTGTGGTCGAACTGGCACCCGGGTAGGAAGCCGAAATCGTGACTTGGGGTGGCGTGATATAGGGATATTGATCGACGGGTAACTTGAACATGGCAATGGCACCTAGCAGCACAATAACGATCGAAATCACGCTGGCAAAAATGGGCCGATTGATAAAAAACTGCGCCATTACTGTTGCTCCTATTTTTGCTGTTCGAGCGCTTGATGTTTTAGTGCGCCGGCCTTTGCCAACTCATCTTCCCTGGCCGCGTATTCCTTGGCACTTAACGGCTCTGCAAGTTGACCGTGGCGCACTCGGTGCATGCCTTCGGTTATCACCATCTCACCCGCTTTTAACCCACTCTTGACTACTACGCCTTCGATCCCTTGATGATCGATCACAATAAAGCGCCGCTCGACGATGTTATTGGGCAGCACCACCATCACATAGACGCCACCTTGATCCACTTGGGTGGCTTTTTGGGGGATTACCACCGCATTGGGGGTTTCTGAAAGCTTAATCCGCACATTAGTGTATTGACCCGGTAGCAGCTCTTTTTCGGGGTTGGGCAAAATGGCCCGCACTTCAAAGGTACCGGTATTGGGATTCACCTGGGGATCGGTAAAGCTGACATCCCCTAAATAACGGTATTCACTGCTATCGGGCAAGGTGATACGGACAAATCCCGCCAATGCTTTCCCCTCAGTCTCGGCTTCTTTTTTCGCGGAATAACTGGTTAAGCGCCGCTGGGCATTCAGATAATCGAGGGCCGACATATTAAAACTCACATATATAGGGTCGACTTGCTTTACCCGTGTCAGCAAGGATTGCCCTTTACTGCCCACAAGCGCACCTATATCCACCTCGGAGCGGCTGACTAAGCCATCAATAGGGGCTTTTATTTCGGTATAACTGAGCTCAAGTTGCGCCTCTTCAACCTCGGCTCGGCTAGCGATAAGATTCGATCTCGCCTGTGCTAAGGTGGATAGCGCATTATCGTAGTCGAGTTGACTGGCGGCATCTTGTTCATAGAGGGGTTTTAAGCGGATCACATCACGTTCGGCTTTTTCCACTATCGCCTGCTGGGAAGCTAACTTCGCTTTTAAACGATTAACGACCGCGACATAGGGCTTATTATCAATTTGATATAACAACTCCCCCGCTTTAACCGCACTGCCCTCGATAAAACGCTTTTCCTCCACAAAACCATCGACCCTTGCTCGCACTTCCACATCTAAGGATGCCTGTGTCACGCCAATATAATTGCCATAAAGCGGTACTGTCGCTGTGGTGACCTTTTCAACCACCACCATTTTAGGTGCAATTTTTACTTCGGGCTGATGACAAGCACTCATCGACAAACTGAGCAGCAACACACTGGCAATATGCAGGGGAAAGGGTAAGCGAAGAAAAAGTGAAAAATCTGTTCTAGCACGGGATTGAGGCATATGCGCATCCTGCATTCTAAAGGTAATGAAACCACTTCATAGTCAAAAATAAGAATGGTTTTAACGGTTTAGTCGGCCCTGCGAAACATCCTGTGGGCCAATGCAGTTTAAGTCTACGGTAATCTAGCGGAAATTGAAATTTAAAAATCAATCAGTTCAATGATTTGAGACTTATGACATATGGTGAGTGGCACATTAAACTGAGTTACAGGCCTCTTGATAGGCAAGCTCAAAGGCATCGGTAAAATCGGTGATCGGCAAAAGATCTTCCCGGCAACGACGGTTACGCCCCAGTAAAGATGATTCGACAAATAAATCAAACCATGCACTTAACGCTTTGCCATTAGCCGCCTCGCCTATCGCCCCTAAGGCCAAGGAGGCGACCTCGGCGGTGCCAAGTTGAAAATCATGGCTCCCCTTACGCAGTGCATAGGTTGCCAGGGTATCGGGATCGAATGACAGCATTGGCAATGAATGTAAATAAGGGCTCTTACGGAAGATCTTAATCGCCTCACGCCAGCTACCATCGAGCATAATTAATAGCGGCCGTTTATCTTCAGCCAAAATTGACTGTGGTACTTGGTTCAGAACCGTTTGCCCCTGCTCTGCATATTGTGCCGGAAACACTAAAAAGGGTTGATATTGCGCCGAGTCGAGTAACGCAAGCAGCTCGGCTGCGGGCTCAGTGCGTGACCAGATAAAGGCGTGGGTATCAGGGATAAGATCTGCGATTAATCGCCCGCTGTTTGTTGGTTTTAGCACTTCATCGTTATACATGATCAGCAGAAAACTGGCTTGAGTTTGTAACTGACGACGCAACGCACAGGTGCAAAACTGCTCACCCAATAGACATAATGGGCAGCGGATCAGTTTTTTGCCTCTCGCACCAAAGGGTTTAGTCGAAATAGACTTACGGTATTGGTATAAGCGATGAACAGCATGGGGGGCTAAAGCCATAAAAACCAATTCTCTTGCAAACTTATTAGGGGATACGGTAGGTGACTCGGCACTTTCCTATCGCGGCGGCGCAGTTTATACCTTGGCCGTAAATCACGCAATCGGTGCTATGCATTATCGCCATAAAAGGCATGAGAGTCGGTGCTTGAGGACTTAGCGTAATAATGAATAAATTCTCTTTAAATAACGCAACTGTGTAATACAGAAGTCCATACCATGACGCAATACTTAACATTGCATTAGTGCGGTTAACGTTTTGCTTACCCCTTGAAGAGATATTACAGCTAAAGATTAGTAAGAGCTTAACTTAATGGAGAATTACCGTAATATATTGTTCAATCTCAACACCATAAATTTAATTTTGATGAAAGGTAAATTATGCAACGACATCCCCTACTCGCTTCAATGCCATTATTAAGCGGCGTATTCCTCTGGGCGAGCCTATTCCCCCATGTCAGTGCAGCTCAAGCTTTAAATGCTAAGGAAATGCAATCGCTAGTGGATTCAGCGGTTAAACCTATGATGGCAAAGCATCATATCCCCGGTGCCGTAATCGGCTTAACGATTGATGGTAAGCAGTATTTTTATCAATATGGCGTCAGTTCAAACTCCACAAAACAAAAGGTGACTGAACATACCCTATTCGAAATTGGCTCTATCAGTAAAACCTTTACTGCGACACTGGCAAGCTATGCACAGCTTGAAGGCAAATTAACCCTCACGGATATGGCCAGTGACTATGTACCAGCATTAAAAGGCAGTCATTTTGATGGGATTAGTCTTATCAATTTAGCGACCCACACCGCGGGGGATCTGCCAATGCAAGTCCCAGATAACGTCACTAACAATACAGAATTAATGGATTATCTTAAGCAGTGGCAGCCGTCCTTTGCCCCTGGGACCCACAGGAATTACGCCAATCCAAGCATTGGCCTACTCGGGATGATTGCCGCGCAGAGTTTAGAGCAAACATTTCAACAAGCGCTTGAACAAACAATCTTTCCACAATTGGGCATGACCAGCAGCTATATTAAGGTTCCAAGCAGCAAAATGGCCGATTATGCCCAAGGTTACGATAAGCAAGATATGCCTGTGCGGGTCAATCCCGGCGTATTAGCCGATGAAGCCTATGGCGTTAAAACCACAGCCACAGATCTGCTGCAATTTGTGGAAGCCAATATGCAAATGCACCCACTTGCCAAACCTCTGCAAACGGCAATCGATGGGACCCACAGGGGATACTTTGATGTGGGCGTGATGACCCAAGATATGATTTGGGAACATTATTCCTATCCGATTGAGCTCGATAAGCTACTTATGGGCCACACTCAGGAAGTGGTGTTTGGCAGTACGCCCGTGAAACCCATAGTGCCGCCCCTTGAGCCGCAGCAAAATGTGTGGATCAATAAAACTGGCTCAACCGGTGGTTTTGCCGCCTATGTCGCCTTTATCCCCGCGCAAAAGCTTGGGTTAGTCTTACTAAGCAATAAAAATTATCCCGTTCCGCCACGGGTTGAAGTGGGTTATCAAATCCTAACGGGGATAAGCAAGCTGCAACAGGAATAACCCCTACGGCTTAAAGACAACAAAGCCCACAAATCTGTGGGCTTTTTATTAGGCAAAATTTGACTAGAGAATACGCCTCAGTAAAAAGTCCGCTTTTAACCTTCTGATCCGAGTCATGATCTTTTTCACTGGCGCAGGATAGCTTTGCAGCGTATCCACTTGGCTGTAGTGATATAACCGCTGTGTGTGTTCAAGAATATGTGCCTGCTCGGCTTCAAATTGCGCTTTCCAGCAAGCGGTTTCATCGTGGATCAACAGGCCATTTTCCAAATCCAGTGCCCACGCCCTAGGATTAAGATTGGAGCCTGTGATCAAGTGCTTTTTACCGTCGGCACTGATCCCTTTAAGGTGATAACTGTTGATACCGTGCTTCCACAAATGAATATTCAACTGTCCATTATCGATTGCCCACTGCTGACGTTTGGCAAACTTACGCAAAGATTGCTCGTACATATAGGGCAGCGCCCCAATGGTCGAGAAGTCCTGCTCTGGCGGAATATAAAAATCGTTCGCCGTCTTATCGCCGACAACGATATCGATGCGTTTACCATTACGTAGGTGCTTAGCCAAGGCACGCACTAAAATGTAAGGGGGATTAAAGTAAGGCGTGCAGATAAATAGCGAGTCCTTAGACTCCTCGACTAAAGCAACCACCACTTTATTCAATAGGTTTTTCTTGCGGCCTAACCCCAGCAAAGGCGTGATCCGATTGCCTCTGCGGGTAGATGCAAATTCGTATTCAGCTTCCGATAAACGCAATTTAAAGCTACGCACATCGTTTTTGGGCGGCAACACTTCCTGCTGCGCGTCCTGGGTGAGTGAAGTCACTGCGGGATCGGCGATAATATAACGCTGGATCATCGCCCGCATACTGCGCGCTAATTCGGCGGATTCAATCACATGGTAGCGATCGAAACGATATTTCTCATTCTGTTGTAAGTAAATATTGTTAAGACTAGCGCCGCTGTAAATCACCGCATCATCGATAATAAAGCCCTTAAGGTGCAGTACGCCCATAAATTCACGGGATTTAACTGGAACACCCATAATATCGATAGGATATTCAGCCTCGGCCATCACGCGGCGATACATAAGATAATTACCGCTGTCGCCTTTATGGCCAATTAGGCCACGTCGTGCCCGGTGAAAATCGACGAGGATCTTGACATCTAATGCGGGATTTTGCGCTTTGGCGGCCATCAAGGCCTGTAAAATCTCACGGCCCGCTTCGTCATCTTCTAAATAGAGTGCGGCAATATAAATACTGTTTTTAGCACTCTCGATGCGAGCGAGTAACTCTGCCTTAAATCGGCATGGCGTAAGCAACCACGTTAAAGCCTCGGGTTGAACGGCTATTCCACCAAGCTTATCTAGCAAGGCAATCCTCCTTTATACATGCTGACCACCCCGATAGGAAGCACTTGGGGTCAGTGACAAAAACATCACAGCAATATGAGTTAATTCTGGATAGGCCTCTGTCACTGCCAGCCTGATCGTTTGTTCTACTTTGAGATGGATATCTGGGTCAACCGGAAACCAGAGTAACTCGACTTGGACGAAGCGTTGATCAATTTTCCCGTTACGGTAACTGATGCTCGGGATCCAATCTAATGTGAAACTCTCAGCATTACCTTTGCATATCGCCGCCAAAGACTGCAGTAATGCTTGGCTAAACTCTGCAACGACTACCTGTGGTAAGCCGCGCATACTAATATGAGGCATGGTTTAGTGGTTACCTGAGATCCTAAAATCGTAAGGGGTAGAAATTACCGACTTCACTCGGTCTCGGCAAGACTTTTCGGCGAAAAGCCCACTGAAACTCACCTGTTTTGCTGGTAATTTGACCTGAAACGATTTAATGCCGAAGCTAACGGGCAAAAGTGACGCATTTATGGCTAAAAGAACCGTAAATGACACATCAATCACAAAATCTAGCTTCTTGGGTTTTGCCCCATCCCCTGCCGACTGTTTTAGCGTAAACTAAAACACCTATGGTTACTCAGACAGTTACTATGAATGATAGAGACTATGAAGAATAAAAAAATTCTGCTGACACTCGCACTGACGCTTATCTTGGCTTGGGGGATTTTCCATTTCAAAACCCAACTCGGGTTATTGATCCTGCCACTGTTTATTGGTTTAGTGTTATTTGTCACCCTAAGGTTGTATCGTCTTATGGAGAAAGATGACGGAAATGATGAACATTAACTTTGATACTCAGGCTAAACCCTCACATGTATAGCTTACCCCAAACGACGCTTTACGTTAGCTTGCTACTGGCAGCCCTAGGGCTGCAAGCCGAGCCTCGGCCCCCTGAAAACTCGACCCACTTTGCTAAACAAATGGCTGACATCAGCCCGCGTCATTCGCAAACCGCTATAATGGCCATTGATTTAGCCAGCAATCAACTCATTTACAGCCATCAGCCAGATACCTTATTGATCCCCGCCAGCACACAAAAAGTACTGACGGCAGTCACAGCTATGGCGGCACTTGGCCCAGAGTTCCGTTATGTCACCGAACTGTGGAGCGATGCCCCCATTCGCCATGGCCATATCGCGGGCAGTGTTTATTTACGTTTTAATGGCGATCCCACGCTAACGCAGGCAGATCTTAAGGGCATTTTTGCGAGTTTAGTCAAACAGGGGATCACTCGTATCGAGGGCCACTTATATTTGATTGGCGATAAACAGGAACAACTTCAAGCACCGGGCTGGGTATGGGACGATTTGGGCATTTGTTTTGCGGCCCCCGTCTCTAGCTATATTATCAACCAAAATTGCGTTTACGGTCAGTTCATCCCAAGCAGTGCAACACAAGCTTCTATGGTCAAACTCCGTGCCGCAAGTTATGGGGTTAAAGTGAGCAGCGATGCCGTATTCGACCAACAGGCAAATCGCGATTTTTGTCAGCTCGATCTCATGCGCCTAGGACAGAACCAGTATCATTTGCGTGGCTGCTATCCTGGCAGTGAGGCTATTCCCCTCGCGATTGCCGTGAGTGATCCTGAAAAATTTGCAAAGGATACGCTTAGCGCCATGCTTAAGGGCGAAATGACGGTTGCAGGCAAAGTACAGGTCGGGGAGCATATTCCACAAAAAGCAAAACTGATTGCCAGCCATAGCTCAGCTCCCTTACCTGAACTGCTCACGACCATGCTGCTTAAATCGGATAATTTGATCGCCGATAGTCTATTTAAGCAAGTGGGCAAAACCTATTATCGCACCCAAGGCAGTTTTACCCATGGCGCCGCGGCGATGAAGCACATTCTAACCGATTTAGGCGTGGATTTATCGAGTGCCAATATCGTCGATGGTTCTGGTCTATCACGGTATAACCTATTGAATGCTAGACAATTGGCCGATGTACTTAGCCTAATTCATCGGGATGCACGTTTCAGTGGGCTCATTACGAGTCTGCCCCAGGCGGGCGTGAGTGGTACTCTTAAATATCGCCAAGGCTATACCAAGCCGCCCCTGAAAAACCTTATTTTCGCTAAAACAGGATCAATGCAGGGGGTAGCAAATTTAGCGGGGTTTATGCGTTTACCTCAGCAGCAGGACATTTTATTTGTGGTGCTCGAAAATGGCATAGCCCCAGAGCCTAACAAATCGAATAAACCCGCCTTTAGCGCCCATTTCCTCACCACACTGTTAAGAGAAATTCCCCCAGCGGCGCAGGTAAACACCGCGAGCCAAACCGATGCTAATACGATGAAGCTGAGCCATTAACAACAGCCTGCGGCTATCGGACAATGAACATAAAAAAAGCACTGAATGCTCAGTGCTTTTTGATGAATAAATGCAAAATTAGAACAAGACCGCAGGCATCGCCATAGTGCTTGTATCCCCAGCTCTAACCTGGGCTAAGTGATAATCCGCTTTAGGCAATAACTTATCAAAATAGAACTTAGCCAAATAGGTTTTCTGCTCGGCGAAGGTTTTATCGTCATGGGCAGCGGCTTTATCAACCATAGCCAACCAGTAGAAACCATAGAGGGTATAACCAAAGGCATCTAAAAAGTCGACCGCGCAGGCATTGATCAGCGCAGGCTGAGCCACTTTGTGCTCATTGACTGACTCGGCGACGATCACTAATGCATCTAAACGTGCACATACTGCCGCGACTTTCACCGCATCAACTTGGGTAAATGCGCGCATTTGTGCCTTCAAGTCCGCCACCAATTCCTTCAAGGCGGTAAGATTATCGCCCGTGACTTTACGGCCGAGGAAATCGATGGCTTGAATGCCATTGGTGCCTTCATAAATCTGCGCGATACGGGTATCACGGACTAATTGCTCAATACCCGTTTCACGAATATAGCCATGTCCACCAAAGACTTGCTGCGCCATAATCGTCGCATCTAGACCACGGTCGGTTAAGAATGCCTTGGCAACTGGCGTTAATAGTCCCACATAGCGCGCTGCTTTGGCTTTAACCTCATCTTGGGCATATTTAGCTAAATCCAGTTGCTGACCCGTAAACACTGATAAAGCTCGGCCCGCTTCTGTCATTGCGCGAATGGTCAGCAGCATACGGCGCACATCACCGTGGACAATAATAGGATCAGAATCGCTGCCTGTCGGTGAGCCGCCCGCGGCGATACCTTGATTACGCTCTTTCGCATAATCGGCCGCCATTTGATATGCCGCCTGCGCACTGCCCAGCCCTTGAATACCAATGGCTAAACGCTCGTAGTTCATCATAGTGAACATGCACACGAGACCGCGATTAGGCTCGCCAATCAAGAAACCTTGGGCGTTATCAAAGTTCATCACACAGGTTGCTGAACCTTTAAGGCCCATCTTGTGCTCGATAGAACCCACTGATACCCCATTCGTATTGGCTAAGCTGCCATCGGCATTCACCGATATTTTAGGCACCAGGAAGAGTGAAATCCCTTTGCTATCCGGTAACTTGGCAAGCACTAAGTGGATGACGTTTTCAGTTAAATCATGATCGCCACCCGTGATAAAAATCTTGCTGCCCGTGATGGCATAACTACCATCATCCTGCGGTAAAGCACGGGTGCGAATATTACGCAGATCAGAACCCGCTTGCGGCTCCGTCATATCCATAGCGCCCGCCCATTCGCCGGAATATAACTTAGGCAAATAAGCTTGTTTCAATGCTTCGCTGCCGTGGGCATTGATACATAAAGCCGCACCCGCAGTTAAGGAGCCATACAGGGTAAACGCATTACAGGCACTGTAGGCCATTTCGTCGACTAATACGCCGAGCATTTTAGGCATGCCCATGCCACCAAATTCAGGATCGCCACATAAACCAACCCAACCACCCTGGGAATACTGTTCATATACCGCTTTATAACCATCGGGGGTAATTACTTGATTATCTTGATGCAACACGCCCTGCTCATCCCCCGTCCGGTTCAGCGGATGGATCAACTCACTGCTGATTTTGGCGGCTTCTTCAAGAATGGCATTGGCCGTGTCGATATCGACCATTTCAGCAATTTCAGGCAATTGTGCCCAAGTGTTTGGGGCATCAAATACCTGTTCCAATAGGAAACGCATATCCGTTAACGGGGCTTGGTAAGGGTTCATTGGTAGACTCTTAAACGTAGGATTAAAACAGTTGTTTTAATTTATACCAGTTCACTGTAGAACACAATCTCATTACAAATACAGCCGCGAAATATAGCCGTCTGTGGAGAATATCCAAGTATGCGAATGCGTGAACAAAATACAAATTCAACCCATAAAAAAACCCTTAAGCCTGAACTTAAGGGTCTCTATTTTATAAGCTTTACCACAGGATTGTCGCGGCGTTAGCTCACAGGCTTGGAGCAATTACCACATTAAATCGTCGGGAATCGCATAATCTGCATAGGGGTCATCTTCAACCACGACAGCTTTAGATTCATCCTGTTGCCACAGATAACCACACCACTGCGGCACCAGCAGTTTGACCCGTTCGGCTAACTTATGTGGTACTAAGTAACTCTTATCTTCGTAACGCACTATGCCTAACTGCCCTTTGAGCAATTCAGCCTGCAGTTTTTCATCTATGTATAAAGAATAGATTTTATTATCAAGGGTATAATTAAACTTGATCTCGGCATAGGTCGGGATCTTAATCGCAGACTTAGTGAACTCAGTGATTAAACCGCGCACCTGTCCACGCTCGGATGCCTCGGCAAACCTTTGCTCGTTCAGTGCCTTATCTTTTTCTGCCTGCAGCCGTTTTTGCTCGGCCACTTCTTGCTTTAATGCCGTTGAACCGTCATCGACTCGTGATTTTTTATCACGGCGTTTTTGGGTCTTAACGTCACGAACCTTTTGTTTACTGGCAAGCCCAGCTTTAAGTAGCTGCTCTTGTAATGCGTTAGCCATGGATCATTACCTACTTAATCTATCTATAAAATCAAAGTGCTAGATTGATAAACAACCTAGACAGTTTTAAATCAAACTACATTTTTGCGGCCAATTCGCCAAGCTCTGTCATCGCGATACTGGCGCCGCCAAGTGACCAACCGCCATCAACCGGCAACACAACACCGGTAATATAAGAGGCAAATTCAGAGCCTAAGAATAATGCGGCATTGGCAATATCCTGGCCTGTACCGTTGCGTTTTAGCGGAACGGACTGGGCAACTTTCTGCTGTAGTGCACTACTCGGCGCAAGGCGATTAAAGCCTTCAGTGTTCGCGATGGGGCCAGGCATAATCGAATTAATCCTCAGCCCTTCACAACCCCACTCTAAGGCTAAAGTTCGCGTCAGCATATCCACACCCGCTTTTGCCGCACACACATGCACTTGCATTGGCATAGCAATCGAAGCCTGTGGCGCCGAAATCTGGATAATATTGCCATTGGGTCGACGCAGCAAAGGATACGCCTGCTTTAGCACTTGAAAACTACCAAGCAAATCAATGTCCATTACTGACTTAAAACCATTGGCCGAAAGCTTTGCCGCGCTGGCGGGGAAATTACCCGCCGCGCCACTGACCAACACATCGATAAAACCAAACTCAGCAGCAATTTTATCAAAACCGACTTCAAGGGCGCTAAGATCGCGCACATCGAAGCTCACCCCTAAATGAATGCCGTCAGGATTAGCCTGCTGTAGCTGCAATACTGCGGCATCGATTTTATCTTGGCTGCGACTCGCAACAGCCACATTAGCACCTGCCTGGGCGAACGCGATGGCAATCGCCAGATTGATCCCACTGGTGCCACCGACAACGACAACATTCTTACCTTGATAGTTAAACATCGTAGCATTAAACATGGGCGTTCTCCGTGAACTTGGGTAGCAATGGTGACTGTACTTACTGCATTTAACATATTCGTTTTAGCAGGCTAACCAAAGCAATATCAAGTCATTATAGCAATGATTGATAAATCGCTTGCAATGCTGCTAATGGATCGGCGGCTTTGGTGATGGGGCGGCCGATGACGAGGTAATCTGAACCGGCAGCCAGCGCCTCTGGTGGTGTCATCACCCGGTGTTGGTCACCCACATCACTGCCCACAGGGCGAATACCTGGGGTGATAAGTTTAAAGTCTTGACCTAATAATGACTTAAGTACAGTCGCTTCTTGGGCGGAGCAGACGACACCATCAAGACCCGCTTGTTTGGTCAGCTTAGCTAAACGCTGAACATGCTCAAAGGCAGGCACATCGATACCGATGAGTTTAAGATCGTCATCGCTCATAGAGGTTAATACCGTGACCGCGATCAGCATTGGTGCATCTTTACCGTAGGGTACTAAAGCCTTTTTTGCCGCCTCCATCATGGCTAAGCCACCGCTGGCATGCACGTTCGTCATCCAAACGCCAAGCTCTGCAGCGGCGGCAACGGCTTTAGCGACAGTGTTGGGAATATCGTGAAATTTCAAGTCGAGGAACAAATCAAAGCCACGGTCATGGATATCTTTCACCAGTTGCGGGCCAAACAGGGTAAACATTTCTTTGCCGACTTTAAGGCGGCACATGTTGGGATCGAGTTTGTCTATCAGTTGTAAAGCGTGGTTTTTATTATCGTAATCAAGCGCTACGAGGATAGGTTTAGTCGTCATCATCTCTCCAACGGGGTTACACTAACTAGGTATTTCAAAAGGTTATTCGCCGTCTAAGCCTCTGATCCGTTTAATACTGCCCCAATTTTTACAGGAAGGACAATGCCAATAAAGCGCATGGGAAGGAAAACCACACTCCTTACAACGGTAGCTTGGACGGAATTTAATTTGTTGCTCAACCAGCTGCTCTAGCATAGTTAAACTTTGCTTAGCCTGCCCTTCTTCGGCCTGGCGCAAATGCATTTGCATCAGATGCTGAAAGCCTTTCATCGTCGGATGGCGATACAGTGCATCGAGGACCATATTTTCGGCAGCTTTTAGCTCATCAAGGCTGATCATATGTTGGGCAAGCGCCACCACCACGGATGCGCCAGCGCCTTCAGCCATGGCGCCCGCCAGTAATTCCTGATAGCCCTCTTTATCTTGGGTATCACGATACACTTGTTTCGCCGTCGGCAGGGCATCGGCAAAAAGTTCAATATCCGCTTTTTTAAGTGCAGCGAGCATGGCTTTACACTGTGAATAATCTTGAATATCGAGGAATTTTTTGGCGAGTGTGAGTAAAGCCCGGCCACACTTAGGATCTTGCTTGAGTGCTTGTTGCAGCAGTTTAATCTTCTCTACATCATCATTGGCTTCATCGGCGAGCTGGCAATAAAAGTGGGCTATGATGGGCTTTAAGGTTTGCTGGCGTTTGCGGCTTAAACGCTTAGTGATATCGATAGCCTTTTGCCATTCCTTAATCACTTGATAGATAGCGATTAGCTGGGTTTCAGACTCTTCACTGTGATCGTCTTGGCTGACTAAATTGATAAAAATTTCTTCCGCCCTGTCGTAAAATCCCGCCGCCAAATAATCTTTACCCAGTTCCATCATGGCAATATCACGTTGCTCATTGGTGAGCGTTGGCCTAGCGATCAGATTTTGGTGGATACGGATGGAGCGGTCAACTTCGCCGCGTTTACGAAAAAGTGAGCCTAAGGACAGATGAGTGTCGATAGTTTCATCGTCAACATCGAGCATGCTGATAAATAAATCAACCGCTTTGTCTGACTCGTTAGACAACAGGAAATTAAGGCCAGTGAAATAATCACGGCTTAGTTGCTTACGCTGATTAGTTTGATTTTGCCTTATGCTCCGCCGCCCCATATACCAACCGTAACCGGCAGCAATCGGAAGCAGCAGAAAGAGGATCTCAAGCATATTAGGCGTCTACGTCCTGGGGCATTTTAGCAAGTTGCACATTTAACTTCTTTTGGGTTGCCGCTAAAGTCAGTTTCAGTCTCACAATATAATAGCAAGCAAATAACCAACTCAGCATAAAGCCAGCAAAGAAAACGATCGCTAATACTACGGGTAGACGATATTCACCTTGGGCCACAAAATAGCTGATCGTCACCATTTGCTCATTACGTGCACCAAAGATTAATGCCAGAATAAATAACAGTGCCACAAGGACAGTCACCACAAAAGATTTCACGCTGCACTCCCTAAACGCGTTTCAATTTTCTGATTATCCAAGAAATTCACTGGGCTGACCAGCTTTGCCTTGCAATAGATACAAAAAAGCCCCCTAACGGAGGCTTTTCACTATGCGGTCAATCACACATTAACGGCGTCAACGCGCTCGCGCAGTTCTTTGCCTGGCTTAAAGTGCGGGACGTATTTGCCTTCCAATTCGACAGATGAACCTGTCTTTGGATTGCGGCCAGTACGCGGCGCACGATAATGAAGCGAGAAACTACCAAAGCCACGGATCTCAATACGATCACCGCTTTCCAATGTTGTTGCCATTTGCTCCAACATCTCTTTGATTGCACTTTCAACTTCCTTCGCCGACAGCTGCGACTGCCTGGTGGCGAGTTTTTCGATCAGTTCGGATTTTGTCATCCTAGCTATCCCCTATTATCAAGCCAAACACAGTCACCTATAAAGGGTGGCGAACCACCCTCTAACAACAGGCGATTATTTGCGAGCTGCTTTAAACGCTTCAGCCATTGCATTACTAATAACAGCGTCTTCTTGTTTATTCAAGGTCGCCATTACTTCTTTTTCTTCAGCTTCGTCTTTCGCTTTGATTGACAGGCTGATAGAACGGTTCTTACGGTCAACACCCATGAACTTAGCTTCGATAGCGTCACCTACATTGTAAACAGTAGATGCATCTTCGATGCGCTCACGGCTGATGTCAGCTACACGGATGTAACCTTCAACAGTGTCAGCCAGTTCCACAGTCACACCTTTAGCATCAACAGCAGAAACAGTACCGTTTACGATAGTACCTTTCTTCTTGTCAGCTAAATAAGCGTTGAATGGATCGTCTTCAGTTTGCTTAACACCTAAGCTGATGCGCTCACGCTCTGGGTCTACAGACAGAACCACTGCGTGGATTTCATCGCCTTTCTTGTATTCAGAAACTGCGTCTTCGCCAGTACCGTTCCAAGAAATGTCAGACAGGTGAACTAGACCATCGATACCGCCGTCAAGACCGATAAAGATACCGAAGTCAGTGATTGACTTGATCTTACCAGAAACCTTGTCGCCTTTGTTGTAACGAGTTGCGAAGTCATCCCATGGGTTGGTCTTACATTGCTTCAGACCTAGAGAAATACGACGACGCTCTTCATCGATGTCCAGAACCAGAACTTCAACTTCGTCACCTAAGTTAACCACTTTAGATGGGTGAATGTTCTTGTTAGTCCAATCCATTTCAGAAACGTGAACCAGACCTTCAACGCCTTCTTCGATTTCAACGAAACAACCGTAGTCAGTCAGGTTAGTTACGCGACCAGTTAACTTAGTGTTTTCTGGGTAGCGCTTGCTGATTTCTAACCATGGATCTTCGCCAAGTTGTTTCAGACCTAAAGACACACGAGTGCGCTCACGGTCATACTTCAGAACTTTAACGTTGATTTCGTCGCCAACATTGACGATTTCAGATGGGTGCTTAACACGTTTCCACGCCATATCAGTGATATGTAGCAGACCGTCAACACCACCTAAATCTACGAATGCACCGTAGTCAGTCAGGTTCTTAACGATACCTTTAACTGCTTGACCTTCTTGCAGGTTTTCTAACAGTGCATCACGCTCAGCGCTGCTTTCTGATTCGATAACTGCACGACGAGAAACAACAACGTTGTTACGCTTCTGGTCAAGTTTGATAACTTTGAATTCTAATTCTTTGTACTCTAAGTGAGCGGTGTCGCGAACTGGGCGCACGTCAACTAGAGAACCTGGTAAGAAGGCACGGATACCGTTTAATTCAACAGTGAAACCGCCTTTCACTTTACCATTGATGATACCGATTACAGTTTCAGCATCTTCATAAGCTTTTTCCAGAACGATCCAAGCTTCATGACGTTTCGCTTTTTCGCGAGACAGTTGAGTCTCACCGAAGCCGTCTTCAACAGAGTCAAGAGCTACGTCAACTTCATCACCAACGGCGATTTCTAAAACGCCTTGTGCGTTTTTGAATTGTTCAGCTGGGATTGGGCTTTCAGACTTCAGACCTGCGTCAACCAGTACCATACCGTTTTCGATGGCAACAACAGTACCACGAACGATAGAACCTGGACGGAATTCCAGAGTTTGAAGGGATTGTTCAAATAGATCAGCAAAAGATTCAGTCATGTTTAGGTTACTTTCTTTAATAAACCACAGCCCGTCCTGGACGTGGAGTCAGTCTAATTATCCGTATCGTCCATAATACGAATACCTACCCAGTGAATAACCTTAGTTAACACTGGATAACTTTTGGTTGATGTGATTGAGCGCGAGCTCAAGCACTTCGTTGATGCCTTTTCCGCTAGTATCGATAACGAGCGCATCCTCGGCGGGGACTAAAGGAGCCACCGGACGATTCATATCGCGTTCATCACGTTCGATAATTTCACTTAAAAGGCGCTCGATATTAACATCGAAGCCCTTGTCCTGCAACTGATTATAGCGTCTTTGAGCCCGCTCCTCTGCCGATGCAGTTAAATATAATTTTGCCGGTGCGGTAGGGAAAACCACAGTCCCCATATCGCGGCCATCGGCAATTAATCCGGGTGCCGTTCTAAAGGCACGTTGACGGCGTAATAATGCTTCCCTGACCCGTGGGTATGCTGCGACGATAGATGCAGCATTAGAGCACTCTTGGGTGCGAATCGCACTCGTGACATCTTCACCTTCCAATATCACTTGAACTGGATCTTTCTCATTGCCCGTTAAAAATTTCACATCAAGATGTGCCGCGAGCAGTGTGACGGATTCTTCATTTTCCAATTCAACATTGTGATGAATTGCGGCAAGCGCAAGAACTCGGTAAATAGCGCCACTATCAAGTAGTTGCCAACCTAAATGCTGCGCCAATAATTGGCTTATTGTTCCTTTACCAGCACCGCTTGGGCCGTCGATTGTGACTACAGGAGCCCGTTCAGACATACATTCCTCCGCAAAAAATAATCATCATCCGTGAGTTCATCAAGTGAGCCCCGAAAATGAGCGCGCCGCATTGTACAACAAAAGATAAACAAAATCCGTGGATTTTTTATGAAGATTAGAAGCCGCACGAATACGGCTTCATCTTCGAAGGGAGACAAATTTGGCTTTAATCAGACTTGGCAAGTTAGGATTGAAGGCTTGCAAATTGCACAAAATAATCCGGAAAGGTCTTAGATGTGCAATCAGGATCATTGATGGTAATACCGCAATCGGCGAATGCCAGCATCGAAAAACACATGGCCATACGGTGATCGTTATAGGTATCAATTTCAGCCGTATGTATGACGGCAGGCGGGGTGATTTTAATGTAATCGTTACCCTCTTCAACCTCGGCGCCCACTTTTCGCAGTTCAGTCGCCATGGCCGCTAACCGGTCAGTCTCTTTAATGCGCCAGTTATAGATATTGCGAATAACCGTCGTGCCTTTAGCAAATAAGGCGGCGGTTGCAATGGTCATGGCCGCATCGGGAATATGGTTCATATCTAAGTCGACGGCCGTTAATGGCGAGCCGCGGGCAATAATATAGTCATCGCCCCACTCAATATCGGCGCCCATTTTCTCCAGCACATCGGCAAATTTGACATCGCCTTGAATACTCAAACGGCCAACCCCTGTGACTTTGACCTCGCCGCCTTTAATCGCCCCTGCCGCGAGGAAATACGATGCCGATGACGCATCGCCTTCTACCAGTACTTTGCCCGGTGATATATAACGCTGGCCAGCGACAATCTCAAAACGCCCGTAGTCATGGTTAATGACTTTTACACCGAACTGCGACATCAAGGCGATAGTGATATCGATATAAGGCTTAGAGACTAACTCGCCTTTGACATGGATATTCACGCTGCCCTTGGCAAGCGGCGCCACCATTAGCAATGCCGTTAAAAACTGGCTCGATAAATCCCCTGCAATGTCAACATCGCCGCCATTAAGGCCTGTGGCATTAATCGTCAGCGGTGGAAAACCGTCATTTTTAAGGTAAACGATATTGGCACCGAGTTGCCTTAAGGCATCGACTAAATCACCAATCGGACGCTCTTCCATGCGCGGCTCGCCCGTCAAGGTAAATTCACCTTGGCCTAAAGTTAAGGCTGCGCAGAGTGGGCGCATTGCCGTACCCGCATTACCTAAAAATAATTCCTGCGCAGATGCCGCAGAAATAGCACCGCCTAACCCCTCTAACTCACACACTGTGTTATTGGCAGATAAACGAAAGTTAACCCCTAGCTGCTTGAGGGAGGCCAACATATGGCGAATATCATCTGAGTCGAGCAGATTGGTGAGCGTGGTCGTGCCTTGGGCTAAGGTCGCCAATAAAAGGGCACGATTGGAAATACTTTTTGAGCCGGGAATGTTGATTTCACCGCGGACTTGCACAACAGGTTCAAGACGTAATTGCTTCATGAATAAATCTTCTTTCTCAATAAGGGCGTCATCATCACGATCACGCAGACTGAATAGGCAAAATGGCAACTTCACGCTACGGCGCGTCAAGTTAAAATTACAAATAAAAGGAGATTGGGGCCCTGTTGGTGCTTCGTTGTTATAAAATTACCGATTGTCGCTAAGGATTCAACCGTTTTTTCGAGAAAAATGCTTTTTGGGTGGGTTTATTTACTTAAGTCGGTGCCAAAATAACAAAAATGCAAAATTTATGGGGTTAATTTATGATTTAATCGCACTTTTGGCAGGCTTTTTTGCCAAGCTAACGGGCGTTTAATCACAGTTTTCACTTTAAAAGCGTTACCTTTCCACGCTATTCTAGGCCTCAAACGATAAATAATGCAGATCTGAACCGAAAATCACGATTGCTATACAACCAGAAAGGTAGATGGAGCTATGTTTAATAAACTTACCGCAATGCCTGCAGATCCTATCCTTGGCTTGCTGACTCAGTACCGCGAAGACACTCATCCACAAAAAGTGGATTTAGGTGTAGGGGTTTATAAAGATCCCGCTGGCCATACTCCCATCCTTAACTGCGTCAAGAAAGCCGAAAAATTCCGTCTCGATACCGAAACCACCAAAGTGTATATCGGCCCAACGGGTTCACCACAATTCAACACCTTAATGACGGAATTAGCCTTTGGTGCTGGCCACAGTGCCATTCTAGCTAATCGTATCCGCACAGTTTCTACCCCTGGTGGTACAGGTGCTTTACGTGTCGCGGGTGACTTTATCAAACGCTGCAACCCAAATGCAGTGTTATGGGTGAGCGACCCAACGTGGGCCAATCACACGGGGTTATTCGAAGCGGCTGGGATCACCGTTAAAACTTATCCTTATTATGACTACGATAGTAAATCCTTGAAATTTGATGAAATGCTCGCTGCATTATCACAAGTGAGTCCTGATGACGTGGTGTTATTCCACGCCTGTTGTCATAACCCCAGCGGGATGGATTTGACCCCTGAGCAGTGGGATAAAGTCGTTGCCTTGACCAAAGAGCAAGGTTTTACCCCTTTGATTGACATGGCATATCAAGGCTTTGGTGATGGGGTTGATATCGACGCCTATGGCGTGCGCCAAATGGCGGCTGCGGTCGACAATATGATCCTCTGCAGCTCATGCTCGAAAAACTTCGGTTTGTACCGTGAGCGTATCGGCTCCTGCTCTGTGATTGCCAAAGATGCCAATTCCGCCAATGTCGCCCAATCGGTACTGCTGTATGTGGTGCGTTGCCTCTACTCTATGCCGCCTGCCCACGGAGCCGCCATCGTTGAGACCATTTTGGCCTCGGCAGAGTTGAAACAAGAATGGCTTGATGAATTAAAAGTCATGCGCGATCGCATCAACGGCAACCGAGCCATTTTAGTGGATAAGCTAAAAGCCAATGGCGTGGACCGTGACTTTAGCTTTATCGCCCGCCAAAAAGGCATGTTCTCCTTCCTTGGTGTTAATCCTGAGCAAGTCGCACGTCTGCAAAAGGAATTCAGTATCTACATGGTAGGCTCGAGCCGCATCAGCATCGCCGGGATCAGTGAAGACAATGTTGACTATTTAGCCCAATCAATCGCTAAAGTTTTGTAAGCCTTTTCAAAAATCGACAAACCTAATCGGTGTAGCCCAATAAACCATGGCTACACCGATTTCTCGTTGCAGAATATCGCCTATTTTGCTGGTTTTTTAATTGCCACTAATCACGGCACAAAAAATTTACGACATATGAGCACAAGATAGCTTACGACAAGCGGCGCAGCTCATGTGATCACGATAATGATGATCAAAAAATTGAATCGTTCTGGCTTCTAAAGAATCATATAACTCTGGGGTTAAGGGCATTTTCCACTTATATTGGCCCATCAATTTAGCCAAATGTCGATAACAGGTTTCGCGTCGATTGGAGAGATATTCAGGAGCAATAAGCTGGCTCTCAAATTGAGTTAGTGCTCCCGTTAAATAAAAAGTGATGCCCTGCACTAACTCTTTAACTTGTAACGGAGTTGCTTCTAATTCTCCCGTTTCTATTGCTAAATTGAGCGAGTCTGTAAACCAGCCCCAAAATGCATTAATGCGTTTTTTAAAACGCTCCACTTTTTCATCACTCGCAAGTTGCCACACCATGGTATTAACAGAAACCGAGCGTAATGTTGCAAAGCTTTTACTACGTTTTATCGTTTCAAAGGTAAATAAAATTGGCAACAGCACGCGTTCTTTAGCGGTTAACTCCGGATTCTGATGAATAAAAATTGGCAAATGATTAGAGGTCGCACTTCTGAGGAACAGACAAACTAAAACATCCTCTTTACGTTCGAAAAATTTGTACAAGGTACCAGTAGAACAACCTACTTCTTTAGCTAGTTGAGAAAACTTGAATGACACTATGCCCTGTGACTCAATCAGCTGCTCAGCCGCATTGAGTATTTGATTGCATCTTAAAATAGAGAGTGTCTCAGAAGGACATTTCATTTACTAAACTCAAATAAAAGCGCTAACAAGGTATAGATTATGCGTTGTTAACTAACGACCATTATAGGTACAAGATAACTAATCGGGATTAAGCTCACGCAAGCGCGAATTTATTTGCAGGCTTTGTGAGTCACCTCAAATACACATGCCAATAACAAGTTGTTGTCATAGATTAAATTTTCTTCATGCCACTTTTGATCACAATCGAGCCCATTCATCGGGAAAGATTATTCTAGATACACCTCACGAATAAGTTTGCCACTAAAAAAAAGCCGTGACTTAGTTCACCTTTAGCCAATCCCATAGCCTCTATCTTGTTTGCATACCGAAGTAGAGGATTTACAACATGCATAGTAGAAGAAATTTTTTAAAACTAAGTGCGGGTGCTGCAGTAGGAGGTATTGCGGCAGCATTACCCGTCACGACATCAGCTAACGAATGTGTATCAAACATAAAATGGGATGAAACGAGAGATATTATCGTTGTAGGTTCAGGCTTTGCGGGACTGTCATCGGCGTTAAATTCTAAACGTCAAGGCCTTGGTTCTGTGCTGGTATTAGAAAAAATGCAGGTGATTGGGGGAAACTCAGCGATTAATGGAGGCTGGTTAGCCATTCCCAAAAATCCTATCCAATTAGCTCAGGGTATCCAAGATGACTCACCAGAAGAACTGGTAAAGGATCAAATCATTTCTGGCCGCGGCATGCAAAATACCGACATGCTGCGCCAAATCGCTAATCGCGCCCTCGACGCTTATCAACTGTGCATTGACACAGGCGTCAAATTCCGCGAAGGCTTTAACCAACAAGTGGGCGGCCACAATAAAGCTCGCGCTATCAGAACCCAACACGGCGTCGGTGGTGATATCACCACCAAACTCTATGAAGCAGGTAAAAAAGAAGGCGTGGAATACCGCCTGCAGCACTATGTTGAAGACTTCATCATGGATGGCCAAGAGATTGTTGGCTTGAAAGTGCGTCAAAATTATCGCTTCCCGGATCTCAAAACCGGTAAAACAATCTACATCAAAGCCAATAAGGCCGTTATCCTTGCCCACGGTGGTTTCTCGCGCAACTTAGTGCTACGTGAACTGGTAGACCCTGCATTAGATAAAAGCTTAGATTGTACCAATGCCCTCGGCGCAACCGGCGAAGTGACGTTAACGGCCATGGCCCACGGCGCTTTTCCGGTTCATATGAGCCTAATTCAAACTGGTCACTGGGGCTCGCCCGATGAGGGTGGCTTTGGCTGGTCAAATGCCCTGCTCTCGATTGGTTTCCATAAAGGGATTTCAGTCAATGTGTTAGACGGCAAGCGTTTTATGAATGAACGCGCCGATAGAAAAACCTGCTCCGATGCCATTATGAAAAACCGTCATCCAGATGGCTCACCCGCCTACCCTGTGGTGTTTTTTAACCATGACGATCATGTCGGTGCAGAGGAAGTGACCCGCGCGGTACGTGACCAAATCGCTTGGAAAGTCGATAGCCTTGAGCAATTAGCTAAGCAGTTCAATATTCCACTTGCACAGCTCAAACAAACCGTTGCCGAGTACAACAAGCAGGTGCCACAGCGCATAGACCCCTTGTTTGGTCGCATGATGGATACGGCAGTCGAGCTTAAAGCACCGTTTATTGTGTCGCGTATTTGGCCCAAAGTGCACTACTGCATGGGTGGCTTAAAAACCGATTTAGGCGCGCGGGCCATACACAGCCAATCATTAACCTCCATCAAAAAACTCTATGCTGTCGGCGAAGCGACAGGCGGCACTCACGGCGGGACCCGTTTAAGTTCAACAGCTTGCCTAGAGTGCTTAGCGATGGGAATTATCGTTGCTGAAACCATCAAATCTGATATGCAGGCCTAAACCATGATGAAAACATTACTACTCACACTCGTTGTTGCAACCCTGTTCGCTGGCACTGCTAATGCCGGAGACCTCATCAAGATGAAAGGCAGCACCCAAGGTCGCAGCAACCATGAATTTCTCTACCAAGATGGCTGTAAAGCTTGTCACCAAGGTTCAGGTAAGCAAAGTGCCACTGACGCCGCCTGCGTTGAGTGTCACGGTGAAATAACCAGTATTCCAGTGGATGAGTCAAAGCTTGCCATCCCTGAAGCCCATCCACACAAATCGCTGCACTACAACCAAGGTGCTAGCTGCTTAGCCTGCCACGGCGAGCATGAAAAAAAGCCGCCAGTTTGCGCAGAGTGCCACCGCACTTGGTTCAAAGAAATGTAAATAAATTATTAAAATATAAAGACTAAAACACAAGGTAATGATGATGAAAAAATCCACCCGATTTACGCTGTCCATAGTCGCAACTGCAATGGCAATGTCTAGCTCTGCTGCCTTTGCAACAGAGCAACAAGAAGATGGCATTCACGTTGGCGGCGCGGTGCGCGTTAACTATGGCTATCGCGATTATGATGAAAAATCAAAGGATAAAGGCGGCGATTTTAACTTCGATATGGCCGCGATTAAATTCGATGGCAAAAAAGGCGATTTCGGTCTCGCTGCAGAATACCGTTTTACCTCAGGCACTAACTACATCAAATACGGCTATGGTTATTACGACATTAATCCAGACTGGCAACTGCAATTTGGTGTTAACAAAGTACCCTTTGGTAACCGCGAGTTTATCTCAAACAGTTGGTGGTTTGGCCTGCCTTACTATCTTGGTTTTGAAGATGACCATGATATCGGCTTAAAAGCGACCTATGAGAAAAATGGCTGGCACACAGATTTAGCTTTTTATAAAAATGCGGAATACGGCCCAACAGAAAACAAGCGTTATGCCACCGATTTGTATACCGGCACCATTAATGGCACTGAATATAACAACGAAGAAACCAACCAACTCAACGTACGCCAAACCTACACCGCGGAATACGAAGGGGGCTCAACGACAGTAGGTGGCTCAGTACAGGTTGGCCAAATCTACAACAACAAAACCGGCAATAATGGTGACCGTTATGCCGTGGCATTGCACTTAGATAGCAGCTACAAGGGCTGGAACCTACAAATGCAGGCTATGCAGTATGAATACAATGCCGCAGATGCAGTGGATTCAAATAAAATTGGTGTATCCGTTGTAAGCTGGCAATACGAAATCGCTTCTAAGGGTCAGGCCTATAACATTAACATCGCCAAAACCGTTAACACGGATTGGGGCAACATTAAGTTTTATAACGATTTTGGTTTAATGACGCCCGATGTTGATGACGATAGCTACGACAATAGCATGCAAAACGTCACCGGGATGGCGATTTCAGCAGGCCCAACTTACACCATGATTGACTTTGTGATGGGTAAAAACATGACCTTCTCAACGGCCAATAACGACCACGTTGGCTTACCAGAAGTTGGTAATGACTGGGATAAACGTATCAACATCAACTTTGGTTACTACTTCTAACGGTTAACCAACTCAACACGGCTTTCCCGGCCATTTTTAACTGTGCCTATTTAATGCCCTATTTACTAGGGCATTTTTTTACTCCCAAATGTGATTTAGTCGCCATGAAACAACCAACTTTACTCGCCTTATCCCTATTTTTTATTCCATTTTCCCCGCTCTATGGAACAGAGTTACAGCTGGGTGGATTTATTAAAGCAAATGCACGTTATGTTGAAGGTAATCTCCAGTTTCAAGACAGTTGGACGGGAGGAGGAACTGTCGCTGATAACACTAAACGTACTCAATTTAGTGCACAGGAAAGTCGTGTAAACATGACGATCACCTCAGATGTAGTTCAAGCATTTACTGAAATCGATTTTGTCGGCTCCAGCCAAGGAAATCCTATTATCTCAAACTCCTACAGTCCAAGGCTTAGGCATGCCTTTATCAGTTATCAAGGCGTCACTGCCGGGCAAACTTGGTCAACCTTAGTCAATACCAGTACCTTTGCCGAAACGGCCGATTTAGGTGGGCCATTAGTGGGACAAGCCATGGTGAGACAAGCACTTATCCGCTATAGCACCGAACAATGGCAATTTGCCCTCGAAAATCCCTACACCTACGGCACCCAAGCCCAAACGGATGGGATAACCAGTGCCACACCAACAAAACCTAATTGGATTGATACCAGCCATGACTACATCCCAGACATGATTGCCCGCTACAACCAATCCGGTGAGTGGGGCAATGTGTCTATCTCGGGTTTAGTGCGTTATTTAGATCCTGCTGACACAGCACAATGGGCTGGCGGACTCTCAATTGCCGCCAAACTCTTCACCTTTGGCCAAGATGATCTGCGCCTGCAATTGCATTACGGCAACCTAGGTCGTTATGTCGGCACAGATGCCACGCGCGATATCATCCAAGGAAAAGTAGAAACTTCGACGTCCGCCATGTTTGCTTATAGGCACTTTTGGACTGACTATACCCGTTCGAGCGTATTTTTTGGGTACACAAGCACAGAGATAGAACAAACGGATCGCAGCCACTTTGGCGTGAATGTGTTTACTAATTTAACCCGAGCACTCACCCTAGGTGTTGAAGTTGGCCGCTATCAAATTGAGGATAACAATAACTCACTCCATCCCAATGCTGAGCAAGGAGTGGCTAACTATGCGCAGATCAGCATGCAATTTCAGCTCTAAAACGGCTCGGCGGATAAGATTATTCGCGAGTAAAGTCACGAATAAGTTTGCCACTCAAAACATGCCGTGATCCAATTCACCTTTACCATTAACCAATCACCTTATTGTTAGTCACGTAACAAAATAACCAACACAATATCGCTATTAAGCGATGTCAAAATAGGATTGGAATGATGAAACTGAAAATGCTTTTCGGATTGGCCGCACTAACTTCAACAGCTGTTATGGCTCAAGGTCCACAATGTAACCATGCGCAGCTACCCTATCAACAGATGACGCCGGTACCTTATGACAGCACGCCGTATACTCCACAAAATACGATGCCGGAGCAATGCAGCAACCCCGAAATTGAAGCCTATATTGCCGATTGGGAAGCAGGCAAAATCGACTTTAACACCATCAAACCCAATGACAGCATTGCAGCGGATCAACGCTTTTGTAAAACCTTGGATGACAACGGTAACGTGCTCGAAGCCAAAAACTGCGATCCCAAAAACTCTCCTGTAAGCTATATCTGGAAAGAATTATCGGACAGCCCAGTCGTTATCGGTATTACTAACGGTGGTATGTCAGACCATGAGCCACATTTCCATGGTCAACCAGAGTGTTACTACGTCGTCAACGGCGCAAGTAAAACATTGGCGAACAATAAATTTGAAACGTTAGCTAAAGGTCAATACTTCTATATTCCAGGAGCCCATATCCACAATACTCCAATCCTCAATAAAGAAGGTTTAGGCGTGTTTTACTGGTATCCAAACAACGCGCACTTTGATGGATTTAAATACTATTGGCGTAAAGATGTTAAAAACCTAAGAGTGGCCGAAGAAGCCTTTGACCGTGTAGATGCCATCCGCAAACGCGATTTAGGTTTAGGCCCATACGGCACCAACGAAGAATTCTTTAAAAAATAAGTAGATATCCCCTAGTCGACTCATCTATTCAATCTATAGGTGAGTCAGCTAAATCGAATAATCCAATTAACGTTTCTTCAGCGATCACCACTCAAGCCCCAGCTCAGCAAAGACGAATAATCTATCGCTATAACCTTAAGTGATTACACTGCGGATTATTTCAGGGTCAATATTCAGATAATCAAGAACCAATGCATTACGAAGGCCTATCACTTTACGCCAGCCATTTAATTCATCAGCTGGTTGTGCCCCTCGTTGACACCGGATCTCAAATGCTTGGTAGGCATCTTGGGGGCTAGGCCAGCCAGCGACTTAGCCCAATGTTGTGCATCTTGCATTCTGCGACCGTCATCCGACTCAAAATAAGTTTGTTGGCATTAATGATTCCGAAAGCCAGGGGGATAAGTGCAGGATTGATATCGACAACGGACGCTTTCCTTTGGCGAGCCCCAAAGCCACCATACCCTTGCCAGTCAGCTGCTATCTAACTACGTTCCGCTTGAGTGGGTAGCTCGGCAACTTGGTCACAGTGATACCACCATGATCAAGAAGCACTACGGCAAGTGGATCCCCAAAGACTCGCAACGCATGGCAAGTCGCATATCTGAAATGATGGGCTTTAATGCGGACATAAACGGACAGGAAAACGCAGATTTTGCCCCAAAGCAACAAAGGGAACCAGTAAAATACTGATTCCCTTTGCTTTAATTTGGCGGTGAGAGAGGGAGTCGAACCCTCGATACGTTACCGTATACACACTTTCCAGGCGTGCTCCTTCGGCCACTCGGACACCTCACCATATTGTTGATTTATGTTTACGTGGTTAATCTTTCACGTGAATTTTGCTTTTAATCCATTAACGTCAATCAATCGCCTTGCCGAGAGGCTTTTGTCGTTAACGGAGCGGTACTGTACGCAAAAGCATTTAGGTGGTCAAGTAAAAAAGAATCGATTTCAGGCGGTTGCGCAATTGCTAATCAAACTGCCCGAACAATCGGCCTTATCCGAAGATTAAATAGACAAGGCGTATCACCTTTGTCTTAATTCACCGTAAATTTATGTACTTCTTTAGACATGAGCTCTGCATCGAATGTTAATGCTTTAGTTAGCTCGCGTAATTCATCGGAAATCCTTTGTGTATTCAGATAAATTTCACTGATCTTCAACGCATTACGATTCACATCTTCGGAGACGGCGGATTGCTCATGGGTTGCCGTGGCAATTTGTTCATTCATGCGGTCAATAATATCAACCTGTTCAACAATACGCTTCAGTTCCACCCCAGCTTGTTCGGCTTCTTGCACGCTGATCTTGGCTTGTGCTAATCCGCGCTCCATCGCTTTTACGGCGATACTCGCCCCCGATTTTAATCTGTCGGTCATGCTTTTAATATCGGCAGTTGAGGTTTGTGACCGCTGGGCCAAGCTTCTGACTTCATCTGCGACAACGGCAAATCCCCGCCCCATTTCCCCGGCGCGGGCCGCTTCAATCGCGGCATTGAGTGCCAGTAAATTGGTTTGTTCGGCAATACTGCTGATCACATCGAGCACCACAACAATGCCGTGTATTTCTTTATCCAGTTCATTTATCGCCTGGGATGCGCCGTTAATATCATCGGCCAATTCCTTAATCGCTTTGCTGGTGCGACCAACCTCCAGATTGCCTGCCTTAGCCTCGTTGTTTGCAGTATTTGAGGCTTCTGAAGCCTGAACCGCGTTAGCGGCGATTTCGGCGACGGTTGCGCTCATTTCGGTCATCGCCGAGGCAACCTGCTCCGCTTCGCTGTGCCCTTGCATCACGTCCTGCTCCATGGCATGGGTACAGAGGTCCATTTGCTCGACCGCCTGCTGCAATTTAGCGCCACTGGCCCGAACCTGTAGGATAACGTTTTCAAAATCAGTCATCATCCCATTAAAAGCATTGGCAAGCTCACCAAATTCATCGGAACTGGTTTGGCTTAAGCGAACACTCAGATCATAGTGCTTGCGAGCCTGAGTCACTGTCGAATAAATATGGTGCACACTGTCGTGTAAATAACGGATCACCGATAGGCTGAGCATCAATACCACGGCGAGTACGACGCAGAGTGTCACAAGGACAAAGAACATATGTTCATTAGCTACGGTCAGCCGCTCGTGAGTCACATTCAGTAAATCCGTGGATATTTGCTGCTCAAAATCCCTTAAGCGATCAATTCGGGCCGTTGACTTAGCAAACCAATCTTCGGGGTTTTGCTGCAGAATTTTTTGAACGTCCTGATCGAGGGCAATTTGGCGTAGAGCTTCTACATCCCTCACTTCGTTAGAGTTTTGGATGCGTTCGTCCGCTTCGACTAATGCTGGGGCTGCTAAGGCATGAAAGCGCTCTAAGTAGCTGTTTTGCTCAGAGACTAAGGTGATAAATTTGGCGTAAACTTTGGGTTTGAATCCCGCTTGGCCAAAGGTTGAGCTGAGTACCGCCCGCTCAATACCCGCCCGTTCCTTCATCTGCAAATAGGCACTAAAGGCCGCGGCTTTAATCGCAATTTCTTGATTGGCACCTGCTTTGGCGGTTTCATCGACTACGGCTAATAGCAACTTGTTAAGCCCAGTATAGTAGGCCACCTCATCGGCCGCGCTGATGGATAAACTATCGACCTTAGCGCGTATCTGCTGGAGTTGCCCAAGTTGAGTGCTAATGTCCCGTAGTTTGGGCGCAAACGTTTCGGGTAAGCTGCTGTTATCGACAAAGGATTGATAAAGTTTTAGCTGTGTGTCTGTCAATTGCCTTTGGCTGGGTATTTTACCCGCGAAGGCTTTGCCCGCTGAGCTAATAAAACCAGCACTCATACCGCGTTCTTTTTGCAATTCATGGACTAAGTTACTGTTTGTGACGGCCAGTTCACTTAACTGTACGACCAGTTGTAAGTCTTGACGGTATTCATACTTTTCAATCAGGAAGAGTGCTCCATATAAGAAGCACGCAAATAGCGGAGGCAACACAACCATAAGTAACTTCTGCTTCAAACTAAGATTGCCAATCCATTGCCATTTCATAGAGATATCCTTCTACACAAAAATTAAGATGCTCTATATATAGCATAAGATCCACCTAAGGACGATGTTGCTACTTTAGAGACATAGAATTTAAATCTATTTCAAAAACAGCATTTTAATCTTTTTCTGAGGCGAGAGTTCTGCCATTCATTCTTCATAGGAAGTAAAAAGCAGTACAGATATTGTTTCTCATCAATTTATCTACAAATAAAAAAGAAAAAAGCGCATTAGAGTCAATCCAATGCGCTTCTTAAACTGTGTTTCGCTTAACCAAAAAGTTGCGGGAATAATCCCTTCACACCCGCGGCAATCACTTCAATACCTATGGATAACATCAGTAATCCCATCAGACGGGTAATGACGTTAATCCCCGTTTTACCAAGGATTTTATAGATGATAGAGGCCATTCTAAAGAGACCAAAACTCACTAAACCAAACACGATCACAGTGATAAACATCGCGATGATGTTAGAGAAGGTATTGTGTTCTGCGGCAAACACTATCACCGAACTGATGGCACCAGGGCCCGCCATCAAAGGCAGCGCAAGCGGCACCACGGCAACGGATTCCATCGCCGATGACTCGCGATCTTCCTCTTGGTTGCGTTTCACTTCGCCTAATTTACCCTGCAACATCGACATGGCAATAATCGCAATCAAACTGCCACCGGCGATCCTAAAGGCAGACAGGGAAATGCTAAACATATTCAAAATATGTTGCCCCGCCACTATGGTCACCAACAAGATAACGACCACGGCAAAGTTAGCCACTTTCCCGGTATGGTTCCGCTCAGCCTCGGTTTGATGACTCGTTAAGCTCACAAAAACGGGCAATAACCCAATCGGATTGATAATGGCAACGAGGCCGAGAAAAAATTTAACGTAAAGTGTTAACTCCAAGTTGCGATCCTTATGTGCGTGTCACGCCAATTTCATCAAAGTAAGCTTAAGGGCAAGTATAGTATCTCAAGCACAGATGACTGAAAAATGAGATTTTTAAGGTTTAATCACAAGTTTAAATAATATTTCCATCCCGCAACGAGTCCTCTCTTGAGTCTAGGCAATAAAAACCGATCCTTTTTGCTGTAGTTTTATTACATAAAAACCCAAATTTGATGGGATTATCACACTTTAATCCCGGCATTAAGTGTAATTTTCTACCATAAAGAATATTTAGCGAATCGAATCATTCTCTAAATCTTTTTAGGAGTGTTAACCATGTTAGTGACCAATGCACAAGAACTGGACCTGATGGTCGAGCGTGTCGCCAAAGCACAGGCCGAATATGCAACCTTTAGCCAGGCACAAGTCGATGCCATATTCCGTGCGGCCGCCCTCGCCGCTGCCGATGCACGGATCTCGCTAGCCAAAATGGCTGCCAGTGAAACCCGCATGGGAATTATCGAAGACAAGGTCATCAAAAACCACTTTGCCTCGGAATATATTTATAACAAATATAAAGATGAGAAAACCTGCGGTATTTTATCGGAGGATCTCACCTTCGGCACTATCACTATCGCCGAACCCGTAGGCATTATTTGTGGCATAGTCCCCACCACAAATCCCACATCGACGGCCATTTTTAAGGCACTGATCAGCCTAAAAACCCGCAATGCGATTATTTTTTCCCCCCACCCAAGGGCAAAAACCTCTACCACAACGGCAGCCAAATTAGTGCTCGATGCCGCCGTTGCTGCGGGGGCGCCAAAGGATATTATCGGCTGGATTGATGAGCCCAGTGTTGCACTATCGAATCAGTTAATGACTCACCCTAAAGTGAATCTTATCCTCGCCACCGGTGGCCCTGGTATGGTGAAAGCCGCTTATTCTTCGGGTAAACCCGCCATTGGTGTGGGCGCGGGAAATACCCCCATTGTGATTGATGAAACCGCCGATATTAAGCGCGCGGTCAGCTCAATATTGATGTCAAAAACCTTCGATAACGGTGTGGTGTGTGCCTCTGAACAAGCGGTAATCGTAGTCGACAGTATCTATGAGCAAGTTAAAGAGCGTTTTGCCAGCCACGGCGGCTATATACTGTCGGCGGATCAAACGGCGGCAATGCAGCAAGTGATTTTAAAAAATGGCGGCTTAAATGCCGATATCGTTGGCCAAAGCGCGGCAACGATCGCCCAAATGGCGGGATTTGAGGTCCCCCATTGGACCAAAGTGTTGATTGGTGAAGTCACTGAAATCACCGAAGCAGAAGCCTTTGCCCACGAAAAACTCTCCCCCTTACTCGGCATGTACCTCGCCGCAGATTTTAATGAGGCTGTCGATAAGGCCGAAGCCTTAGTGGCATTGGGCGGCATTGGCCATACCTCTGGGCTTTACACCGACCAAGATACCCAAACCGAGCGGGTGAAGACCTTCGGTTTTAGAATGAAAACTGCGCGGATCTTAATTAACACCCCCGCTTCCCAAGGGGGGATTGGCGATCTCTATAACTTTAAATTGGCACCCTCACTCACCTTAGGTTGCGGCTCTTGGGGCGGAAACTCGATTTCAGAAAACGTCGGGCCGAGTCATTTGATCAACAAAAAAACCGTCGCTAAGAGGGCCGAAAATATGCTGTGGCATAAACTTCCATCATCCATTTACTTCCGCCGCGGCAGTCTCCCCATAGCACTAGAGGAATTAAGCGATAAAAAACGCGCGCTTATTGTCACAGATAGATTTTTATTCAACCAAGGTTATTGCGATGAAACCATTCGCATTTTGAAGGCCCAGGGTCTTGAAACCGAAATTTTCTATGACGTTGAAGCCGACCCCACCTTAGCCATTGTTCGCCAGGGAGCTAAAGTCGCCCAAAGCTTTAAACCCGACGTGATCATTGCCCTCGGTGGTGGCTCGCCCATGGATGCGGCTAAGATTATTTGGGTGATGTACGAACATCCCGATGTCGATTTTGCCGACTTGGCACTGCGCTTTATGGATATCCGTAAACGTATCTATAAGTTCCCTAAAATGGGGGCGAAAGCCATGATGGTGGCCATACCCACGACCTCGGGCACGGGCTCTGAAGTCACTCCTTTTGCCGTAGTGACCGATGAACATACGGGCAAGAAATACCCCATTGCCGATTACCAACTCACCCCCAATATGGCGATTGTTGATCCTAATTTAGTGATGAATATGCCTAAATCCCTGACGGCCTTTGGTGGCATAGATGCGGTAACCCATGCACTAGAAGCCTATGTCAGCGTGATGGCAAATGAGTACAGCGATGGTCAAGCACTGCAGGCTCTGGACTTACTGTGCAAATATTTGCCCGATGCCTATAACCTGGGCTCACAGTCCCCCATCGCCCGCGAAAAAGTCCACAATGGCGCCACCATTGCGGGTATCGCCTTTGCCAACGCTTTCCTCGGGATCTGCCACTCTATGGCCCATAAACTGGGGGCCGAATTCCACCTTGCCCATGGGTTAGCCAATGCACTACTGATCAGTAATGTGATCCGTTTTAATGCAACGGATCTCCCCACAAAACAAGCGGCCTTTAGCCAATACGACAGGCCAAAAGCCCTGTGCCGCTACGCTGCTATCGCAGATCATTTACAGTTAGGCGGAACATCCGATGAGGAAAAAGTCGAAAAATTGCTGGAAAAAATCGAGCAACTCAAGAAGACGTTGGGCATTCCTGCTTCTATCCAAGAAGCCGGCGTCAACGAAGCCGACTTCCTCGCCAAGTTAGATGAAGTTGCAGAAGATGCCTTCGATGATCAATGCACTGGGGCAAATCCACGTTACCCATTGATTAACGAGTTAAAACAACTGCTGCTCGATAGCTACTATGGCAGAGCCTATAGTGACAACAACTAAGCTATCGCCTAACGAAGCGACTCGCGCGACCTAAATTAAAAAGCCCTCGAATGAGGGCTTTTTATGGCGTGAACCATGACTTACTGAGTGATTAACTGCAATTGATATAGCAGCCTACACAGCGACTAGCGCAGTGCGAGCACATAATCGATGGCACTGATGATCGCCGCCACTTGGGCTAAGTTACATTCCTCGGGTGTGGCCGACGGGCTGTCGGGATACACTTCAGTGGTGGTGTTATAAATACAACCCGTCACACTACTGCACAGCCCTAATGACTTCAGCGGATAGTTAATCACCCCATGCTGCACCACAGTCGAGCCAATGATCTCGCCCTTGTCATCGGCAGGCGCGATATGAGTGACTTTACTGACGCCATCAATAATCGCCTTTTGGAACGCATCCTGCGGATTTTCGGTATCACCTACGGCATAAAAACCATCTGGGATAGTGCCAGGGATAAAGTCTTTACCATCGCGCGCAGCCAATGCAGGACGAAATTCATCCTCATCCGAGTCGGTGGTTTCGTGTAAATCCACATGCACATCAAAACCTTGTGGTACGCTTGCCACGAGTGCCATCAGGGCTGCCGATTCTTCTGCTGGGCTATTAGCATAAAAAGAACGGTTTGGATCGATAGCCTTTGGGTTCCAGCGATTAATGGTCTCATAGCCCCAAGGGCTCACGCATACGGCGACCACCAGATTGACGCGATCAACATAATCGGCCGCCTTATCCGCTAAAAACGCCAAAGCCCCATGCACGCCACTGGTTTCATAGCCGTGTACGCCACCAGTGACTAATACAGTGATTTTTTGTGGATCGAAAGTCGTGGATTTAGCCGCAAACAAGGGATAGCGCGCAGGAGCAATCGATAACGCGCCATATTGCACTAAGCTCAGCCCTAATGCCGCTAATTTAGGCTCCATCGCCTTAAGCGGTGTCACTACATCGTCCTGATAGAAGCGTTTAATTTGAGTGCTCGCAAGCCAAGCGGCCTTTTCAGCTTCGCCCCATTTTTCACCGACAGTCCCGATTGGGTAAAATTTTAAATTTGCCATATGTTCTCTTCTTCAGATTTTATGTTTTAGTCTTATAGTTAAAGATCGTTATACATCAAAGCACTAGCTGCATTGGAATATCGCGGATCCCGCCGCGCTCACGAATATCACTTTGCGCAATAAAGCCAAAGTGCTGATAGACGTGCAGCGCATTCACCGCCGAGTTAACGGTAAACGTGCCAGGGTTTCCCTTGGCTAGGCACTCAGCTTTGGCGAGTTCCCAAAGCTGACGAGATAAGCCTTGTCCCTTAGCAGAATCTGCCACAAAAAGATGATAGAGATGACTATTATCCTTAACGCCCACCACACCGACGAGTTCGCCAGCCTCATTCATCGCAACATGATATTGATAACCTAAGGCAAAATAATGAACCACCGACTCAACCGACATGGCTTTGACTAAGGTTTGTGCGCCAACCTCTGTGCACGTGGGAGCGATATAAACTTGTGTGAGGTGCGTGATTAACGCGCTTATCGCCTCAATATCTGCTTTACTCGCCGCTCTGATCAGCATCTTCATTCCTTGACTGAGTGTCTTTAACTTTAAACATTCAACTGGATACATTAATAATAGGATTATTAAAAAGCCAGAACACTGTTCTGGCTTTCGCAACAAGACAATAGGACTAAATACACAGCGTATTTAAGTCCATCATCCTCGATTACTTTTTGGTCCAGCTATCCATCCAACGGAACACATTGGCGTACCATTGTTCTAGGTTCTCTGGCTTTAAGATCCAGTGGTTTTCATCGGGGAAAATCAGCAGTTCAGAGGGGATCCCTTTGCGCTGCATATAACTGAATGTGGCTAGCCCTTGGCCGTAAGGGACGCGAAAGTCCTTCTCACCGTGGATAACCAGCATAGGCGTTTTCCAGTTTTCCACATAGTTCACTGGGTTAAACTTCTCATATAAGGCTTTGTTATCTGAGTAAGTGCCACCAAATTCATGCTCAGGGAACCAGACTTCTTCGGTCACATAATACATGGAACGCATATCGAACAGACCCGCGTGGTTGACGAGACACTTAAAGCCATCGTTCCAGTTGCCTTGGATCCAGTTCATCATGTAGCCGCCGTAGGAACCACCGAGTGCACAGGCTTTCTGTGGATCGAGCCATTTTTGTTGCTGACTCACAGCCGCAAGACCTTTTTGTAAGTCTTCTAATGGCTTACCGCCCCAATCTTGGCTGATAGAGTCGGTAAAGGCTTGGCCGTAACCGGTAGAACCGTGGAAGTCGACCATAACAACGCCGTAACCCGCGCCAGCCCATAACTGGGCATTCCAACGACCGCTAAAGGCGTTACCAAAGGAGCCCTGCGGGCCACCGTGGACTAAGTAGGCAATCGGATACTTTTTACCTTCTTGGTAGTTGGCGGGTTTGATCCAATAGCCGTAAACGTCTTCGTTGTTCCAGCCTTTAAAGCTAAATTGTTGGAATTCACCGAATTTGATTTTTGCGAGTTTGTCTTTATTCACTTCGGTCAAGCGCTTAAGGCCTTGACCGTCGGTATTGATGCGATACAGATCGCCCGGCTCAACTAAGGTTTTATTGTCGAAGATCAGTTGATCGTCGGCAATAGCGATCAGGCTATTGCTGCCGTCGCTGTAAACCGATTGCACATCACCAAACTGGGTATTTACTTTGAAAATCGATACTTGGCCAATGTCCTGCGCCGTCACGTACAGAGTGCGGTTATCAGGTGCAAACATCAACGAGCTTGGGCTTCTATCCCACAGCGGCGCCACTTCCTTTGACTGACCTGTACTGGTATCGCGCAGCATGATGCGATAACGGTCGGCCTCAAAACCGGGTTTAGTCATCGCCAAATAGGCTAGGTAACGGCCATCACTCGAGAATGTTGGCTGCGCGTCCCAGGCGATATTGTCGGCGGTTAAGTTAGTCGCAGTGCCGCCCGTGACAGGCACTTGCCACAAATCGTAGTTTGTGGTCCAGGCTTGATCTTTGCTTGGCGCCTTTGCGCTATAAACTACAAATTTGCCGTCTGGGGTGAAGGTCACTTCTTCCATGCCAGAGAAGGGTTTTGGTGGCGTTTCAGTGTCGAGTCCTTGGGTGATATCCACGACTTTGGTCAGCTTCTCACCGTTTAAAGCGCCCACAAATAAGTGGTTACGGGCGTGGTCTTCCCAGGTATCCCAGTGGCGCACCATCAACTGCTTGTATTCACGGCCCGTCGATTTACGCTCAGACTCGGCGGTAAATTTATCCTTTGAACAGGCTAAATCCTTGCACTCTGGGAAGACGCGCATGCTGAGCACGATTTGCTGACCATCGTTTGAGAGTTTGTAACCATCAATATCCAGTGGCAGCTCAGAAACCTGCTGCGCTTCACCGCCCGTTAATGGCAGTTGGAAAAGTTGGCTTGAGCCACTACGACTGGCAAGGAAATAAATCGATTTATCATCGCTGGCAAAACTAACATCATGCTCAGTGCCCGCAGCCGATGTGAGCTGCATTGGTTTAGCATCCGCTTGAGTCAGATCTAATAAATATAAATCGGAACTCGCCTCTCCCTTATCATTAACGGTTTTCAGGCCGTAGACCAGCTTAGTGCCATCGTGGGACACGGTTGTCGAATGCAATTTGTTGAGTTTAACCAGCTGTTGCACAGTAAAAGGCGTGGATTCGGCCCCATAGGCAGAATACGCCAAACCTGCGGCGCTAAGCGCCAATAGGAGAGGAGCTATTTTCATTGTTATGTCCATCTTTTGTTAAAAACATTCGGTACTTACCACCGAACGAATTGTTAAACACGGTCGTATCTTCGAAGATAAGGTTGCCACACTAGCGAAACAAAAACGCTCAAGCAAGCCAAAAGGCGCACCTGAGCGTATTTTTTTGTGACAAATTGTCTGTGGCTAGCTGCCTAACCCTTTACCAACCAATTGTCACGTGAACCAGAGACAATGTAGAGACGACCAAGCCTCTGGCTCACTCTAGCAACATCGCCTAAATCCATTAGGCTTTTGCGTTAGCGATATTCACTTTCCAAATCGCGGGGCCGGTTTCATGGGCATTTACGCCGTTTGAATCCACCGCTACAGTGACAGGCATATCCTGTACGTCAAACTCATAAATCGCTTCCATGCCTAAATCGGCAAAGGCCACCACGCGAGAATGTTTAATCGCTTTAGACACCAGATACGCAGCGCCGCCAACGGCCATCAGATAAACCGCTTTGTGTTTTTTGATGGACTCGACGGTCGCAGGGCCGCGCTCGGCTTTACCTATCATGCCCATCAGGCCAGTTTTATCCAGCATCAAGTCGGTGAACTTATCCATACGAGTCGCGGTGGTTGGGCCAGCCGGACCGACAACTTCATTACCCACAGGGTCAACTGGGCCAACGTAATAGATAAACTTACCAGTAAAGTCCACACCTTCTGGTAAGCCCTCACCGCTTTCAATCAGGCTTTGAATACGCTTATGGGCAGCATCACGGCCGGTAAGCATTTTTCCGCTCAGCAGAATGGTTTCACCGCTCTGCCACTGTTCGATATCCGCTTGCGTCACAGTATCTAAGTTGACGCGGCGCACATCATCACCCACTTCACGGGTAATTTCTGGCCAGTCGCTAAGTGAAGGTGGCGCTAAATCCGCAGGGCCTGTGCCATCTAAATGGAAGTGTACGTGGCGGGTTGCCGCACAGTTCGGGATCATCACCACAGGTTTGGACGCCGCGTGGGTCGGTGCGGTCTTGATTTTCACATCTAATACTGTGGTTAACCCACCCAGACCCTGCGCACCAATACCTAAGTTGTTAGCACGCTCAAAAATATCTAAACGCAGTTTTTCTTCGGTGGTTTCTGCGCCGCGCGCCATTAGTTCGTGGATATCCACGCTTTCCATCAGGGCTTCTTTAGCAAGCACTGCCGCTTTTTCGGCGGTGCCGCCAATACCGATGCCCAGCATTCCTGGGGGACACCAGCCCGCGCCCATGGTTGGCAGCGTTTTTTCTACCCAAGCGGCGATATCATCCGATGGGTTTAACATCACCATCTTAGCTTTGTTTTCACTGCCGCCGCCCTTTGCCGCAATGGCGACTTCAACGTGGTTACCTGGCACCATGTCGATATGCACCACAGACGGGGTGTTATCTTTGGTATTTTTACGACTGCCCGCAGGATCGGCCACAATCGATGCACGCAACGGGTTATCTGGATTGGTATAAGCGCGACGCACACCCTCATCGACCATTTGCTGAATGGTCATATCGGTTTTGTCCCACTTAACCCCCATACCCACTTTAACAAACGTGGTCACGATACCAGTATCTTGGCACAGTGGGCGTTTACCTTCGGCAGACATGCGCGAGTTAATCAGAATTTGTGCAATCGCATCCTTCGCCGCCGCACTTTGCTCACGCTCATAAGCTTGGCTCATGGCATCAACAAAATCCTTAGGGTGGTAATAGGAAATGTATTGCAGGGCATCGGCCACACTTTCAATAAAGTCGGCTTGTTTAATCACAGTGTTTTCAGAGGTTTTATCGTGAGATGACATAGTAGGAGCGCTCCAGCAGCCTATGTGGCCTTACTTGTTTTTTTGTTAATTCTTTCTGGGCCAATATGATACTCTTTCCCATCTTTTTGGGCTACATCACATTTTAGATAGGGTTAATCGATGGCAATTAGGGCGTCAAAACAGCTTGCATCACGCCAACTTGACTGGACATTAAGCACAGCGGCAGTCTTTCAACACTTCGCCGCTGACAATTGGGCCATCCTATTAGACTCGGCAAATGCACCGCATCAAGACGCTAGATTCGATATTATTTGCGCCAATCCCATCGCAACCTTAGTGACCCAAGGTGAGCGAACTGATATCCAGCGAGTTCTACCCCATCTGGATTTACCTGTGGGAATAGATGCGACCGATGATCCTTTTGCCTTAGTCAATGCCCTATTAACCCATTGGTATCCTCATTCCTTTGCCAGCGAATTCCCCTTTAGCGGCGGCGCCATGGGCAGTTTTAGTTACGATTTAGGCCGCCGTATCGAAGCCATAGCCGCAAGCGCCAAACAGGATATTCAATTGCCCGAGATGAATATCGGCTTCTATGACTGGGCGCTGATCTTTGATTACCAGAGCCAGCATTGGCATTTAGTGCATTACCTTGGGGAAGAAGCACTCGATGCTGAATTGAAAAAAATTCACGCAAAAATCAATAACACGTCCATTACCAGCCCATTCAGCCTCACGAGCCCATGGACTGCGCAAATCAATAAAGCCCAATACATCGAAAAATTTAACGCAGTCCAAGCTTATTTACACAGCGGTGATTGCTATCAAATTAACTTAACGCAAAGATTCGAAGCGAGTTATCAGGGCGATGAATGGAGTGCCTATTGTCAACTACGTCACGCCAATAAAGCCCCCTTCTCGGCATTTATGCGTCTGCCAGATAACGCGATATTATCCATTTCACCCGAGCGCTTTATTCAGCTTCGCGGGGATAAGATTCAAACCAAACCCATTAAGGGCACATTGCCGCGCCATGCCGATCCCCTGCTCGATGCTCAGGCCGCCAGTAGCTTGGCAAATTCGCCAAAGGATCGCGCCGAAAATGTCATGATTGTCGATTTACTGCGAAACGATATCGGCAAAGTCGCCACGGCGGGCTCAGTGCGGGTACCACATCTGTTTGAGATTGAAAGTTTTCCCGCGGTGCACCATTTAGTCAGCACAGTGACGGCAACACTCGATCCCAAATACAGCGCCTGCGATCTATTGCGCGCCGCTTTTCCTGGCGGCTCGATTACCGGGGCCCCCAAAATTCGTGCCATGGAAATTATTGAAGAATTGGAGCCGTCCCGCAGAAGTTTGTACTGTGGTTCCATGGGCTATATCAGCCAAGACGGCCAGATGGACACCAGTATTACCATTCGCACTATCGTTGCCGAACGGGGTAAACTCTATTGCTGGGCTGGCGGTGGCATAGTGGCGGATTCCGAGGTGAATGCCGAGTATCAGGAAAGCTTCGATAAAGTCAGCCGAATTTTACCTTTACTTGGCGCCGAGTCCCCCGTCCAGTATTAGAGGCAATCACACACCGGAACACAAATGGATCAAGCTGAATTTAGACTCAGATTTAATCTGCATCCTTTAGCCGCGCAGGATCCGGCGGCCTTCCCTCACCTTGGTTTGCGTAAGGCCGCAGTGCTGATCCCCCTGCAGGACATTAACGGTGAGCTGCATTTAATTTTGACCCAAAGACCCCTGCACCTAAGGGCTCATCCAGGGCAAATCAGTTTCCCCGGTGGTAAAATTGAGCCAAGTGATCCAGATGCTATCGCGGCGGCCCTACGGGAGGCGGAGGAGGAAATTGGCTTATTAAGGCAGAATGTCGATGTGATTGGCACTTTTCCGGCCCACAATACCTTTACCGGATTTGAAATCACCCCCGTGGTCGGCATTATTAAGCAGGAATTTGAACTTAAACTCGATCCCGGTGAGGTGGCCGATTGTTTTACTGTGCCCTTAAGCTTCTTTATTGCGCCGGGCAATCGCCATCAGAAGCGGTTTTTACGCCAGGGCCGCTACTACCGTGTGCATTTTATCCCCTACCAACAGCGCTTTATCTGGGGCGCAACGGCTGCAATTATCGATCACCTCTGTCGGCACTTAAGCATTCCCGAAGAGTTTATTTAGCCTATATCTGCTGCAGTGTAATGCCGTGATGCTCGCTAAATCACAAAGTGTACATATAAACCCGCAACCAGTGACGTTAACAACAGCAAGGGAATATTAAACCAGTAACCGAGTTTGCTGTGGTGGGCAACATAGTAATTAAACGCCAAACTGACCAAGCTAATCCCCCCACAGGCCCAAATTAAATATTGCAATAATTGAGTTCGATGCGGATCCCAATAAATCCTGAAGGTCGCGCCACGGCTCAAATAGCTCCCAACCTCGCGATCGGGCCTTGCCTCACCAAAGACTAACAACGCATAAACGGCCAAGGCCCAACCCAAAATGGATAAAGTTGCGAGGATAATTTGAAATGTTCTGACTTTACTCATATCGCCTCCCTACGTTTCACACGCTATATCGTTAAATATTAGCAATATTGACCTCAGGATACCTTTTTCAGCTTGAGAAAAGCCACCAGCAAGGTAATATAAACCTCCAAAATTTTCATATAAAACGTTTCGTTGGAGAACTAAGCAACAATGAGCATTGCATCTGTCGCTTCTGTATTTAAAGGTGAGCACGCGGTCGGTTCTAAGGTCACAGTGCGTGGCTGGGTAAGAACCCGTCGTGATTCTAAAGCCGGCATCTCTTTTTTGGCTGTCTATGACGGTTCCTGCTTTAATCCTATTCAAGGTGTCGTGCCAAATAGCTTAGAAAATTACGACAACGAAGTGTTAAAGCTGACTGCGGGTTGCTCCGTCGTGATGACGGGCGATGTGGTTGAATCCCCCGGTGCTGGCCAAGCATTTGAACTGCAAGTGACTGAACTTGAAGTTGCTGGCTGGGTCGATGATCCAGACACATACCCAATGGCCGCCAAGCGTCATTCAATTGAACATTTACGCGAATTAGCCCACTTACGCCCACGCACTAACATCATTGGTGCCGTTGCCCGTATACGTAACTGTTTATCCCAAGCCATTCACCGCTTCTACCACGAAGAAGGTTTTATTTGGGTATCGACGCCACTTATCACCGCATCAGATTGCGAAGGCGCGGGCGAAATGTTCCGCGTATCGACCTTAGATATGGAAAACCTGCCACGTACTGATGCTGGCAAAGTCGATTACGATAAGGATTTCTTCGGTAAAGAAGCCTTCCTCACCGTATCTGGCCAGTTAAACGCTGAAACTTACGCCTGTGCACTGTCAAAAGTGTATACCTTCGGCCCGACTTTCCGTGCCGAAAACTCAAACACCAGCCGCCACTTAGCGGAATTCTGGATGGTTGAGCCCGAAGTTGCCTTCGCTAACTTAAACGATATCGCAGGCCTTGCCGAAGCGATGTTGAAATACGCCTTCAATGCCGTATTGACTGAGCGTATGGACGATTTACAGTTCTTCGCCCAACACGTGGATAAAACGGTAATCGAGCGTCTACAATCCTTCGTTTCTAGCGATTTTGCCCAAGTAGATTACACAGATGCGGTTGAAATCCTGCAAAAATGTGGCAAAACCTTCGAGTTTCCAGTGTCTTGGGGTATCGATTTATCCTCTGAGCATGAGCGTTACTTAGCCGAAGAACACTTTAAAGCCCCTGTGGTGGTGAAGAACTATCCAAAGGACATTAAAGCCTTCTACATGCGCTTAAACGATGACGGTAAAACCGTTGCCGCGATGGACGTATTGGCGCCCGGTATCGGTGAAATCATCGGTGGTTCGCAACGTGAAGAGCGTTTAGATGTGCTGGATATGCGTTTAGCCGAAATGGATCTGAACCAAGAAGATTACTGGTGGTATCGTGATCTGCGCCGTTACGGCACAGTGCCGCACGCAGGTTTTGGTCTAGGTTTTGAGCGTTTAGTGTCCTATGTGACTGGCGTATCGAATATCCGTGATGTGATCCCGTTCCCACGTGCACCACGCACGGCAAACTTCTAATTGATATTGATAATGCTGCTTTAATAGCAGTTAAGTCTCTAAAACGCGCTTCGGCGCGTTTTTTATTGAGCTGTTCTTAACTACGTAACTATTAATTACGTAACTATTTAACTATGTAGCAGCCATTAACTATAAGGCCGCCATTAAAAAAGCGAATGCCATTACAGCATTCGCTTCCTCTCTTGCTATTGATTAGCCGTTTGCGGCTAACAATCTGCTAGCCGTGTTCTAGCCGCAGGTTTCTTATCCGAACAATTAACCAATGAGTCACCTTAGCAAGCATAAATGCCTCAACCTAGCTGTGCTGGGCGGCAAACTCATTCATAAACTTAACTAATGCCTTTACCCCTTCGAGTGGCATGGCATTGTAAAGGCTTGCACGCATACCACCGACGATGCGGTGACCTTTTAAGGCGACAAGCCCTGCTGCCTGCGCTTGTTTTAGGAACTCGCCATCGAGCGCTTCATCGGCAAGTTGGAAGGTGACGTTCATTTGCGAACGATTTGATGCCACCACCCCATTGCGATAAAAACGGTTATTGTCGATACATTGGTACAGCATATGTGCTTTCTGTTGATTAATTTTTGCAATACTCGCAATGCCGCCAATGGATTTGAGCCAAGCAAACACTTCTGCGGCGAGATACCACGCGAAGGTGGGGGGAGTGTTGAACATAGAATCATGCTCAACGGCTAAACGATAGTCCATGATGGACGACTGCACTAAACTCGGCAGTTTGAGCATGTCATCACGGACAATGACAATTGATAATCCCGATGGACCAATATTTTTTTGTGCACCCGCATAGATTAAACCGTAGCGGCTAACATCAATTTCACGGGACATGATTGTGGATGATAAATCGGCAACAATCGGCCAAGGTGACTCTAATTCATCAAAAATTTCGATACCATCAACTGTCTCATTAGGACAATAGTGAACATAGCGATAATCGGCATCGATTTTATGTAACTCAGGTAAGACAACCGCGTTGAGTCCATTGTGTTTTTCAACGATATTCAGGCTATCAATTTGGGCTTCACCCACCAGCTTTTGCGCTTCGGCTAAGGCGGCGGATGACCATTGACCACTGACCAAATACAGGGCTCTGCCATTATCACCTAGAAAATTATTCACCACAGCGGAGAACTGTCCTCGGCCACCACCATGCATAAATAACACATGATAATTTGCCGGAATATGCATTAGCTCGCGTAAATCGGCCTCGGCTTGCTTGGTTAGCGCGATGAACTCTTTACTGCGGTGGCTTACCTCCATCACGGAGACCCCTTGCCCATTCCAATCGAGTAATTCCTGTTGTGCTTTTTTCATTACCGCCGTAGGTAACATTGCAGGACCTGCACAGAAATTATAAATCGCGCTCACTGACACTCTCCTTAATTCCAACCATGATTTATGTATTCGTTTTACAAAACAATGGCATCAAAAAAACGAGCGTCCAATTGGACGCTCGTTATTATGACACTGAGTTATTCGTCGTCTTGCTCATCGGCAAGCTCGTCGTCATCTTCGTCTAGCTCTTCCTCATCGTCCAACTCTTCATCAAGCTGGTCATCCAGAGGCTCATCGGCTAACTCACCTTCCATCACGACTGGAACAATAGGTAAACCATTTTCATCCAGCTCGACTTCATCTTCTTCAGTTTGGATTTCGTCGATACGTTGTAGGCCGACCACTTTCTCGTCGCCCGCAGTGCGGATAATCGTTACACCTTGAGTGTTACGGCCAATGATAGACACGCCCTTAGCTGGCGTACGAACGAGCGTACCTTTATCGCTGATCAGCATGATTTCATCGTTAGCGCCCACTTGAACAGCACCGACAACGGCGCCATTACGTTCGCTCACCTTGATTGAGACCACACCCTTAGTCGCGCGGCTCTTCGCTGGATATTCAGAAAGTTGCGTGCGTTTACCATAGCCGTTTTCAGTCACAGTCAAGATAGCACCATCGCCTTTCGGTACGATGAGCGAAACAACCTTTTGACCTTCTTCGAGCTTAATACCGCGAACACCAGTGGCTGTGCGGCCCATAGGACGCAGTGACAACACTTCTTCACCGGTTTCTGGATCGAGTTTTACTTCGCCAGTTTCAGAATCACGTACCTTCTCACCAAAGCGAACCACTTTACCTTCGTTCGAGAACAGCATGATTTCGTCGTCACCATTGGTGATATCGACGCCAATCAGTTGATCTCCATCCTTGAGGTTAACGGCGATAATGCCGTTTGCACGTGGGTTGCTGTAGGCGGTTAATGCGGTTTTCTTCACAGTACCGTGTGAGGTTGCCATGATGATGTATTTATCTGCGGCATATTCACGTACCGGCAGAATCGCAGTAATACGCTCACCTTCGGCCAGCGGCAGCAAGTTAACAATTGGACGACCGCGGGCGGTGCGGCTCGCCAATGGCAATTGATACACTTTGAGCCAGTACATCTTACCAAAATCTGAGAAGCACAAAATGGTATCGTGGGTATTGGCAACCAGCAGTTTTTCAACGAAATCTTCGTCTTTGACTTTAGTTGCCGCTTTACCCTTACCACCACGGCGCTGGGCTTGGTAATCACTTAAAGGTTGATACTTGGCATAACCTAAGTGTGACAGTGTCACTACTACATCTTCTTCGTTGATTAAGTCTTCAAGACTCATATCAATTTCGTTGGCATTGATCACAGTACGGCGGGCATCACCGTATTCGGTCAGAATTTCTTCTAACTCTTCTTTGATCACTTCCATCAAGCGCTCAGGGCTACGCAGGATGAATAACAAACCTGCGATAAATTCGAGTAGCTCTTCGTATTCGGCGATGATCTTATCGTGTTCAAGACCCGTCAAACGGTGTAAACGCAGTTCCAAAATGGCCTGAGCCTGTTGCTCAGTCAGGAAGTATTGACCGTCACGAATACCGTATTGTGGCTCTAACCACTCAGGGCGCGCGGCGTCATCACCGGCTTTTTCCAACATGCCTTGAACGTGGCCTAATTCCCAACCTTGCTCAACCAATTTCACCTTAGCATCAGCTGGCGTTGGTGAGGCTTTGATCAGTGCAATAATCGGGTCGATGTTGGCGAGCGCTACCGCTAAGGCTTCCAAAATATGGGCGCGCTCACGGGCTTTACGTAATTCAAATACGGTACGACGGGTCACCACTTCACGGCGGTGCAGGATAAAGCATTCGAGCATTTCTTTAAGGTTAAATAACTTAGGTTGACCATTGGTCAAGGCCACCATGTTAATCCCGAAAGAACACTGCATTTGCGTTTGAGCATAAAGGTTGTTTAATACCACCTCGCCCACTTCGCCGCGCTTAATTTCGATAACGATGCGCATACCGTCTTTATCAGACTCGTCGCGCAGACCGCTAATGCCTTCAATTTTCTTATCTTTCACCAACTCGGCGATTTTCTCGATAAGTTTGGCTTTGTTCACTTGATAGGGAATTTCAGTCACGATAATGCGCTCGCGACCGTTATCTTCCGTTTCAACATCGGCAAGGGCGCGCATCACAGCACGGCCACGGCCGGTTTTGTAGGCATCGATAATACCCTTGCGACCATTAATAATTGCCGCGGTCGGGAAATCAGGGCCAGGAATGTATTCCATCAACTGTTCAATCGACAGCGCAGGTTCGGCAATCAAGGCCAAACAGCCCTTCACCACTTCCGTTAGGTTGTGGGGTGGAATGTTAGTTGCCATACCCACGGCAATGCCCGATGAACCGTTAATTAACAGGTTAGGGACGCGTGTGGGTAATACAGCGGGAATTTGTTCGGTGCCGTCGTAGTTAGGGACGAAATCGACGGTTTCTTTTTCAAGATCGGCCAGTAGCTGGTGCGCTAACTTATCCATGCGGATTTCGGTATAACGCATTGCCGCTGCGGAGTCACCGTCAACCGAACCGAAGTTTCCTTGACCGTCGACTAAGGTGTAACGCAGTGAGAATGGCTGGGCCATACGGACGATAGTATCGTAAACAGCAGAGTCACCGTGGGGGTGATATTTACCGATTACGTCACCGACCACACGGGCAGATTTTTTGTACGGCTTGTTCCAATCGTTCTTCAATTCACTCATGGCAAACAAAACGCGGCGATGTACAGGCTTTAAGCCGTCGCGCACGTCTGGTAATGCACGTCCCACGATGACGCTCATGGCGTAATCAAGGTACGAATTCTTTAGTTCGTCTTCGATATTAATTGGCGAAATAGATGATGCCAGATCAGTCATAAACTGCTCGTTCCCCTGAAAAATAGCCGACAACGCATAATCCGTATCATTGAGCGGCCCAAAAACGTGATTTGGCATTCTATCACAGTTATTTAATGTCGCCAGACCTATCCTGCTTGAATTGAGAAGGAAGCAAGTTAATAGATGAAAACACTGTCAATTTGAGGGATTGTGTATGCTAAAAAGTGCCCTTTAGGGGTTATTTACCCCAAAGCCTTGATTAATCTGTAAGCGGATACGCCAACTTAGCGCACAATAATGGCATTTAAAGACGAAAATTGCTGAAATTTCACTCAACCACAAAGACTTAGATCCGGCCAATACTTTGTTTATCAAACTTAGTCGTTATAATAGCCGCACAATCCAGTCCGCTTTAGGTAATCCCATGCAACACAATACCAATGTTGACCCGCAGGAAATCGCAAAGTTTGAACGTATGGCCGAAACTTGGTGGGATCTCAATGGCGAGTTTAAGCCACTGCATCTTTTAAATCCGCTGCGTTTAAATTATATCGACCAAACCGCTGGCGGTATTTTTGGTAAAAAAGTGCTCGATGTGGGTTGTGGCGGTGGTATTTTATCCGAAAGCATGGCGCGTATCGGTGCCATTGTCGATGGTCTCGATATGGGCGATGATCCCTTAGAAGTCGCACGCTTACATGCACTAGAAACCGGCGTGAACATTAATTATGTGAAAAACACCGCCGAAGCCCATCGCCAAGACCATCAAGGTTATTACGATGTGGTGACCTGCATGGAAATGTTAGAGCATGTGCCCGATCCGCAATCAGTGATCCAAGCCTGCTGTGATATGGTGAAACCCGGCGGGTTTGTGTTTTTCTCAACCATTAATCGCAACCTCAAATCCTTCGTTGAAACCATTATCGGCGCCGAATATTTGCTGAAAATGCTGCCGATTGGCACCCATAATCACAATAAATTCATTAAACCATCGGAGTTGATTGCCCTGGTGGATAATACCGATTTGATCTGCAAAGATGCCCTAGGCATTAGCTATAACCCACTGACGGGGATCTTTAAGTACACTCCTAATGTGGATGTGAATTATATGATCGCCACCCAAAGGGCTGATTAAGATGGGTCTTGCACAGGTAAAAGGCGTATTATTTGACCTTGATGGCACGCTTGCCGATACCGCGCCGGATCTTGTGCAGGCACTTAACTTAAGTCTGCTGGATGCGGGGATTGAAGCCAAACCCTTTGAGTCACTTCGCAGCGCCGCATCCCACGGCAGCTTTGCCCTTGTGGATGCGGCAATTCCCCATGCCAGTGATGTCCTGCGTCAGCAACTGCAGCAGGGCCTACTCGCCCACTATCAACGCATTAATGGTGATCAATGCCAGCTATTCACTGGCATTGCAGCCCTACTCGATTGGCTCGATTTGCAGGGGCTGCCATTTGGCGTGATCACCAATAAACCCGCCCGCTTTACGCGGCCTTTATTGCAAAAACTGAATTTGCACCGGCGGATGGCGGTGATGATCAGCGGCGATTCCACCCGTTATGCTAAGCCCCATAGTGCGCCTATGCTCCTTGGCGCGCAGCAGCTTAACTGTGCACCTGAACATATTTTATATTTAGGGGATGCCGAGCGGGATTTACTCGCCGCCCAGGCCGCCGCCATGCTGGGTGGGGTCGCATTATGGGGTTATCTGCATGAAGAGGATAATCCGCAGAACTGGCCCGCCTTGGCGCAATTTGCTTCACCGCTGGCCGTACTCGATGCCTTGATTGCCGCGCGATGATGGCATGGTGCGAGTCTGTGCCTATTGGGACTGCTGTTTATTTTAGCGATCGCGATCTTTGGTGAGATCGCACAAAAAGTCCACATAGATCTTTCACACTAGTGCGAAATTGAGCTTCAAGGTTAGCTATTACTAACACTGAAGCTTATCCTCAAGATATCCACAAGATACCCCCTGAATTCTAACTTGCAAAAGCGCTCAAACCTCACTATCTTGTATCTCAGATTATTTTAAACACCATATCTTGTGTATCGGTAGCAATCAGACACACTAGAAACTCCCCGCTTAATTGGCTCAGTATTAACGAGCTAGCTGTATTTAAGGGACGTTTGTTGATTGTTTTACAAGGAAACGTACGGTGATCCGTTCACCGCAATAGATATCAAAAAACCAAGGCCTCTCTTCAATGAATAGCACTATGACAGTCACAAAACGCTGTGGTGAACGTGAGAACATCGATCTCGACAAAATTCACCGCGTAATTACTTGGGCAGCCAAGGGATTAAAAAACGTTTCTGTTTCTGAAGTTGAACTTCGCTCGCACCTGCAATTTTTCGATGGCATCCACACCGAAGCCATCCACGAAACCATTATCAAAGCCGCAGCGGATTTAATTTCACCAGAATCACCGGACTATCAGTTCCTCGCGGCGCGTTTAGCCGTGTTTCATTTACGTAAGAAGGCCTTTGGTCAGTTCGCGCCGCCAGCACTGTATGATCATGTGACTAAACTGGTGGAATTGGGCAAGTATGATATGCACATTCTGCAGGATTACACCCGTGAAGAACTCGATATCATGGATACCTATATCGACCATTGGCGCGATATGGACTTCTCCTATGCAGCAGTTAAACAGCTCGAAGGCAAGTATTTAGTTCAAAACCGTGTGACCCACGAGATCTACGAAAGCGCCCAGTTCCTCTATATTCTGGTGGCGGCCTGTTTGTTTGCCCGTTACCCAAAAGAGACGCGCCTGAAATACGTGAAGGATTTCTATGATGCGGTATCGACTTTTAAGATATCCTTACCCACGCCCATCATGGCCGGGGTACGCACCCCAACGCGTCAATTTAGCTCTTGCGTACTGATCGAATGCGGTGACAGCTTAGATTCAATCAATGCGACAGCTTCATCTATCGTGAAATACGTTAGCCAACGTGCGGGTATCGGCATTAACGCCGGCCGTATTCGCGCCCTGGGTAGCCCAATCCGTGGTGGTGAAGCCTTCCACACAGGTTGTTTACCTTTCTATAAGTATTTCCAAACCGCAGTGAAGTCTTGCTCCCAAGGCGGCGTGCGTGGCGGTGCTGCGACTCTGTTCTACCCTATTTGGCATTTAGAAGTCGAATCTCTGCTGGTATTGAAAAATAACCGCGGCGTGGAAGATAACCGTATCCGTCATTTAGACTACGGTGTGCAACTGAATAAACTCATGTATCAGCGCCTGATCAAAGGCGAAAATATCAGCCTATTCAGCCCATCGGATGTGCCAGGTCTGTACGATGCCTTCTTCGAAGATCAAAGCGAATTTGAGCGTCTCTATCTGGAATACGAGCAGGACAGTAGCATTCGAAAGAAAACCCTCAAGGCGGTGGAACTGTTTTCACTGATGATGCAAGAGCGTGCCTCAACGGGCCGTATCTACATTCAGAACGTGGATCACTGCAACACCCACAGTCCGTTCGATTCAAAAGTCGCGCCGATCAGACAGTCTAATCTGTGTCTTGAAATCGCGCTGCCGACTAAGCCATTGAACAACATTGATGATCCTAATGGTGAAATCGCACTTTGTACTTTGTCAGCCCTAAACTTAGGTGCGATCAAAAACCTGTCAGAACTCGAGCCATTAGCGGATCTCGCCGTTCGAGCGCTGGATAACCTATTGGATTATCAAGATTATCCGATTAAAGCGGCACAAATTGCCTCGATGAACCGCCGTACACTTGGCATTGGGGTCATTAACTTTGCCAACTACTTAGCCAAAAATGGTATGAAGTATTCCGATGGCAGTGCTAACAATTTGACTCACAAGACCTTTGAGGCGATTCAATATTATCTGCTCAAGGCATCAATGAATCTGGCAAAGGAGCAAGGCGCCTGTCCGTTATTTAACGAGACCACCTACTCCCAAGGTATTTTACCTATCGATACCTATAAGCGTGACTTAGATAAGATTTGTCATGAGCCATTGCATTTAGACTGGGAATCACTGCGCAGCGACATTAAGCAGTACGGTTTGCGTAACTCGACCTTGTCGGCATTAATGCCGTCAGAAACCTCGTCACAGATTTCTAATGCGACGAACGGTATTGAGCCACCACGCGGACTGATTAGTGTGAAAGCCAGTAAAGATGGCCAACTGAAACAAGTGGTACCTGATTTTGATACCCTAAAAGATAGCTATGAGTTGCTGTGGAAAATGCCAAGCAATGATGGTTACCTGCAATTAGTCGGTATTATGCAGAAGTTTGTTGACCAAGCGATTTCGGCCAACACTAACTACGATCCTTCACGTTTTGAAGGCCGTAAAGTCCCGATGCAAACGCTACTGAAAGATTTGCTCAATGCCTACAAGTTAGGTGTAAAAACGCTTTACTACCATAACACTCGCGATGGTGCGTCGGATCAACACGATGACATCACCAACCTAGAGAAAGAAGACGACGGTTGTGCCGGCGGCGCCTGTAAGATCTAGTCTTTAACGTTAACGGTTTTGCAGGGATCCCTTTGGGGTCCCTGTCCATTGGAAAAATAGCACCATGGCCTACTCTACCTTCTGTCAAACACCCAACGACGCCACCCGCGAACCTATGTTTTTAGGTCAATCGGTCAATGTGGCTCGCTACGATCAACAAAAATATGAAGTGTTCGAAAAACTGATAGAAAAGCAGTTATCTTTCTTTTGGCGCCCCGAAGAAGTGGACGTCAGTCGCGATAAAATTGACTACAACGCCCTGCCGGATCACGAAAAACATATTTTTATTTCTAACCTGAAATACCAAACCCTGCTCGATTCGATCCAAGGTCGCTCGCCCAATGTGGCCTTTTTGCCACTGGTGTCGCTGCCAGAGCTAGAAACTTGGATTGAAACTTGGTCTTTTTCAGAGACCATTCACTCGCGCTCTTATACCCATATTATCCGCAATATCGTTAACGACCCGTCGGTTATTTTTGATGATATCGTGGTAAACAAAGAAATTTTACGGCGCGCAACTGACATTGCCGAATACTACGACCACTTGATTAAGCTGACTCAAGTATTCAACCTATTTGGTGCAGGCACCCATGTTATCGATGGTGAAGAATTAGTCGTTAATAGCCGTACGCTGAAAAAAGCCCTTTACCTGTGCATGATGTCGGTCAATGCCCTAGAAGCGATTCGTTTCTATGTTAGTTTTGCCTGCTCATTTGCCTTTGCTGAACGTAAGCTCATGGAAGGTAACGCAAAAATCATTCGCTTAATCGCCCGTGATGAAGCCTTACACTTAAACAGCACCCAGCATATTTTAAACATAATGCAGGGCGGAAAAGACGATCCAGAAATGGGCGAAATTGCTGCCCAGTGCCAACAGGAAGCCTACGATCTGTTCCTTAAGGCCGCAGAGCAAGAAAAAGAATGGGCAAAATACCTATTCAAAGATGGCTCTATGATTGGTTTGAACGAGCAAATTCTGTGTCAATACGTTGAATACATTACCAATCAGCGCATGAAGTCAGTGAATCTGCCACAACCTTATCCAGAACTGACTAATCCACTACCTTGGATGAAAAACTGGTTAGAGAGTGATGCGGTGCAAGTGGCGCCCCAAGAAGTGGAAGTATCTTCCTATCTGGTTGGGCAAATTGACTCGGCGGTCGATGGTGATGAATTCCTCGACTTCGATCTCTAGGTAAACCGACAGTGGCAAAACCAAGGCACTTAAGCCCCAATTTAGCCAAAAGCCCCTTTGCGAAGGCGCCTATAGTGCGCCTTCAGGGCCAACCTGTGTTGCTCTTTACCGAGCAGCAAGGGTCTTTGTTGCAGGCACTCGAAGCGAAGAACATCAAGATGTTCTCTGAATGCCGCAGCGGCTTCTGTGGTGCCTGCAAGACGAGGATTATCAGCGGCAAAGTCAGCTATTTGAGCGAGCCCTTAGCCGAGCTGAATAACGATGAATGCCTACCCTGCTGCTGCATACCTTCAGAGGATTTAGAACTCGATTTATCCCCCGAAGGGGCGACTGTTGTCACCTACGCAACTAATGTGGCCAAAAAACCACAGCACATGGGCCGCAGCACCCATTCACCAACACAGAGTGCCATATCCCATAGTGCAACACCGCAGAACTCACAAAAACTCGCCGAAGTGTGCGAAGAATAACCTCTCAGATAGGGGCTAATTGAGTCTAGCGGTCTCCTGTTAAATGTCTTTTTTCGCCATCACCCTATGCAGTTCATTGACCTCTGTCAGCGCCGCGCTGCCATACCAAGGTAATAATTCCAATACTAGGCTGCCCGCTTGAATTGCAGGATCGGTTTCCGTTAAGGCTTTTGCCTCTTCAACCGTAGTAACGTCAAACACATAAATGCCGCGTAATTCGCCATCGTGTAAAAAAGGCCCCGCCAGCACTAACTTGCCCTCATTGGCAAGGCGGGTGATATTGTCCAAATGCGCCCGTTGTAATTGCTCGGCCTGTGCCTGTGTTCTATCCCGGTTCGGGCCCCGCTTTAAAAAGGCCATTACATAGTGCTTCATACCGTATTCATCGGCACCGGCATTTTTAGCACGCTGCTCGTCAAACTGTGGAGTACTGTGGGCCGAAAAACTCACCATTAACCCACAGAATAGGCAAGTGATAAGGCTGATGGTGATCTTAGCGTTAAAGACAGTGTTAAGCTGCATAGCGGTTCCCTCTGCGTGGGTTATGGGTGGATTATGAGTGAGTTATGTTGCTTAATTTAAGCATTTAAACCTTAGCGTATTCGCGGCAACTATGTTGAAAATACCATAAAAAAAGCCTGATTAGGATTCAGGCTTTAGATGCTATATGGGCTTTTGAAAATGACTATAAACGCATCGCCAGTTCAGCCCCTTGGCGAATGGCACGCTTAGCATCAAGCTCTGCTGCCACATCCACGCCGCCAATCAGATGCACAGGCAGGCCCGTCGCTTTCATCTCATCCACCAAAGTGCGATTGGATTCTTGGCCAGCACACAAAACGACGTTATCGACGGCCAACACTTCAGCAGTTTCACCCACACGAATATGCAAACCCGCGTCATCAAACTTGTCGTAGCTCACCCCGGTTTTCATCTTCACATCATGCTGTTTGAGCACAAGGCGATGGATCCACCCCGTGGTTTTACCTAAGCCTTTGCCCATCTTCGAGGTTTTACGTTGCAGTAAATACACCTTACGATGATCAGTATTGTCGGAATGAGGTTCAGTTAGGCCGCCCGCATGCTGGTAGGTTTTATCTATGCCCCATTGTTTTAGCCATTTATCGGGATTAAGGGTGCTCGACTGGCTTTCACATAAATAGTGGGCCATATCGAAACCTATACCACCGGCGCCGATCAGTGCGACTGTCTGGCCAATATTCACCTCACCCGAGAGCACTTTTTGATAATCGACCACCCGGGGATCATCAAAACCGGGCAGCACTAAATCCCGCGGGACAACCCCGGCAGCTATCACCACTTCATCAAACTTTTCGGTCGCCAACACGCTGGCATCGAGGCGAGTATTTAATCTCAGCTCCACCTTACGCAGCTTAATTTGGTTGATAAAATAACGAATAGTCTCGTTAAACTCTTCTTTACCTGGGATTTTACGCGCCAAGTTGAACTGACCACCGACTTCGGATTTCGCTTCAAACAAGACAACGTGATGGCCTCGCATGGCTGCATAGACAGAAAACGCCATGCCCGCAGGGCCTGCACCCATCACCGCAATACGCTTTTTATTTGCTGTGGGTAAGAAGTTGATTTCAGTCTCATAACAGGCGCGAGGATTGACTAAGCAAGTTGCGCGCTTGAGGGAAAAAGTATGGTCAAGACAAGCCTGGTTACAGCCGATACAGGTATTGATAAGCTCGGGCGTGTTCGCTGCCGCTTTATTGACAAACTCAGGATCGGCAAGGAAAGGCCTTGCCATGGACACCATATCCGCCTGACCAGAGGCGATGATTTGCTCGCCAATCTCCGGCGTATTAATGCGGTTAGTGGCAATCAAGGGCACAGAAACCGATTGTTTGAGCTTTTGTGTCACCCAGGCAAATGCGCCGCGGGGCACGCTTGTCGCAATGGTCGGTACACGCGCTTCATGCCAGCCAATGCCCGTATTTAGAATGGACACACCAGCTTGCTCTAACCACTGGGCCAGTTGCACCACTTCATCCCAAGTCGAACCGTTATCAACCAGATCAAGCATAGATAGACGGAAGATAATGATGAAATCTTTACCAACTTTTGCCCGTATCGCGTTAACAATCTCAATCGGGAATTGCGCCCGTTTTTCAAACGCACCGCCCCATTCATCGGTGCGGGTATTGGTGCGCGCGCTGATAAATTGATTAATTAAATACCCTTCAGAGCCCATCACCTCAACACCGTCATAACCCGCTTTTTTCGCAAGGGCGGCAGCATTGGCGTAATCTTTAATGGTCGAGCGCACTTGACGGCTAGACATAGCCGAGGGGGTAAAAGGGGTGATCGGTGATTTAATCTTGCTCGGCGCTTGGGAAAAAGGATGATAACCGTAGCGGCCCGCATGCAAAATTTGCATGCAAATCTTACCGCCAGCCCCATGCACCGCTTGGGTAACAATTCGATGTTTACCCACTTGCCAAGGAAAACTTAACTGACAAGCATGGGGGGTTAATCGGCCACGTAGGTTTGGCGATATCCCGCCAGTGACAATCAGGCCCACGCCACCTAAAGCGCGTTCCCTGTAAAACGCTGCCAGTTTCTCAAACCCGCCCTTTTCTTCTTCTAAGCCCGTGTGCATTGAGCCCATAAGCACGCGGTTTTTGAGCTGGGTAAATCCCAGATCTAAGGGTTCTAATAAATGGGGAAACGACATTCAAACATCCTTTTTAAACAAGTGATTTAAATGAGCATACCTTGAGTCAAATCTAAGCTCAACCGTTGGTTAACCCCTGAAAGTTAAAAACCTTTACAATTGTGTTTAGCCTGCGGCGACATTTTCAGTTAGCATTAGCCTATTGGACTTATAAAGGAGTGGCTGATGTCCGCTAACCCATCGTTTTTCAAGAGAATATGCTTATTTATCTGGAATATCCTTAACGGGACCCGCAAGCTTATCCTCAACTTAATCTTTTTTGGCATTTTAGCCATGATTGTGGTCGCCATTAGCAGCAGTGAAGATATTCAAGTCGAAGACAATTCGGCATTGGTGCTCAACCTTGCTGGGACCATTGTCGATCAAAAACAACAGGTTGACCCCATTGAGGCGGCCCTAAAGCAAGGTAATAGCGGCAATGCCGATGGTGAAATCCTATTAGCCGATGTGTTGTATGTAATTGATAATGCAGTACAGGACAATAGGATCAGCACCATAGTGCTCGATTTAGCCGATCTAAAACGTGCAGGGATCAGCAAACTGCAATCCATAGGGGATGCACTTAAGCGCTTTAAAGAAAGCGGCAAAAAAGTTGTGGCAATAGGGCATTACTATGAGCAAAACCAGTATTTTCTGGCCAGCTTTGCCGATACGGTTTACCTCAATCCCCAAGGCGCAGTCTCCCTCGATGGCCTAAGTCTCTATAGTTTGTATTTCAAATCGGCACTCGAAAAACTCAAAGTCAAGGCACACATTTTCCGGGTCGGCACCTTTAAATCCGCTGTAGAGCCCTATATGCGTGACGATATGTCCGATGCGGCAAAGGAAGCCAGCAATGACCTGCTCTCGGACATTTGGCAAAGCTACACTCAAACAGTAGCCTCGAATCGCAATATCGATGCCAATAGCCTGACACTGAGTGCACAAACCTACCTTAGTGAACTCGATAAGGCCCAGGGTAATTCCGCCGCCATGGCGGTCAATATGAAGTGGGTCGATTCACTCGCCACCGACGAAGAATTCCGCAAGACCATGCTTGAGAGCGTTGGTAAAGCCAAAAGCGGTGATAGCTTCAAGCAAGTTAGCTTCTATGACTATTTGACCTTAGTGACCCCGCTACCTAACTTTGTCGAACAGGACAGCGTTGGCATTATCGTCGCGAGCGGCACTATCTTAAACGGCAGTCAACCCGCTGGGCAGATAGGCGGAGACAGCACAACAGAATTACTGCGTAAGGCTAGATTCGATAAGCATATCAAAGCAATAGTCCTACGAGTCGATAGCCCTGGCGGCAGCGCCTTTGCCTCTGAGCAAATTCGTCAAGAACTGTTGGCGTTAAAAGCCGCGGGCAAACCCGTGGTAGTGAGCATGGGTAGCCTTGCCGCATCTGGGGGTTATTGGATCTCTGCCAGCGCAGATTATATCTTCGCCACGCCAACCACACTGACTGGCTCCATTGGGATCTTCGGTATGATCACCACGTTTGAGGATTCTCTGGCAAGCCTAGGTGTGCACACAGATGGTGTGTCAACGTCGGAGTGGGCCGGATTATCGATTACTCGTACCCTGTCACCACAAATTGAAGCCGTTATCCAGCGCCATATAGAGCGGGGATATTTAGACTTTATCTCACTGGTGGCCAAAGAACGTAAAATGACGTTAGAACAAGTTGATACTATCGCCCAGGGCCGTGTTTGGAGTGGTAAAAAGGCGCTAGAACTCGGATTAGTCGATGAACTTGGAGACATAGATCAAGCGATTGCCAAGGCGGCAAAATTAGCGGATCTAACCCTGTTCGATACCCGGGTTATTGAACAGGAATTAACCCCTGAGCAGCTATTTATCCAACAGATGTTTGCTTCAGCATCAAGCTACCTACCCGCGTCACTGAGCCAGTCTTCGGTACTCGAGCAAATGTTGACACAGTGGACTGGCAGTTTAAAAACCATAGCTTCATTTAACGATCCAAACCATGTCTATGTTTATTGTGACAACTGTGCGCTCAACTGATCCCTTGGCTTAAGCACAAAAGACCGTTAAGTGCAGTGATAAAAGCCCGAACCTTCGGGCTTTTTTATTGGGTTTATGCCTGTTAAATCGTATAATTAAGCCACTTGAAGCTAAGATAACCATAAGAATGACTAAACGCTCCATTTACGTCGCCTATACTGGCGGCACTATCGGGATGCAAAAAACCGATAATGGCTTTGTTCCCGTCGCAGGATTCCTGACTCAGTGTGTGCAATCCATGCCTGAGTTTTACCATGATGAAATGCCCTCATTCGTGATCCACGAGTACTGCCCGCTGATCGATTCATCGAATATGGCGCCAACGGACTGGCAGATGATTGCCGATGATATAAAAGCCAATTATCAAGACTACGATGGCTTTGTGATCCTCCACGGCACAGATACTATGGCGTACACAGCGTCGGCATTATCCTTTATGCTGCAGGGGTTATCTAAACCTGTGATAGTCACAGGCTCGCAAATTCCCCTCGCCCAGTTGCGATCAGACGGTCAAACCAATCTGTTAAACTCCCTGTATATCGCCGCTAATTATCCGGTGGCAGAAGTGTGTTTATTCTTCAATAACAAATTGTTCCGCGGGAATCGTTCGACGAAAGCCCACGCCGATGGATTCGATGCCTTCGCTTCACCTAATTTTCCGCTACTGCTCGAAGCGGGCATTAAAATTAATCTACGTGCGGGCAAAATTGCCGTTCCCAGCGCGAAACCCTTAGAGGTCGCCAATATCAGTCCACAACCTGTGGGGGTCGTGACTCTCTATCCTGGGATCTCGACTCAGATTTTCGAAAACATACTCCAGCAGCCGGTTAAAGCACTGATATTACTGACCTTTGGAGTGGGTAATGCGCCGCAGGATGCCGCATTACTGAACACCCTTAAACAAGCGGATGAGCGCGGCATAGTGTTAGTGAACCTCACCCAATGTTTCCAGGGTAAAGTCAATATGGGCGGCTATGCGACGGGTAATGCATTGGCCAAAGCGGGGGTGATTAGCGGCGCCGATATGACCATAGAAGCGGCCCTAGCTAAGTTGCATTATTTGTTGTCTAAAAATCTACAGCCGAGCGAAATCAAAGCCGCTATGTTGCAAAATTTAGTCGGTGAGCTAAGCCCTGATTAATGCTTAATGTTTGTATTTAAAAATGAAAAAGCCCATTTACATGGGCTTTTTCATTGTTCAAGCTCGCGTTACAGTTCTTCCGCTTTAAACTCGGCTATCGATTCACCGCGAAATTGCTTTTTCAATTCCGCTTTTGATAGCTCATTGATTTTACCACCCGCGGCAATGGTGAAATGCTCGGTCTGATCGAGCTTTCGCGCTTGATACATCATCACCACTTGCAGCGTTGATTCACGCTGGGCCTCACTCAATACGCTACCATCTTCCCACTTGCCTAACTCGGCGGCACTGCGCAGCCTTTCGTAGACTTCGAGGGGCATTTGGTCGATTACTTGATTAATGTCTGTCATACACTTTTCCGCTTATGCAATACGATTCTTATGCGCGTGATAAGATAACCCACAAAACCGAACACAAAACACACTCCGGCAATATTCGCCCGCAAGCCTTCGGCGGGTTCGCCACCCCAAAACCAAATCACCACCCCTGCAATAAATAACGTCATAGCGACAAAGCTTTGATTCATTAAGCTGCTGGATTTTTGTATATGGCTAATGCGTGCGAGAGACCCATTATCCCCGTCGGTTTTTGCCTGACAGTGGGGACAAGATGATGCCTTGCTCGACATACGTTTGCGACACACGGGACATTCAATTAATGCCATATCCGCCTCACCTATCTTAGCTTATCAATAACTGCCAGCATGGCGATTAACGAGGCTTCACCTAAATAGCTGCTGCGCTCAGGTGACCAACCCACAAAGGGATCCGCTAGGTTGTTATTGTCTTTAAATGGCATTTCAAGCGTATTCGATAAACACTCGAAGGTTTGCGCGACCCAGTTGGATGCCACGGTCAAATTCGCTTGGCCAGGCTCATCTTTGGCATAACCAAATTCCGTCTGAAAATCGGCGCTGGCTAAGGTGAGAGCTTGACTAAAATCCGCTTGTAGCTGTGCCAATCTGTCGTTATAGGCAGGCACACCTTCACACCCAGCGAGAAACACATAGGGTAAACCTTCATCCCCGTGCACATCGTAAAATAAATCCACGCCCGTTTGCTGCATCTTATTGACGACATGGTAAACCTCAGGGCTTTTTTCTAAGCTTGGGTTTTGCCATTCGCGATTAAGATTAATGCCGATGGCATTGGTCCGTAGATGGCCTCTGACACTGCCATCGGGGTTCATGTTAGCGACGATATAAAAGTTGGCTTTATCGAGCAGAGCCTTAGCGGTTGGGCAATCATTATCGAGCAAGCGATTCACTAACCCTTCAACTAGCCACTCGGCCATGGTCTCACCGGGATGTTGTCTTGCAGTGATCCAAATATTACGTTTAGCGGCATCGCCATTACCGACTTTCATCAAGGTAATATCGCGACCATCTAATGTCAGACCTAAATGCTCTAAAGTCACATCTGGGTGTAATTGGGCACTGCTGAGCAAATCCAAATGACGCTCATAGCTATAGGGTGCAAAGTAAGCGATTTGGATAGCATCACACTCTAACTCAAGCTGAATACTTAATGTGCCATCTTGGTATTGTGTCGGTACGCGAAACCAATGCTGCCGATCGTAACTCGCTACGGCTTGATAGTCCTGCCACCCTTTTGGGTAAGATGCAGTGCCCGCGTTAATAATATTTAAGGTGTATTGATTACCCACTTCACCTTCAAATCGAAAATTAAACCATTGATAAAACTCACCGCCCGCATCTGGACGAATGGCAAGTTGGATATCATCTTTATTATCAAGGTTGACGACTTGGATATTTCCGCCATCAAAATTGGCACTGATCCGCATAATGATTCCTAATAGATTATTCAAGTAAGGGCACGAGATGGCACTGAGCACATCTTATTTTATGGCCGATAGAATAAACCAAAAGCGCATCAGGGGAAAACGAAAGCCGTAAAATTCAACAAAGGCTAAATCAGTCGGCCTTTTATTGACCAGCTAGGGCTAAGCGGCGAAGTGATGTTCCTCAAACCGTAAAACTGTACCCCTGCCCGCGCACGGTATTGATTAAATTACGCGGTAAACTGGTGTTGGCGAGTTTGCGCCTGGTATTGCTGATATGCATATCGAGGTTGCGATCAAAGCGGCCCAGATCTTTTTGCAATACAGAACGTTGTAGCTCCTGCTTAGTGATCACTTGCCCCTTTCGCTCGAATAAATACTTAAACAACCTAAACTCTGTTTGAGTTAAATCCACCGCGCGGTGACCGATAGTGATCCGGTAACTGGACTCATCAAAACTCACCGCACTCGCCACTGTCGGCTCAAGATGCGATGCCTTTGAATGGGCAAATATTCGACGTTCGAGCGCATGCAACCGCACGATCAGTTCTTTAATACTAAAGGGTTTACACAGATAGTCATCGGCACCGAGTTCATAGCCTCTAATGCGGTCATCCTCATTATCCCGCGCCGAGATCATGATGACAGGGGTTGAGCATTCCCTTGCCTTTAACAGATCAAAGCCATTCATCTGTGGCATGACTAAGTCGAGCATGATGATGTCGGGATTAAAGGCACGAATACCTGAAAGCCCCTCAAGGCCGTTAACCGCACATTCCACTCGATGACCTTGTGCCATCAGAGCATCGGATAACCAAGTTCTGAATAAGGGATCATCATCAACCAACAGTATTTTACTCATCCTTAATATCCAAACGAGAATCGATATCATTTATATTAACATGACTATAATGATCACTCTAGTCTTAATACAAGGGTAAAAATAAGTTTCTGCTAAATTGTGATCTTAGTTACAGCTTCATCGGCAAAATAGAACCTCAGCCCCTTTTTGTCCCATAAAAAAAGCGCCCGAAGGCGCTTTTTATCAAGTTCAGTCGGCTGACTGAAGCTTAGAACTTAACTGTCACACCACCATAGATGGTACGGCCAATAGTGTCGTAAACTTCAGGTACAGTACCACCATCACTACCGTTAGAAACCGTCACTGGTTTCTCATCAGTGAAGTTCTTAACCCCTAAGCTGACGCTGGTCATATCGTTGATGTGATAAGTACCAGAAATGTTATGGTACAGAATTGAATCAACCTTAGTACCTTCGGCTAAATCTGTCATCTCACCAATATAACGGTTGAAGTACATTACGCTCCAGTCGTCTTGGCCAGCAGAAATGCTGAAGTTGTTACGAACGCGGGCATAGGCTCCGAAGTTACCGTCAATAGTACCAGTATAATCTTCACCATCTTGCTCAAAGTTGATTAAGTAAGTGGTGTCGTTATTGATTTTCCAATCTAATCCTAGACCTTCAAAACCATAGGCTAAGTTAAAGTCGATACCACTTGTGTCCTGCGTACCTACGTTGGTTAGTGCGTTGGTGAGGTTATCTAAATCACCATTTGGACCAATGTTGAAGGTTTCACAGGCTGTTGCATCGCCAGCATAACAAGCATCTAAACCAGCTTGTGTGTCCATACGTGCAATCGCGTTATCCACTTTGAAGCGCCAGTAGTCTAAAGTCACAGACATACCGTCAACATAGCTTGGTGAATACACTAAACCAGCAGTGTAAGACTCTGATTCTTCAGGTTGCAGATCTGGATCTGAAGTACGATTCACGAGGATCTGTGGATCTTGAGCATTACCCCATGGATCGTCTAAATAATCGTATGAACCTGAGTTACCACCGTAGAGTTCACTTACGCTCGGCGCACGGAAACCAGTTGCCGCCACGGTACGAACCATTAAGTCATCGGTTGCAGCATAAGTTAAACCGATTTTCCATGTGGTCGCTTTACCAAAAGTAGAGTAATCATCTAAACGCAGCGCGAATTCACCGGTTAATTTTTCAGTGAAAGGTACGCTAACTTCTTGGAAAATAGAGATAACGTTGTAGTTACCATTAGTAGGATCTTGCTGAGCTGATGTGCTCTCACCCGCAATAACTACCTCATCCGGTGTGTAGAAACCGCTTTCACGGCGATATTCAGCACCAATCGCAAAACCTACGGCACCCGCGCTCAGATCGAATAGCTCACCATTTAAACCAGCAGACAAGGTTTGTTGCTCGTTACCGCCTTTGGCTTCTTCGGTGTAACCAATGTCGTTCTTCATTTGCTGAGTTAATGGATCACCACTAAACCAAGCATCTGGATTAGCATAGATAGAGGTCGCCATATCTGAAGCGTTGATAGAGTTTTCTACCGCAGTCTTCGCTTGGTTTTTACCGTAGGTATAAGTTACATCCCAGTTCATACCAGTATGGACATCTAATGTGCCCGCTAGGCCACCAGATAAACGCCAAGTGTCAGTATCCTGAGTATAAATACGAGGACCCACATCGTTAGTACGACGACGGTAGTTAACTAAACCTTTTTCGTCCGCTTTAATGCCAGCCGCAAGCATATCACTGTCTAATGTTACACAAGGAGCACCAGCAGGAACACCGGCAGCACCACATACATTTAGCATAATATCAGCAGGTTGCGCAGCCATCTGTTGATTTGAACGACGGTTGGTATAAATAGCGTCCGCAGTTAACACCACATCATTACCAAGCTCTTGTGTCATATTCGCGAATAAGCTACGGCGTTCGCTCGGCGTTTGATAATAGCTGTCTTGAGTAAAATCATATCCATATGGACGATCTACCCAGTTACCGTTCGCATCTTGAACCTTACCACCTAAAGTACCTTCAGGGATAAATGAGCTCGCACCTGGTTCAGTCCAATCACGGTCAGATTGAATTACACCACGACGGTCAGAGTACGCCGCACCGAATGTGTAGTTACCGCCATCGGTATTAAAGCCGTACAGTGCACTGACGTCACCGCTCTGGCCATCGCCCTTGTCGGTACCGCTACCGTTAAAGTCGAATTGGAAACCTTCGAAATCTTTCTTAGTGATAATGTTTACTACGCCCGCAATCGCATCAGAGCCGTAAACCGCAGAAGCACCGTCTTTCAGAATTTCAACACGGGCAATCATAGCTACTGGGATAGAGTTCAAATCCACAGAACTGTCAGCACCTGAACCTGAGTTCACCATACGGCGACCGTTCAGTAATACTAAAGTACGTTGTGAACCCATACCACGTAGGTCAACTTGCGCCACACCATCGGCGCCGTTGTTGGTGCTTGAACCCACCGCCGCACCAGCCATAGAGGTTTGAACCTGTAGCATTTGGTCAACGGAAGTAAAACCCTCGGCTTTAATCGCTGCAGCATCAATAACGGTAACAGGAGAAGCTGTTTCCATATCTTGACGTTGAATACGTGAACCCGTCACTTCAATACGTTCAACTTTTGCTGTCTCTTCGGCTGCAAATGCACTTGAAGTCACAAATACACCCGTAGTGATAGATGTAACGATAGCTAAATTAATAGCTGATGCTACTTTGGTTCTTTTGATCATGAATGAATGCTCCCTAGATCTTACTATTATTTTTATGCTTACAGCTTGTACAACTATTGCTGTACGAGTGTTGCGCTTGATACTGAGGATTCACTTTAATTCCGTCAACGCTCAATTTTTTAACCTAAATAATTTTATTGTTATCAAATAACGATTACCTTGTTAATAATTGGTTTCAGTTAAAATCAAAATACCGAAAAATAATCCTTTGCAGATTCTTAAACCATCAAAAAACCACAAAACTAGCGATTAAAACTGTTAATAACATAACATCCGATAAACATATAAAGACTTCAAAAATGTGACTCACATCACACTTTTTAAGTTTAAAGATATAGAGTCCACAACACATAATGTCGATTATTTATTAAATGTTTATGCATACAAAAATACCCACGCACCAAGAAAGCCATATTTACAAAGGAAAAAGTCAGTATGGAAATGATACAAAATGAATAGTTTGTAATTTTTATGCACCGCAAGAGTGCATGCAACATATACTCAACAATTAACATCCAAATTAAACAGCATGACAATACTAAAAATAACGAATTGAAATGATTAAATTTAAATCGAGTCTTGAGCACTAAATAAGCGCCATAAGTAAAGTGCAGTTATCTTTCAAAATACTTGTTTGCAAGATTAAGGTAATTTAACGATTTATTAATAAATGTTACTTATTGGGTGGGGTGTTTTTTAAAACACACTTTCTATTGGTAAAATAATCCTGGAATTTAAGATAAAAAAATGGCGACCGAGGCCGCCATTTCTAAATACGATATTGATATTATCGTTATGCTGGTTTTATCATTTCAAAGTGCTGATAAGCACGCGCTGTGGCAATTCGACCACGGGGCGTACGCTGAATAAATCCCTGCTGAATAAGGAAAGGCTCTAGCACATCTTCAATGGTTTCACGTTCTTCACCAATGGCGGCGGCTAAGTTATCTAACCCCACTGGGCCGCCCATAAATTTATCGATAATGGCCAGTAACAGCTTACGGTCCATATAATCGAAACCTTCGTTGTCTACGTCCAGCAAATCCAATGCCTGTTCTGCAACATATTGAGTCACAGCACCATCATGTTGTACCTCGGCATAATCCCGCACCCGACGAAGTAAACGATTGGCAATTCGAGGAGTCCCGCGGGATCGTTTAGCTATCTCCAGCGCCCCTTCTTTATCAATTTCCAGTCCCATCACCTGCGCAGAACGGGCCACAATCGTACTGAGATCTTTGATGTTATAGAACTCTAATCGCAATGGAATGCCAAAGCGCGCCCGCAGTGGTGAAGTCAAAGCCCCGGCGCGGGTGGTGGCGCCCACTAAGGTAAAGGGGGGCAAATCCAATTTGATAGAACGCGCCGCAGGCCCCTCACCTATCATGATATCCAGCTGATAGTCTTCCATTGCCGGATATAAAATTTCCTCCACCACGGGACTTAAGCGATGGATCTCATCGATAAACAGCACATCACCGGATTCAAGATTGGTGAGCAGCGCCGCCAAATCCCCTGCCTTTTCAAGCACAGGGCCCGAGGTCGACTTGATGTTGACCCCCATTTCATTGGCGACAATCATGGCCAAGGTGGTTTTTCCGAGTCCTGGCGGGCCGTAGATCAACATATGATCTAAGGCTTCGTTACGATTCTTTGCCGCTTGAATAAAGACCTTCAGCTGTGCCCGAGTGTCATCTTGCCCCGTGTATTCATCGAGCAATTTAGGTCGCATTGCCCTATCGATAACATCGTCTTGCGCCTGTAACTGTGGCTGGATCAGTCTATCTGCCTCAATCATCTACATTTTCCTATTACCAGATCGACATTATGGCGATGGTGAAACCCTATGGTATATCCCATCAAAGCATCGACTTTAGTGCGGCCTTAATCAAGGTTTCTGGATCCATCCCCTCTTTATAGGCAGCAGAAACGGATTTACTCGCCTGTGGTGGTTTATAACCCAGTGAAATTAAAGCGGAAATGGCGTCTTCTTCTGCGCTATTGACCGTAGGTGTCGGTGAATAATTGGACTGCAGCACAAATTCGCGTTCAGAACCTGCGGAGGCTTCCATCAAGCTCTTGAGCTTATCACGCATTTCCACTAATAAACGCTCGGCCGTCTTCTTACCTACTCCCGGTAATTTGACTAAGGTGACGATATCATCACGCTCAACACAGCCGACAAACTCCGATGCCGTCATGCCAGAAAGAATGGTTAAGGCGAGTTTTGGCCCAACACCATTGGTCTTGATCAGTAAGCGAAATAACGCCCGTTCCTGCTTAGTGATAAAACCATAAAGTAGCTGGGCATCTTCACGCACCACAAAGTGAGTGTAGATCACCGTTTCATGGTTAATTTCAGGTAATTCGTAAAAACTGGTGAGCGGCATTTGTAACTCGTAACCCACACCATTGACATCAATCAGTATCTCAGGTGCTTGTTTTTCAACTAACACGCCACGTAAACGACCTATCATCTGTACCGTCCGTATGTTCTCGCCGTTGCTCGGCCACTTAATGCGATTAAACTCTGACTAGTGTGATAATGACACACAGCAACTCCAAGTGCATCGGCAGCGTCAGCCTGGGGTGCGGCGGGTAATTTCAGCAATTGCTGGATCATATGCTGCACTTGCTCTTTCTTCGCCCGTCCCGTCCCCACCACGGCACTTTTAATTTGAGTGGCGCTGTATTCTGCCACGGGTAAATTCGCCACGGTAGCGGCAACGATGGCCGCCCCCCTTGCCTGGCCTAGCTTTAACGCCGAATCGGCATTTTTTGCTAAAAACACCCGCTCGATGGCAAATTCATCCGGTTGATATTGGCGGATAATTTCGCTTATCCCATCAAAAATTTGCTTGAGTTTTTGGGGTAATTCTTCACCCGATGTACGAATACAACCACTGCCTAAGTAAATTTGGTGTCGCCCCTGACACTGGATCACACCATAACCTGTGATCCGTGAACCTGGGTCAACACCTAAAATAATTGCCATTATGTGCCTTATATTGGACAGAAAAATGCCAAAGTGACCCAATGCTAACATGTCACATGGGCGGAATTAACCTAAGCTTGCCATGACCTCATCGGAAATCTCGGCATTGTGATACACCTCTTGCACGTCATCATGCTCCTCGAGAGTATCGATAAGACGCATAAATTTCTCCGCGGTGTCGGCATCGAGTTCAGCCTTGGTCGAGGCAATCATCGAAATTTCCGCATTCTCACTGGTAAAACCCGCCCCGTCGAGGGCATCTTTTACCGCGTAAAATTCATTAGGATCGGTAAACACATCGATAGCGCCATCATCGTAGCTCACGACATCCTCGGCGCCAGCCTCTAGGGCCGCATCCATTAATGCATCTTCATCGGTTCCCGCCGCATAGGAAAGCACGCCGCGTTTCGTAAACAGATAAGACACTGAGCCATCTGTGCCTAAATTGCCACCGGATTTACTAAACGCATTACGCACGCCGCTCACAGTGCGATTGCGGTTATCCGTCATGGTTTCGACCATCACAGCGGTGCCACCGGGTCCATAACCTTCGTAGATAATAGTTTCGAGTTGCTGACCTTCTAATTCACCGGCGCCACGCTTAATCGCCCGCTCGACCGTGTCTCGGGTCATATTGCCGCCCAGCGCTTTATCGATGGCAACACGCAAACGTGGATTGGAATCGGGATCAGAGCCGCCTTCACGGGCGGCAACCGTTAGTTCACGGATAAATTTGGTGAACAGCTTACCGCGTTTGGCATCTTGCGCCGCTTTACGGTGCTTAATATTGGCCCACTTACTATGACCTGCCATGGGAGATCTCCTTTAGTCATAGCCATTGCACATCTTATCAATAGCCGAATATCTCACTGACTGGCAAAGATCCCATTAGGCTTTGATAACACAAGATATTGATAAGAAATGAAATGACGAGATGATAAAACAAACCGAGGCCAGCGCCTCGGTTTTTGAAACAACAAACTAGAAATTATACTTCCGTTTTAGCGGCTTTTTCGACTACCGCAATCCCTAATTCAGCCAGTTGCTGTGGATTAGCAAAACCTGGTGCATTGGTCAACGGACACGCGGCCGTAGTGGTTTTCGGGAACGCCATCACATCACGAATCGACGTCGCTTTGGTCATCAGCATGATGATGCGATCTAAACCAAAGGCTAAGCCCGCATGCGGCGGCGTGCCGTAACGCAGCGCTTCTAACAGGAAGCCGAACTTCTCTTTCGCTTCATCGTCGGTAATACCCAGAATACGGAATACCGCAGACTGCATTTCTTGGTTGTGGATACGCACTGAACCACCGCCTAATTCGCAGCCGTTTAATACCATATCGTAGGCATCGGAAACGCGATTTGCGGGGTTGGCTTCCAGTTCTGCCGCCGTTACGCCGCGCGGTGCAGTGAACGGATGGTGAACCGCGTGGAAGCTGCCGTTGATCTTCTCAAACATTGGGAAGTCAACCACCCACAGTGGACGCCACTCACCTTGGAGTAAGTTAAAGTCTTCGCCGGCTTTCAGACGCAGTGCGCCCATAGACTCAGCAACCACAGTCGCCTGATCTGCACCAAACAGAATAATGTCGCCGGTTTGCGCGCCAGTACGGCTGATAATTTCGTTAACAATGCTCTCATTCAAGAACTTAAGCACAGGTGATTGAATGCCCTCTAAGCCAAGGCTTAGGTCATTCATCTTCATCCAAGCTAAGCCTTTAGCACCATAAATGCCGACAAACTTAGTGTAATCATCAATTTGCTTACGAGACAGAGCCGCGCCGCCCGGAATACGTAGCGCAGCAACTCGGCCTTCTTCATCGTTGGCAGGGCCTGAGAATACCGCAAATTCCACTTCTTTAAGTAAATCGGCAATGTCCACCAGCTCTAATGGGTTACGTAAATCTGGCTTATCTGAACCGAAACGGCGCATGGCCTCGTTGTAAGTCATGCGCGGGAATTCGCCTAAATCGACGTTCAGCATTTCAAGGAACAGACCGCGCATCATTTCTTCGGTCTTCGCCATCACTTGCTCAGACGTCATAAATGAGGTTTCGATATCGATTTGGGTGAATTCTGGCTGACGGTCGGCACGTAAATCTTCGTCGCGGAAGCATTTTACAATTTGATAGTAACGGTCAAAGCCTGACATCATCAGCAACTGTTTAAACAGTTGTGGCGACTGTGGCAGGGCAAAGAATTGGCCCTTGTAGGTACGGCTCGGGACTAAATAATCGCGGGCGCCTTCTGGGGTCGCCTTAGTCAGGATCGGCGTTTCAATATCTAAGAAGCCGTTTGAATCGAGGAAACGACGCACAGCGCTGGTCACCTTAGCGCGGAACATCAAACGCTGCGCCATTTCTGGGCGACGTAAATCTAAATAACGGTACTTTAGACGTTGCTCTTCACTGTTGTTTTGATAGTTATCCATGCTCAGTGGCAGCGGATCGGCAGCATTGATAATTGTCAAGGCCGTGCCTAAGACTTCAATCTCACCCGTCTTCATTTGACCATTGACTTGGCTGTCAGGACGGGCACGAACGAGGCCTTTGACCTGAACACAAAACTCGGCGCGCAGCGTGCTGGCGACAGCGAACACCTCAGGCAAATCTGGATCATAAACCACTTGGACCAGACCTTCTCTGTCTCTTAAATCTAAAAAGACAACACCACCCAAATCACGGCTACGATTAACCCAACCTACCAAGGTAACTTCTTGTCCAACGTGAGACTTATTGACGTCTCCACAATAATGACTGCGCATCTAACTCTATCCTTTATCCGGAAACCGGTGCTTTGGAAATAATCAAAACGAGATAAAAGCGGCATTATAGTCAAATAATGCCGATTACCAAAGTACTTCACTCTTAGGCGGTGAAGTATCAAACAGTTTTACGCCCTTGACTAGTAGCGAACGCACTGTCGGCGAATAAGCGTTCAAAAAAACATCAAGCGAGGCGATAACAACGACCACCGGCACTCTTGGCTTGATACATGAGCTGATCGGCCTTTTTCAATAATCCAATGGCGGTATCACCATCACGGGGATAGATCACCACACCTATGCTCACGGCGATATCAACATTGACCCCTTCTATGGTAAAGGGGCTAGAGAGTGACTGCAGAATATTATCAGCAACTTGGGTAGCCGCATCGAGATCTTGCACACGATTTAGTAGGATCACAAACTCATCGCCACCAAAACGCGCAACCGTATCTGAGCCGCGTACCGCCTTGGTCAACAAATGTGCCACTCGCACTAATAACTCATCCCCAGTAGGGTGTCCGTAATGATCATTGATCTGCTTAAATCCGTCTAAATCAACAAACAATAGGGCAAAATGAGACTGCTCCCTTTGGTGTGATAACAGGGCCTGGGATAAACGATCGTCGAGTAAGGCACGATTGGGTAACTGAGTTAACGCATCGTGATTCGCCACATACAGCAGGCGCTTTTCCGCCGCAAGGCGACGGGTAATCTCAAGGTTGAGTCTTCGATTAACCGCCAACACCGCAACCATCACCACAGATAATGCCAGCACCCCTAAGAGTAAATAGCGCAGCCATTGAATATATTGACTGTTATCCGATTCCACAGAGAAAGATACCCAGTGGGAATAGATCTGCTGCTGACGCCTAGCATCAATCTGCGCCAGCACTTTATTGATAAGCGGCACTAATGGTTTGAACTGAGGATAAACACCTATATGGCTGTGCTGATCGGCTAAGTCACTCAGGAGCGACATCTTAAGCGAAGGGTATTGACCCGCTTTAAGCTCAGAGGCCAAGGTCACAACTTTATCGATAAACACATCGGCATGGCCATTTGCCACAGCGTCAAGCCCGGCTTGAGTATCAGGCACAAGTACAAGTTTGAGTGACGGCTGCAGCGCCATAAGTTGGGCGACCAAGTGATAACCTTCCACCACTGCGACTCTTTGTCCTGCTAATTGGGCGATATTAAAGACGGACACTTGTTCTAATTGCGACACCAGCCCCCAAGGTGATGGCCAGTAGGCATCACTGAACGCTAGCCTTTGTTGGCGCTCTGCGGTTTGAGCCACACTGCCCGCCAAGGCTATCTCACCCTGCTGCAAGGCTTGCATAAGACCATGCCAATCATCGAAGGCAACGGCGGTTAACTTAAGCTGCAATTGTTCTTGCAGCAGCTTGGCCACATCACTATTGATCCCTGCAAATTCGCCCTGTTCATCGGTAAATTCCATAGGAGACCATTGTTTGAGATAACCCATTTTCACTTCCCCTAGTCCGTCAATATAGGCGCGTTCCTCGGGGGTTAATATGATCTGGTTATGGGCAGCGCCATTGAAGATATGGTCCTTGGGATTGAGCATCCATTTTTGCTCAATATTGGCAAACTCTTGGGTGCTGATGTTGCTAAACCCGTTCGCTATTCGCTGTATCAGCCCAGGATCATCGCTGCGCGCTAACACATAGATATCGGTCGAGAACTCAAGATCGGGATATTGATGAAATTCGGACCAGCCTTTATTGAGCAGCAAATAATGGGATGTCCAAGCGCCCGAAGCGACAAATCCGACAATTTCACCCGCCCTCGCCCCTGCCACCATAGCATCCATAGAGTCGTAATAACGTAATGGTACCTCTGGCAGGGATTTCCTTAGGCTAACAAGATAAGGTGCTGTCGGTAGTACGCCTATGCGTTTCCCCTTTAACTGGTGTAAATCCGTTAATTGCTGTTGGTAGAGAAATAAACGGCTCTTTACCGTATAGAGTTTCCATGCACGGCTGAGTCCCGTTTTAAGATCATCACTCTCTGGATATCCAATGTGTGCATCGGCCAAGCCTTGACGGACATCATTCACAGTGGCACTCATATCACCGGGAATAAAATCAATATCGATACCGGTTTTTTCAGACCACAATTGCCACATGTCAACATATAAACCGTGGGGTAAACCATCAACGCCAAGGTCCACAAAGGGCTCAGCGCCAAGCAGCATAGCGATCACCAATCCATTTTTTTGACTGTGGTAGCCAAGCCAGCGACGTTCAGTTTGCTGAATAAAATGGGGATCTAACGCCATAAAACCTTGGTTAATCTTATCGAGCAGAGCTTGATTACCTTTGAGTACGGCGGGAACAAACTGCATCGCTTTTATTTGGAGCCGTGCAGTAGTCGGGAAATTGGCCGAAACATCTTGGGATGACGAAGGGTCTTTTAAGTATCCCTCGAGTCCTGCAAACACCACAGTCTCACCCGATACGACACCCGCGAGCAGTTTTTCACGGCTCTCATAGCGTTTAAAAACTAATTTAGGTTCAATTCGGTGTAATTCCGCTTCGTGGGAAGAGCCAGCAACAACCCCAATCTGATAGGGCACCAACTCATTAATCGATTTTTTACCCTGCAAGGATTTATGCAAATACAAATAAGTCCCCACATCGGCAATCGGGGTCGCAAAATCAAATATCACTTCACGTTCAGGGGTTTTCCCCATGCCTAAATGAACTTGGGCTTTACCTTGCTGCAGTTGCTCGAGGGATTCATGCCAATGGCGCGCGACAAATATGATGTCGGTATGGGTTTGCTTAGCCCATTCTTTCCAAAGATCCACGAGTAAACCACTGGGCTCACCGTCACTATCGACATACTGGTAGGGAAAGCTGTCTTCTCCCATTACCACCACAAGTGGCATAGAGGGCGCATTGCTGGCCTGTCCAGCCATGCTCCAAAAACAGCAACATAAGATCACAATTAAATGGATCACTAACTTCAAGTTGGGTCCCTAGTACCTGATGTACATGTAACGATTTTGTTATCTTTGGCATATTAGACAAAAATTTATCGCAAATTACTAGCCTGAGACTTGCTGCTAATCAATGGGATTCGTTAAAATGCCGGGTTGAATTTCCGAGATAAACCCAGATGAACGCTTCTCAAGATACGATCTACGCTCAACCGAATGAACACATTAGCGATTTCCAGTTTGATAATCGAGTGGCAGGCGTCTTCAGTGACATGATCCGCCGCTCGGTACCTGGATACACGCAAATTATCAATACCATAGGCGATTTTGCGCATCGTTTCGTCATACCAAATACGCAAATCTATGATTTAGGTTGTTCCCTAGGCGCTGCGACCTTAAGTATCCGCCGCCAAATCCAAGGCCGTCAGTGCCGTATCATTGCCGTAGATAATAGTGAATCTATGGTGGCGCGCTGCCAAGAAAACTTAAGCGCCTATGTGAGCGATACCGATGTCGACCTTGTCTGTGGTGATATCCGTGATATTGACATTCAAAATGCCTCTTTAGTCGTGCTCAATTTTACCCTGCAATTTTTACCGCCAGAAGATAGAGATGCGCTGATCGCTAAAATTTATCGAGGCCTCAATCCCGGTGGCATACTCGTGCTCTCGGAAAAAATTCGCTTCGAGGATGCCCCTATCCAAACCTTACTCGAAGAGCAACATTTAGATTTCAAGCGGGCCAACGGCTATAGCGAACTCGAAATTAGCCAAAAGCGCAGCGCGCTGGAAAATGTGATGAAACCCGACACCTTAACCACGCACCAACAGCGCCTTACTAGCCAAGGATTTAGCCACTTTAGTCTTTGGTTTCAATGTTTTAATTTTGCATCTATGGTAGCCATCAAGTGATCAGTTTTAGCTCGTTTTACCAACAAATCGCCGATTCAAATCTGCAGCATTGGCTCGAAACCCTCCCCAGTATTTTGGGTAAATGGCAACGGGAGCATAAACACGGCAACTTACCTAAATGGGAAAAAGTGCTCAATAAGCTTAACTACCCAGTGCCGGATCAAGTGGATTTTATCGATAGTGTCACCGTTGGCACCGGTGAGCAGCTCAGTCCTGGTGAAAAGGAAAAGTTAGAAAATCTTTTACGCCTCTTTATGCCTTGGCGTAAGGGGCCTTTTCATATTCACGGTATTCATATCGATACCGAATGGCGCAGCGATTGGAAATGGGATCGGGTAAAACAGCATATTTCACCGCTCAATAATCGAACCGTGCTCGATGTCGGCTGTGGCAGTGGTTATCACATGTGGCGCATGTTGGGCGCAGGGGCACAACGTGTGGTAGGTATCGATCCTTCGCCATTGTTTTTATGCCAGTTTGAAGCGGTAAAACGATTAGCCGGCAACCACCACCCCGTGCACCTTTTACCTCTGGGGATTGAAGAATTACCCCCACTCGATGCCTTCGATACCGTTTTCTCCATGGGGGTGTTGTATCACAGACGCTCACCTATCGATCATTTGCTGCAATTGCGGGATCAATTGCGCATGGGCGGTGAGCTAGTGTTAGAAACCTTAGTCATCGATGGCGATGAAAATACCGTACTCGTTCCCCAGGATAGATATGGCAAGATGAATAATGTATGGTTTATTCCATCGGTCGCAGCTTTAATGCTCTGGTTAAAGAAGTGTGATTTCACCGACATACGTTGCGTCGATATTGATGTCACCGCCCTTGCTGAGCAGCGACGTACCGACTGGATGCCCAATGAGTCACTGGTTGAATACCTAGATCCAACGGATATCACAAAAACGATTGAAGGTTATCCGGCGCCCAAGCGTGCCACGATTATTGCGGTGAAAAATCAGCCTAACTTTGATCTCAATTAGCGGATAAACCATGGTTTTTCTATGACAGTTGCAAAGCCCAATGCCGATACTAAAAACCACCTTAACCGCTAGCCTAGCCCTTTGTTTACTGTCCTCGGCTGCGGTAAACGCAGCGCCAAGCCCTGTGCCGCTGTTAGTCGAACAATGTTTGCGATTGCCCAGTATCGAGCTAACAAGCGCCTTTGCCATTCTCAAGGATCGCAAAGTTGATGCCTTAGAAAATGGTGCTTTAACGCCCGATACGCCACTGGATCTGTCACTGGCTGAGCAAGCCTTAGTGTTAGAACAACAGGCCATAGGGCTGAATAATATCAATGACAGGTTGAAGTATTACCGCGGTTTCAACCTCTCGAGCGAGGAGCGGCAAGGTCTACTGCAATGCCAGTTACACTTAGCCGACACACTCAGCAACTTAGTGAATCAAGCTGAATTTAAACAGCTTTCCGATGCATTAAGCCAAGGTAATCGCGAGCAAGTATTACTGGGTTCGCAGCTTAAGTCCTTGTTAAGTCAGCATTGGGAGCTGAACTATAAAGCCAAACTGCACACAGCCCAGGCGAGTATTCGACGGGGATTGGCAAGCCAACAACTGAGTCTCGATATCCAAAATGGTCAATGCCAACTCCCCACAGAAGCGCAATATAGCTCAGGGGAAATAGTGTTAGATGAGCAAACCAACGAGCCTAAGAGCGAGCCATTTTCTGGCATCATTGCCAATTATCTGCTGAAACAAACCGATCCACAGTGCCGCCAAACTGTGTGGCAGGCCTACCAAGGACGAGCGAGTAAATACAACCAAACGGCACTGAGCCGCATCGCCGTTCTATGGCAAGAGGCTGCAACTGCCGCAGGTTTTAACGATTACGCCAGTTTGCGTTTGAATTCGCAGCAGCTCTCATCCCCCTCGTTAGTAAAAGCGTTTCTCGACAGCCAAACAGAGGTTATCAATGTTGCCCCTTGGGATCTTGGTCGACATTTAGCAACGCTGAACGCTGCCGATGGTCCAATAATATCGACTCAGGCCATGCTCAGTGAAGGTTTTACCTATTTAGCCACTATGGGGCTTAAGTTTGAGTCCTTGCTCCCTCAGCAACAGGGCAAATTGCCAACACAGCAAATGGTTCGCGTCTACCATCAACAAAGATTACTGGGTGAACTTTATATTTCCTTCGATGAAGCGCAGCATCGCCGCAATAACCAACAGACGCTGCGTCAAAGTATTATAGGCCAGCAATTTGGGCAACAGGCCTTAGATCTCAAACCACAGCTCAGTAGTTACAAAGATATAGAGCAATTTACCCAAGCCATTGCCGAGGCCATCACAGCCCTTGCCCGGGGTAGCCACTTTTACCTCAATAATACCTTAGCCCCAACCATGGATAGCAATCAGCTACCAAGCCTATGGTTGGCCGAAGTGCTACGCCATGAGCTTTTTCCAGAGTTTGCAGCAGATTATCTCAATGAGCGGGGCTCACTTGCTAAAGCCTATGCAAAACAAATGAAAGTCTTTCGCGCTAAGGTTGCGTTAGATTTTTCCCAGGACTTAAACACACAAAGTTACCCCGATCTTAGTGCTGAATTTGAAAAGAGTTTTGGCCAGAGTTGGCCGCAATCCAGCCATTATCAATATAGCTTCAATGCCATAGCTAACGAAGGGCCTCTCTATTATCAGTCCCTTTGGCAGTCAGCATTAGCACAGTTCATCTATCAAACCACCCTAAATACCCAAGATAAAGCCGATTTATTTCAACTTCTGGTTGTCAATGAGGATGCACTCACCTTAAGCAGCCAGTTGAGTGCCTGCCTTGGTGATCCCATCGATCCCGCATCCCTCATTCAGAGAATGGCTAAAGCCGTAACTGAAGGGCAAAACCAAAAACAATAAGCCCGCGCTTTACCCGTTGTATATGCGGAATTAATTGAAAAAATGATAATTAGCCGCCACTATAAGCCCCTATCTATCGTTTTTTTGAGACTATTATGACTCGGGCTAAATCCACCCTAGAACAGTGGCGTATTCTGCAAGCCGTCGTCGATTTCGGCGGGTATGCCCAAGCGGCTGAAAAACTGAATAAGAGTCAGTCGTCCCTCAATCATGCCGTGGCCAAATTGCAGCACCAACTTGGGATAGAGCTGCTGGAGGTTAAAGGGCGTAAAGCCTATCTCACCCAGCAAGGTGAAGTGCTATTGCGCCGTTCTCGCCATGTCACTCAAGCGGTTAGCGAGTTAGAGCAACTTGCCAGCAATCTTGAGCAAGGCTGGGAGCCCACACTCACTATCGCCCGCGAAATTGTCTATCCAATGGAGAGCCTAGTCTGCGCCCTCAATGATTTTCTGCCCCATAGTCGCGGCACTCGTATCATAGTGTTGGACTCAGTGATCACCGGAACCCAAGAGTTGATCCAACAGAATAAAGTGGATATTGCTATCTGTGCCGGCATTCCGCCAAAAGGCTATTTATCCGAGCCTTTGTGTGAACACGAACTTCATCTAGTTTGCCATCCAAGTCACCCTCTCGCCGAAATAGGCACCCTCGATGATGATAAACTTCTGGCGCAGCACCTACAGCTGGTCATTAAAGATACTGGAGTGCAATCCAATATCGATATCGGCTGGCTTAAGGCTGAGCAGCGCTGGACTGTCTCCAATTTCCATGAGGCAAAAGTGATCTTAAAGCAAGGAATTGGGTTTTGCTGGATACCTTCATTCCTTATTCAAGAGGAATTGGCCTCGGGGGGATTAGTGCGCTTGCATTTACAGGGCAGCCAAAAACGCCGGATCATCTTGAGTCTAGTGATCCCCAATCGCGATCAGCAGGGCCCGGCATCAAAGTTACTCGCCGCAATGATCTTAAAACACCATGATCAAAACACCACAGCATAACAACGATAGAATGAAGTGATTAATCCGCTCAATATGCCAGTATTTAGGGCTTAGGGCTTAGGGCTTAGGGCTTAGGGCAAATACTCTTAGCCTACACACTGACGTCAAGAAAACGGGCTTGTTGATGACCAACCGAAGTGTAAAAACGCGTTGCGCCATTTTCCATTTGGGCCAAAGAGGCTTCCCTATGTAATGCCGCCCTAGAGTTGCCATGGCTATTTTGTGGTGGCGTAGCATTAAAGGCTAATGTGGCCGTTGGAGGCTCAGGAGGCTCAACACTCTCAGTAATAGCCTCATCTTCAGTTGTCGAATGTGAAGATATCTGCTCCGCTATTGTTTGTTTTATCTTATCAATCGCTTCTGTGACTGGTGTCGAAGCCGCTTCCTGGGGCTTTGCAATATTACCCGAGGCATCCACCTCTCCGGCTATGTTAATTGGGTGTTCTTTAAGGGGAGGCAACTCATCAATTTGGGCGTCTGCACCTATTAAAGTTTGAACTGTTTCTTGATCCACAATTTGCTTCTGACGCTCCTCGGCCAGTAATGCTTTAGCTTCTTCCATTTTCTTTAGGGCTTCTGTGGCAACGCGAATATCAGCACTAGAAGGATCAACGGGCGCCATGGCCGCCGCATAGACTTGCTTCATTTTATTGATCGTTGCTTGGGGATCGCCAGGCACAGCGGACACATCAATTTGAACTTCGCCATCAATTGCGTAACGTTGCCCATCCGCGCCCTTTTGATATTTAAAACTGGGACTTTGGGCATACTGACCGCCAACTGTCGCATGGGCATGCTCATGGGCTTTGACCTCTATATCCCGAGATTTAAGCGCTTCTACCTGTGCTTTTTGCTGTTCGACTGCCTCTTGCTCTTCGTCTTGCTGTTGTTTCTCTTTAGCTATTTCGGAGGATTGCGCTTGCTTTGCATTTTTAGGTTCTTCTTCCCCCTGTGCATTCACCCGGGCTTGGCTGTTTTGCGCCGCAAATATCGCAGCTAATGCTTGCTGTTTTTCCTGCTGCTGACGGGCTGCTTCCGCTCGCGCCGCTTTATCCTGTTGTGTCTTAACGTCTTTTTCATCATTTACAGACTTGCCAAACACTGAGTTAAATTGATCCTGTATCGACTTTTGTTCGGTGCTTTGTTCGGTGCTACTGGGCTGTTGTTCAACGGGAATCAAAGGAGGTTCATTGGGTGCAGAAGAGTTTATTCCAGAGACAGCGGTATTATTCCCCCTTATCTCCTCCCTAGAAACACCCACGAAAACATCAGAGTCAGTCACGATATCTGAGGCGGTGGGCTCACTCGCTTGGGAAAAAGCACCGTCCATTGGGCTAAGTGGTAAAGGAGAAGCTCCTATCGCGGAGGAATTTCCCCCAATGCTCCCTCCAATGTCAGAGAATGCCGAGATAAAAGGCTCGAAGGCCGCCACATCTGTGGCAGCAATTGATGGAACATGTTGCGCCCCAAGTGTTACTGATGGTACGACAGCTGTCGACATCGGCGCGGCAATCTGTCCATCACGCATACCAGTTATGGAACGTGGGCCTGTCAGTAAACTAAAGCTCGCGCTATCAGAATGTAGGGCAACGCTGGGGAGAAAAGTATCTGAACTAGGGGCAAGAAGAGAGGCGCGGCCAGCTTCGCCAGTAACACTGGTCAACTGGGGTTCAATCGGCCCACTCGCTTCAATTTTAGGGGAGCTGAACAGTGAGGTTACAGCGGTTTGAGTTAATGCCGCCTGAGCGCTCGCTCCTTGATAAACCTTATCGCCTTGATAAATCTTAGTTTGATGCTGCGGCTTATCATGCCCTAAAAACGAAGAGGATGGCGCTCCAACCTTGGATGATAGCGCCACGACAGACATAGTATTTAAACCTTGATATCAATGATCGAGCCTATGGTTTCTGATTCGGCCTCAATCACTTCGGCCGATGCTTCACCTTGCCTTAATGACTCATTGGCGGCGAGTAATGCCGAAACTTTATCGGTTTGCGCCACTTCTTTGCTGGGCTCTGCCGGGGTGGAACTCTGAGTCGGTGTCGGTTTAGCCACATCGATCGTCGCTTGAGTCAACCCTGATTGAGCACTTTGCAAGCCCTGCAGACCGGATGAATAAGCAGATTGAATTTGCATAACGGTATTCCTGCTCCTGTGATAATGGGTTAATTATTAACCAAGCCACCCTGAATGTACAGGTCTATCGCCGTTTCGAGCCATATTTTCTCCGGGATTTATGCCACAATCCACGCCGATTCCCAATCCTTAAATACTGGATGAAAACCCTGCCGTTGCATCTGTTCGATGACTTGCTCAACACTGCGATCATCGCTTATCTCAAACTGATCGAGTTGACTGTCGGGTGCTTGATAGCCCCCCGGTTGGGTCGAGCTGCCGGCACTGATTTGCGTGATCCCAAGAGGCAGTAGATTATCCCTCAGCTCAGGGCTTTCCCTTGTCGACATGCTGATATCAAGCTGATGATTAAAAAGTCTAAATGCACAAATCATTTGCACTAAACCTAGATCCGATAGCATGACTTTTGGGGAGATCCCGCCAGTACAAGGCCTTAGCCGTGGCAGCGAGATACTAAAGCGCGTGCGCCAATAGCGCTTCTCTAAATAATCTAAGTGATAACCCATCATTAACGCATCTAAACGCCAATCATCCAGCCCCAGTAATACCCCAAGACCAATTTTATCGACGCCCGCCCTCGCTATCCTATCTGGAGTTTCTAAACGATTGGCAAAATCCTGCTTTTTACCCCGCGTATGGTGTTTGGCATAGGTTTCAGGTTGATAGGTCTCTTGATAAATCATCACCGCATCTAAACCTAGTGCGACTAACTGTCGGTAATGATCCTCACCCATGGGCTGGACCTCCATCGCCACATGGCTAAATTGCGGCTTTACCAATGGTAAAATCTGTTTGAAATAATCGATACCGACCTTAGTTTCATGCTCACCCGACACCAGTAAAATAGAATCGAAGCCGCGGTGTTTAATAATGGCCATTTCGGCCATCAACTCCTGCTCATTCAAGGTTTTGCGTTTAAGTTTGTTACTCATGCTAAAACCACAGTAATCACATTCATTAGCGCACAGATTCGAGACATATAGCGGTAAATACATGCCCAGATTTGTGCCAAATCGCTGCCGCGTCAGCACCGCAGAGTGCTGCGCCATGGTTTCGATATAAGGCTCTGCCGCAGGTGATAATAAGGCCAGTAAGCTGCGTAAATCCCCTGCGGGGCTCACTAACGCCCGCTCGACATCTTGGGCCGTGCAAGAATACAAATCGAGTAACAGTTTATCCCGTGGGATCTTGGCAAATTCCGCTACAAAACTCATTGGTTTAAAAATCCCGTCAGAGGGCTGGTATGTACCGCGCCCGTTTGTACTCGGCCAAGCCCAGCTTCAAAGGCCCGTCTGCCACATTGCACCGCCTCCTTAAAGCACTCGGCCATCACTATCGGCGATGCGCTGCTGGCGATAGCTGTGTTGACGAGCACAGCATCGGCGCCCAGCTCCATTGCCCGCGCAGCCTGTGAAGGTGCGCCAATGCCGGCGTCGATCACCACTGGCACCCGCGACTGCTCTATGATGATTTTTAAAAAGCTTTCAGTCACTAAACCTTGATTACTACCAATCGGACTCGCCAGTGGCATAACCGCAGCGCAGCCAACTTCTTCTAATCGCCGACACAGTACCGGATCGGCATGCACATAGGGCAACACGGTAAAACCTTTCTCGCAGAGGATTTTGGCCGCGGCGAAAGTTTCTATCGCATCGGGCATTAGGTACTTAGGATCCGGGTGGATTTCGAGCTTAATCCACGAAGTGCTCAGCATTTCACGGGCAAGCTCAGCCGCAAACACCGCTTCCTTGGCGTTTCTCGCCCCCGAAGTGTTAGGCAATAGCCGAACACCCGCTTGACGTAACGGCGTGAGCAAATCATCAAGCCCCATTTTAAAATCAATTCTTTTCATCGCAACTGTCACTAACTGCGATTTTGAAGCCGTTATCGCCTCAAGCATCACTTGGCTATTGCTGAATTTTCCCGTTCCGGTAAATAACCGTGATTCAAACTCCACATCGGCAATCTTTAACATACTAGCCTCCCGCTACAGCTGAAAAAAGTTCTAATTTATCTTCATGTTGGCAGAGAATAGATTGCCAGCGGTTGCGCGGAACCACCTCGGCATTCAACACGATAGCAACCGAATCGAGGGCAATATTTTGCGCGAGGATCACCGCCGCCAGTGACGTCGGTTCAGATAAGGACTGTGGGACATTATTTATGTGAATTAAAATCATATCAAACCTAAAAAATATCTTTAATTGATGATAGATAGACCCCTTTTGGACGACATACATCACAGTGGGGATCCCGCGTTAATGTCGCTGCGGTCCATAAAAGTGATTTAGCATCAAAGCGCCAAAAGCGCCCCAACAAGGCATTTTTAGGTGCATCACAACCGCTGTCCTCACTCAGCAAGAGTTGCATTGCGACTAAGGATTGCATTGACGCCATCACGCCCACACTCGGCCCGAGCACGCCTTGGGTGCTGCAACTCTGCGGCACTCTCGTCTGCGCGGGGAAAATACAGTGATAGCAACCACCGGAGGGGAACCGAATTTGATCGACCGCGAATAATTGACCACTAAATGCCGCGATTGACGCGCTAACTAAAGGTAAAGCTGCTTCGATACAACGGCGATTAATGCCTTGGCGAGTCGCAAAATTATCGGTGCAGTCAAGCACTAGCACCCTTTTACCTTGTTGTTTTGCCAGTAAAATATCAGCCAAAAGATGAACTGCAGTTTCTGCATTAAATGCTGTTTCATGGGCAGTCACAGTGCACTGCGGCGCTAAGCCTTTGAGCTTTTGCTTGGCAACTCGCGCTTTATTGAGCCCAATATCGCCATCGTTGAATAACAATTGTCTTGGCAGATTCGATACTTCAACCTTATCCATATCGATTAACGTCAAGTTGCCAATACCAGCGCAAGCCAGATACTGCGCCGCCAATTGGCCTAAGCCGCCAAGCCCAACAATAACAACGCTAGCGTCGGCCAGTTGCAATTGCCCTGCCTCACCGACTTCTGGCAGTAAGACTTGTCGGGAATAACGCATAAAATCAGCATCGCTAAGTGTTTTGCCACTGACCGTCTCGCCATTATAAAGCGGTTTATTTGTGCTCATGTTTAGCATGCACTTAGCACCCAAATATGGCTCCCAAGCTTGGCTCAGCGCTGCAAAGGCTGCGACTGGATCCTGAGCTTCGGTTATAGCCCGCACCACAGCAATATTGCCCACCCCCGTGGCTTTCACTTCTGCTAGATTATCTAAGTCGATGCCGCCAATGGCGACCAAGGGATAATGGTCTTGGAGTAACGCCACATAGTGTTTAAGTTTTGCGAGCCCTTGGGGCGCCGAAGGCATTTGCTTCGTTGTGGTGGGGAATATATGTCCAAGCGCTATATAGGATGGCGAGTATTGATGGGCCAATAACAGCTCGAAATAACTGTGGCTCGATATGCCAAGCGCAAGTCCCGCCGCTTTTATGGCGGCTAAGTCAGCTACAGCGAGATCTTCTTGGCCTAAATGTATCCCAAAGGCATGGTATTTTATTGCTAACTGCCAGTGATCATTGATAAAAAGCTGCGCATTAAAATGTTTACCTAAGGCAATGGCCGTTTGAATTTTTGCTTCTAATTCAGAGCCAATTAGCTCAGGTTCGCCTGACTTAGATTTGCCTGACTCACATCTATTTAGCGCAGACTCATCTAAATCAGATTCGGGTGGCGCTGCAGCGGTTGACCCGCTGGTATCTGTTTTTATCCGTAACTGCACGGTTTTAACGCCGGCAGCTAACAAACTTTCCAACATGGCTAAATCATTCACTACGGGGTACACACCAAGATCGGCATCGAGCGCTTTAAACCCGTGGGGTAAAATATTTTGAGCTGGCGTCGAGGCTATTCTTTCCTGAGCCCTTGCCAGATCTTTTGCAGATAAAACTGTTGCTGCTAAATCACTGCCAGCACCAAGGTTTTGCTTAAGATGATGATTAATAAAATTGTCATCACACGGCCTGATCTTGGCATAGCGGAACAAGTCATTTGGCCACCCCATACGGGCCAGCGGCCCAGGGCCTTGCCCTAAGCCAATCGCCGCGCTTAAGCCTTGACCCACGTAGGCTTTGGCAACCACCACCGCATCTTGCAAGACAAACCCCTGCGCTAACACAGCGGCAATGGCCGATGACAAAGTGCAGCCACTGCCATGGTTATGGCGGGTATTAACCCGCGGGCTTGCCAACCAGAAACGCCCATTTTGATGCAGCTCAGAGCTCGCACGCACTTGACGACAAACTAGATAATCCTCGGCAAGCTCAAGATCCCAGCCGTTGCTATCGCGAGCATTAGCCTGAGTACTATCGTGAGCGCTAGCGTGAGTTTGAGCATGAGTATCAGCAAGAATGTCAGTGCTGCCAAAGTTTACATCACCCCCTTTGGCGAGCACACTGCAATCAAGACTCTGGGATAAAGCCAGTGCCGCGGCAGCGAATTGCGCTTTCGTTGTAACATCACTGTGAGTTAACCGCCCAAGTTCAAGCACATTGGGCGTGATAAGTTCAATTAAACCTTTGAAAAGCCTAAAATCTAAGGCTGATTTGGCCGCACTTTTTATATCCTGACAGTTATCTACTGCTAATGCATCGCCACAACTGGCGACCATCACAGGATCGACAATCACGGGCACGCTTGGATAGTGGCTTTTAAAACTCACCAGCCAATCTGCCAATAATGCGACTTGTGATTGATCCGCCAGTAAACCGATTTTAATTGCTTTGGGTGGCAAGTCGGAAAGTAAAGTCGTCAGCTGAGCCATTAACATCGCCGCCGATACGGGTTCGACTAAAGTGACCGCCACAGAGCTTTGCGCCGTCACTGTGGTGATCACACTGCAACCATGACAGCCCAAATCTTGAATCGTCGCTAAGTCCGCCTGAATACCGGCACCACCGCCACTGTCTGAACCGGCTATAGTCCAAACAATCGCGGGGCGAGCGGTATTCATGGACGCATTATCCCCATGAATACCCAGCATAATTAGGCTTCCTCAGCTTCGGCGACAAGCTTGTCTTTTACCTGCTTGTCTATCACATGCTTGTCTTTCACGTGATAAAGCTCGGCGCCGGAGGCGGTAAATTCTGCCGATTTTAGCGCCATAGCCGCTTCCAATTCCTGCGGCGTCTTGATTGTAACTTGCATGACTTGGGCAACTGCTTCAACGGGTTCTGGCTTTGACTCTGCCTTCGTTTGTGTTGCTTCTAAACCTGCGGCATAGGCGCGCACATCTTGGGTGATTTTCATCGAACAAAATTTAGGGCCGCACATAGAACAAAAATGCGCGACTTTGGCCGATTCCTGCGGTAAAGATTCATCGTGATAAGCCCGCGCGGTGTCAGGATCGAGCCCTAGGTTATATTGATCTTCCCAGCGGAATTCGAACCGCGCCTTTGAAAGCGCATTATCACGAATTTGCGCACTCGGATGACCTTTGGCCACATCGGCGGCATGGGCGGCAATCTTGTAAGCAATCAAACCTTGCTTAACATCTTGTTTATTCGGTAATCCTAAGTGTTCCTTTGGCGTGACGTAACACAACATGGCGCAGCCGTACCAAGCGATCATGGCCGCACCTATGCCGGAGGTAAAATGATCATACCCAGGGGCGATATCGGTAATTTGTGGGCCAAGGGTGTAAAACGGCGCTTCATCGCAGTGAGCTAACTGCTTGTCCATGTTCTCTTTAATGAGCTGCATCGGGATATGCCCCGGCCCTTCGATAATGGTTTGTACGTCGTATTCCCAGGCGATTTTGACTAGCTCGCCTAAGGTTTCAAGCTCTGCAAACTGGGCAGCATCATTGGCGTCGGCAATCGATCCTGGGCGCATGCCATCACCTAAAGACAGAGATACATCGTAGGCGACGCAAAGCTCACAGATCTCACGAAAATGGCTGTAGAGGAAATTTTCTTTATGGTGACTCAGGCACCATTTGGCCATGATAGAACCGCCGCGGGAGACAATCCCAGTAACGCGTTTAGCCGTCATCGGCACATAACGAAGCAGTACACCAGCATGAATCGTAAAGTAATCAACACCTTGCTCCGCTTGTTCAATCAAGGTATCGCGGAACACTTCCCAGGTTAAATCCTCGGCCACGCCGTTCACTTTCTCCAGCGCTTGATAAATCGGCACTGTGCCAATGGGCACTGGCGAGTTACGGATGATCCATTCGCGAGTTTCGTGGATATAACGGCCCGTGGATAAATCCATTACCGTATCTGCGCCCCAACGGGTTGACCAGACAAGCTTTTCCACTTCTTCTTCGATGGAAGACGTCACCGCAGAATTACCAATATTGGCGTTCACTTTCACTAGAAAGTTACGCCCAATGATCATAGGTTCGGCTTCGGGATGGTTAATATTCAGCGGAATAATCGCGCGGCCACGGGCAACTTCGGCGCGGACAAATTCGGCGGTAATCGGTTCGCCGACTAAGGCACCAAAGGCTTCGCCCTTGGCTTTACGATTGAGGATTTCATCCTGTACTTCGGCGAGTGCCATGTTCTCGCGGATCGCCACATATTCCATTTCGGGCGTGATAATCCCTTGACGGGCATAGTGTAATTGGCTGACTCGTTTGCCCGGCAGCGCTCTGCGTGGGCGGACAATAGAATTTGAACCAGCTTCGAAACGCAAATGGTCTAGCCCATCGTCGGCGAGTCTTTGTTGGGTAAAATCTGAGGTGGCACAGAGTAATTGCTCTGTATCGTTGCGGGCTAGGATCCAGTTTTGTCTTAATTTACCAAGGCCTAGACGCACATTGATGTCGGCCTCAGGATCCGAATAGGGTCCGGCGCAATCGTACACGCGAATTGGCGGATTTTTTTCCATGATAGGCGCCTCAGCCGTCCCGCCGACAAGGGTGTCAGTCTGCAGGATTTGCCGCATGCCAACGCGAATATCGGCACTGGAACCTTCGAGATAAATCTTTTGTGAATTAGGATGTTGCAGCGGCGCTAACGTATCGATAAAGGCTTGGGCTTGGGCGCGGGTTTCGCGGCGACTCGGCGCTTTGCTGGCCGCGTTGGCCGATGTGTATTGTTGATTCGAACTGGACATAAGCAATCTCACTTTAAAAAAATAGAGTTGCTTGTCTGGAGACTTGAGTTGTTGATAGCTGAGTCAATCGAGCCTAAATGCCGAAAAGGCACACTTAGGTTTCATTGCTCAATAACGATTAAATCAGCCTGAATCATTTGTGATCTGTCCACTATGATCCACGATTTAATGGGTGTTATTACGCTTGTTTCCTTCGCAGGTTTTAACCTGATCAGGTTCAACGGATCCCGAATAAACGGTCTCAGCCAAGAGGCACTCCGACAAGATGAGTGTGCAGTATAGACAGAAGCGGCAGCAACAAACAAGGGAAATAACAATTAAAACCCGTCAATATAAATCAAAACAAAAGACGCATAATTATTTGTTTTTATAGAAAATAAAATTTACAAACCAAATAATCTGCAATTGAAGTGAAAATAAATCATAAAAGAAAGTCGCTATTTATGGGGTTTGAGCATCATTTTATTTAATCGAGATTGAATGGCATCATCAATCGCTTGATTGATTTTTTTACCACTACAGTCAAATGGGAAGCCTAAATTTTCGGCGTAAGGATTAACTTGAGTCCCGACTTGTACCACGCGATAACAAGTGTCCCCTTTACGCACAATACGATTCGGATCAAGCGCCAAATCTAAGCTTGTTGGCCCGCTAAAATCATCGGCGTTAGGGACAAACAACAGTTCCATCTCTGGGCTCATTTCACTCATATTCGATTTACGGGTGAATTTATCGGCCTGTTCAATCACGAGATCATCGAGCGCTTGTTCACGCTGACGTTCAAAATATTGCTGGGTGAATAGTCCGACACTCGCGCTTGGCGCTAATCCCTGAGCACCTATTTCTTTGGTACTTGTTGCGCCTTCGCTGGACTCTAGTGTTTGCGACTGCGTCGACTGAGTTGACGCCTTTGCTGTACTAACAGATTTAACCGCTGTTTTATCTGTATTAGGAACCTGTAAAGCTTCGGATTTAGTGCTTGTTACCGATTTAGACTCTGGTTTAGGTTCTGCTTTAAGCACTGGTTCAGACTCTGGTTTAAGCTCTGCTTTAGACACAGTCTTAGGTGTAGGTTTAGATTGCATAACCACTGACTCGACTAGTTTACCCTGCGACGCATTGTCTGGCTGAATAGTCACGGCCTGTGTGGGCGCTTTTGTTGAGGGCGTCTCTCTATCATCAAGCTTTGACTGTGTTGATGGCGCATAAATAAAGTAAGCCTTAAGTGCGCTCACCTTAGGAGCCCGCTCGGCCAGGGATAAACCTAATTCACCCTGTTGGCTGCGCCATAAAAAAACCAAGAGGTATAACAATAAACCGTGGGCGAATATCACCCCCATTAATAGTTTGAAATTCGAAATGTTTAATCGATATCCCCAGCCAAGACGCTGTTTTCCCTGCAATACACCTCTATTATCTTGCTTATCCATTAAATCGAATGGCAAGTTCGTATCGAACGACACTCCTGATACACTTTGGGTAAAGCATTTAATGGGCATGAATCCCTCCGCCGCGGACATGTTATCGGCTTTGGAACCCTTGGTATGACTAAGTGCTAAATCAGGTTGAAAAGGCAACATCCATCCCCTAGAACTGAACTAATCCATTTATCTCTAACGCAAATTAGAGAAAATGACTCAAACAAAGTTCCAAGGGTTTCGCTTTAATTGACGTAAGCTTTCCTTCAAATGACGTAGATTTTTGCTTTAATTGCAATGAATAACAAGTTACGGTGGTCAAACTTTGATGTTGATAAACAGCCATTAAACGGGCGTTTTTAACTTTATTCATCCGAACAAAAAACAAATCAGCTTACACGCGTAAGCTAAATATGGCTTTCAATTTCATCTACTGTTAGACTCGCTCATTATCGCTATCGAGTGAATAAGCCCTATGCCAAGCCAGAGTATAATCGACCCCAAAGTCAGCAGAGAAAAACCATTGCACACCAATGAATACAGCCTAAGTGAAGAGATTGCTAATAGCATTAGCCATTCCCTAGGCGTTATTGCCGGCGTCGTGGGCTTAATCTTAATGCTATTAAAGGGCGCGGGGCACCTTTCAAATACTCAACTTACAGGTGTCATTATTTATGGTGCCAGTATCATAGTGTTATTTTTATGCTCAACCCTATACCACAGTGTGACCAATAGACGATGGAAGCATAAACTTAAGATTGCCGATCATTGTGCCATTTATTGTTTAATCGCGGGCACTTATACACCGCTGATGCTGATTAGCCTGCAGGGAACACAGTCCACCGTCATCCTCACGGCAATTTGGTCACTGGCGATTGGCGGTATCTTATTTAAAACGCTATTTATTCATAAATTCAAAAAGTTAAGTCTAGTGCTATACCTTGCCATGGGCTGGTTATGCGTCACTGTGATCGGCGATTTGACGGCATCGATGACGGAACTGGGGTTTAATTTATTGATTTTAGGCGGGCTTTTTTACACCTTAGGGGTGATTTTTTACGTGGGTAAACGCATCCCCTTCAACCATGCGATTTGGCATTTATTTGTGCTCGGCGGGGCCATGAGCCACTTTCTGTGTATTTATCTGACAGTTATTTAACTGACAGTGATTTAACTGATGATTTAAAAGCAATAAAACCTAAATTAGCTCTAGTGCGATTTGTTTTAATAGAAAAATTTCACGCTCTATCGACTGGCCTTTCTGGGGATAATTACGCTGAATATCTTCATTATGGGCAATAGCTTGATGGATATTGAGCCATTCGGGCCGCATGCCATTTTTAATCTCATGGGCTTCTAATCGAGTCGCCCCTAAACCACGCTCCCCCAGTGCGGTGTCGATACGGCACAGATAACAGAATGACTCCATGTGCACGACATTCGCCCCTTCACGGTACCAAGGTCGAAACTCTTCGTAACGACCAAAGGGCGCCAACACTTGAATGTCTAAGGCGCCAGTTTCTTCCTGCAACTCGCGGACAAGCCCAGCCTCGAGACTCTCACCGTCATCTATCCCACCGCCGGGTAAGCTATAGTCACGGTATTTTTGAGTGTAGAGCAGCAAAATATCTTCACCCGATAACACTATCGCGCGGGCAGCTCGGCGGTAAAAAACGCGTGCCGTGAGTAAATTTATCGAGGGGTTCTGGGTCGATTTCAGTAGACGCATAGCTAATCCGTTATCTAAAAGAGTCGAAGCATAAATGAAATTCACCTAAAAACAGATCAAATAATCTCTCATTTGAAACGACCATTTAAGGGGATTGGCTCTCGATATGCATTAATCCCAATTGCATTTGCGCGTATTGCAAAGGCCAATTTTCATACCAGTTGATAAAATCATCGACATACATAGGGTGAGCAATACCGTAACCTTGGCACATCTCGCAGCCAAGTTCGGCCAGTTTTATGCCATGGGCAATACTCTCAACGCCTTCGGCTATGACACCTAAATTAAACACACTCGCCAGCCGAACCACGCCTTCGACAATCCGCAGATCATCCTGATCCTCCAGCATGTCACGGATAAAGCTCTGATCTATCTTTAGGGTTGAAATAGGCAGCTTACGCAGGTAAGTCAAGGAAGAATAGCCAGTACCAAAATCATCGAGGGAGAAATGCACCCCTAGGCTGGCACATTCATTTAAAATCGCAATGGCAAGGGGCATATCTTTGATGGCTGCGCTCTCGAGGATCTCCAGTTCGAGAGCTGACGCTGGCACATCGGGGTAATAGGCCAAAGCTTGTTTCAAAAAATCATAAAAGTGATCCGTAAGAAGCTGCCGCGCGCTCACATTGACGCTGATCTGAATATTTAGCCCCTTTTGATGCCAAGTTTGCAGCTGTGCCATCGCTGTATTAATAACCCATTCCCCCAAGGGGATTTCAAGTTCGCTGCCCTCGATGTCGGGTAAAAAGGCGCTAGGCGGCAAGATACCCCGTTGCGGATGTAACCAACGTATAAGTGCTTCAGCCCCTATGACTTCGCCAGTGGCAAGGTTGACTTTAGGTTGATAGAAAAGCACAAACTCCCGTCTCGCAAAGGCGGCTTTTAGCTCCTCTAACCATTGCCTTTTCGCGATCATTTTTCGTTCAACATCATGGTCAAACATTTGAAAACAATTCTTACCCGCCGCTTTAGCCATATACATAGCATGGTCGGCGTGGCGCAGCAGAATATCGGGATCGACATTGTCCTCAGGGTATAAACTAACGCCAATACTCGCCGTTAGACGCAGTGGCTTATCTCCAATATAAATGGTTTGATCTATCGCTCCCAGCATTCGCTCAAGGATTTGAATACACTCGATTTCGGAACCAATTTCAAATAATGCAATAAATTCGTCTCCCCCCACCCGTGCCAAGGTATCTTGCTCGCGCATAATATGTAAAAGCTGCTCGACTATCGCGATCAGCAATTGATCGCCCACATCATGGCCATATTGATCGTTAACCACTTTAAAACCATCGAGATCGAGATAGCACACGGCGCACAGGCTACTATGACGGTTTACCCGGGAAATCGTCTGTTTAAACCTATCGACGAGTAACCGCCGATTCGGTAATCCGGTGAGTACATCATAATTTGCCACCCTATCGAGTTCTGCCTCATGATTTTTTAACTGAGTGATATCCGATTGAGTCCCTGAAATCATCAAGGGGCGACCACAACTGTCTGATTCCACGACACGGCCCTTGCAGAGTACCCAGCAAAAATCCCCTGACTTTTTCCTGCAGCGTATTTCCAGCTCTATGCTCGCACTCTGCTGCAGTAAGTGTTGTCGTACGATCCTTTTCACGTCCGCCCAATCATCTTCATGCACAAACTGGGTCCAGTTATCCACAGTAAGTTGGATTTCACCCGCAGAGTAACCTAAAATCGACTCAAACTTTTGGCTGACCTGCACCTCGCCCGTTGCCACATTCCAGTCCCAGTACCCTTGCTCTGAGCCCTGGATAACCCGCTGTAATAACGCCGTTTGGGCGGCAATTTGCTGTTGTAATATGCGTGATTGAGTAATGTCCTGCACTGTGCCATGGAGTTTAATCACCTTGCCCTGCTCATCCAGCGTCGCTTGACCACGGGCCATGATCCATTTTTTAGCTGAGGTTTCCGCCTCGAATAATTCAGCTTCACATTCATAGGAAATGCCCGTAGCTAAACAGTGCGTGACTGCTTGGTTCAATTTTTGCCAGCTTTCTGGCGTGAAGAGCGACTGGACCTTCTCAAGATCTAAGGCCTCTTTGGGGGCTAATCCATAAATGGCAAAAACCTGTTCTGACCAAGTATGGGTGTTCTTCACTGTATCCCACTCCCAACTGCCGATCCCGGACAATTGTTGTGCCTGCTTCAGGCTTGCTTCACTCTGGCGTAGGCGCTCGGCACTTTGTTCCTGCAGGGTAACATCACGGGCAATACCAAAGAGGCCCCGAACGAGCCCCTTTGAATCCATCACAGGGCCCTTTGTCACCTGAAATACCGCAGGCCCAGTGTTTATCTGTAATAACTCTTTATGGGTTGTGACTGCCTTATCCTTAAGCACTGTTTGATCTTTAGTGCGGATCACCGCCGCCGATGCCGGTTCAAATAATGCTTCATCATTCTGGCCAATCATGTCCTTTATCGACTTACCGACAAACGCCGCAGCCCTTTGGTTTGCCAGAACGTAACGCCCCTGCAAATCCTTGACAAAAATGGCATCCGTCGTCTGGGAGACCATAGACTCCAGCAACTGATGGTTCAAATCCGACTTACGTAATGACGCCCTTAAATAGCCACTTAATCCACTGATGATAATGCCATTAATACTCAAGCTAACCATTGGAAGCCAAGTAAAGATCATCTCACTCTGGGGTTTATCTGCATTGATCATTAATAGGTGCACACCCAATGCCGATATCAATGTCGTCAATAGGCCTGGGCCAAAACCGCCGATAATGGCGCTTAAGGAGATAGGTAAGGTAAAAGCCAACAGGAGCAAGCGCGTCTGTAATTCCAACGGTAAATATTGGACAACCCAGAGGGTGAACAATGGGAGTAACACCGCTGTACAATAGCGAAACCAAGGGTTTTGCCCTAACAATATTGAACGGGAAAACGTCAGTTCGATGGCGCTGCGGGAGGGAGCAATATGGCGATCGGGCACCGCATTTAACACATAGATAAATACTAATGCCGATGTAAAGACAAAAAAGATCCCCTTAGCGAGGGAAAAACGAAACACGGTATCCTGATTTGTAATAAACAACAAAAGCAGATCTGAGAAATAAATCCAACCTAAGGCGAGAAGAGCATAACTGACAACCGCAAGTACGATGAACTGGAATCGAGAAAAATTATGCATCGTTTAGCTATCCCCCGACTCAACCATTAGTGATGATTCCTTCATCGTTTATACCATATAAGTGACTACCCAAATGTTATTAAGGCAGCGTGCAATCCAGTTGTCCTCCTATCTTGTACTAATTTACCTGTTTAAACAGATACTACCACTCAGCTAAGGCAACATTTTTGTGTTTATCAACCCAGCTAAACTTAGCATTTTTTGGTGAAAAAGCGAGCGATAACAAAGCACAGTAACCAAACCAATCACACGCCTAGGGAAAAAGAGAATCAGTGATACGCCCAAGCTGCGCTTGATAGGCGTTAATAATGCTTAAGCGGTGTTTATCTTCGGGCATACGTTGATAATGGCGGATCACTTTATGCAGATAACGCTTAGCTAAAGCTAGGTCATCTCCCCGAAGATTGTCCCACATTAGCGATCCCGATGGACTGATACACTGGCCGGAGGCGTTACTATCCTTGATCACATGGAGAATTTCGTAAAAACGTTGATTCTCTTCTAGCAGGATTTCAGCCTCAAGTATCAGCCCTAACTGGGCAAGGGATTGGCGAACATAATAATTATGATGCACGGGGCACAAAATAAACTCAAGACGCCTCTCTGAATGCCCTGCAACAATTGCCCGCACCAACTCCACCAGCAGTTCACCACCCACACCTGCGATAATAATCAACTGTTTATCTTTATCACTGCTTTGCCCGAGCGGTAATGCCGCAACATCGAGGCAATGCACTTGCCACTTTGCTATCCCATCCGAGTCATGCTTTGTTATCCCACTTAAGTCATGCTGTAACTCGGCCGCTTGCCCAGGGAAAAAGCGCGCTAAATCTAGGGTTAATTGCTGCATCAATGGCGCAACACAATCGACAAAATGCACTTGCCGAGCGGCATTTCGTTTAAGCAACAACATACCGAGCAAACCATGATCGCAGCAGCAATCCCAAATATGATCGTAATGACCGCTGATCATGCTGTCTATCTGTTGTAAACGTTGGCTAATTTTCACGGTTTGACCTTACTGCTACGACTCTTAGTACTGTAAATCCCACGGTTAATCCCACTAAAAATCCGACTTTGCAGTCGTATTTTTAAGAAAGCAGAAGGCGCGCATTCTACCCGAGTCAGCACTAAACCACATCCTTTGTTCATGCCCTCACAGTGCTGCACATCACGCCTGTTACGCCACGCCTTAATGTGGTGAATACGTATGCAGGCCGTTGCGGTTAAAAAGCCATCGCCACTAGTATGCTGTGAGTCACATTCAATATAAAAACAAGGATCAAGGAATGTTCATCAAGACCAACCCTATTCAGTTCACTGGCAATCCTTTAACTGACAGTCAAACTAGTGCACATTCATGGCGCCAGAGCTTATCGCGCCCAAAACTATCGCAAGCGCTATTAAGCCCTACCCTTATCGCTCTTGCGGTTACGAGTCTATTTAGTGCCAACGTATTTGCTAAAACCGTTACCGTCAGCTCACCCAACCAACAAATTCAAATCAGCTTGAGTGACGATACTGGCCGCCCCGAATATAAAATCGATTTTCACGGCAAGACAGTCATAGAACCGAGCCGCTTAGGCTTAGTTTTTCAATCCCTTGGCGAACTCGGTCAAGGATTACAGATAAAAAGCAGCGAGAAAAAAAGTGCCGATGAAAAGTGGCAACAACCCTGGGGCGAACAGGAATGGATCCGCGATCAGCACAATCAACTGAGCGCGGTATTAAGTAACGGCATGGTGCAACTCGAAGTCGAGTTTAAAGCCTTTGACTATGGCATTGGCTTTCGCTATCACTTAGCCGAGCAAACCGCCCTGCCCGCCAATTCGCCGCTCTCCATCACAGACGAGTTAACCGAGTTCAATGTCGGCCAGAGCGATAAAGCCACAGCATGGTGGATCCCTGCCCGCGGCTGGAATCGCTACGAATATTTGTATCGCACCACAGCGCTTAAAGACGTCGATAGAGTCCACACGCCCTTCACCTTTAAACTCGCAGATGGAACGCACTTAAGTATTCACGAGGCCGCCTTGATTGACTTTGCCGCCATGACCTTAGATCAACAGCGCGATGGCAAGCTTAAGGCGGATCTCACGCCTTGGTCCGATGGTATTCGTGTCAAAACCCAAGTGGGGTTTTATACGCCGTGGCGCACCATTCAAATTGCCGATAACGCAACTGGACTGCTCAACTCCCACCTTATCCTCAACCTCAACGAGCCCAATAAACTCGGCGATGTCACTTGGGTAAAACCGGGAAAATACATCGGTATTTGGTGGGGAATGCACTTAAACGAAAATACCTGGGGCTCGGGCCCAACCCATGGCGCAACCACCAGTGAAACCAAGCGTTATATGGATTTCGCCGCCAAATATCAATTTGATGGTGTACTAGTAGAAGGTTGGAATCAAGGTTGGGACGGCGACTGGTTCCACAACGGCGATCAATTTAGCTTTACCAAGGCCTATGCCGATTTCGACCTGCCCGCCATCACAGCCTACGGGGCGAAAAAAGGGGTGCGTTTAATCGGCCACCACGAAACTGCAGGTTCAGTCACTCATTATCGCGAGCAAATGGCGGATGCCTTCGCCCTGTATGAAAAATACGGTGTGACTCAAGTCAAAACCGGCTATGTCGCTGACGGTGGTCAAATCAAGCGCATCGATGACAAAGGCATTACCCGCCACGAGTGGCACGACGGTCAGTTTATGGTCGGCGAGTATTTGCACAATGTCACTGAAGCGGCAAAGCACCATATCAGTATCAATACCCACGAGCCAATTAAAGACACAGGCCTGCGCCGAACTTATCCGAACTGGATCGCCCGCGAAGGTGCCCGCGGCCAAGAGTACAATGCTTGGGGTAGCCCACCAAACAGCCCTGAACATACGGCCATGTTACCCTTTACCCGCATGCTTGCGGGTCCAATGGACTTTACCCCGGGAATTTTTGACTTAGCGCCCAAGGGATTGGATGCAGAAAACCGTGTGCAAACCACGCTGACCAAACAACTTGCCTTGTACGTTGTGCTCTATAGCCCAATCCAAATGGCAGCAGACTTACCGCGCAATTATGAAAAGCACTTAGATGCCTTCCAATTTATCCGCGATGTGCCCACAGATTGGTATCAAAGTGTCGCGCTTGCCGGTGAAGTCGGTGACTATGTGGTCTTTGCCCGCCAAGCGAAAGATCAAGGTGATTGGTACTTAGGCGCACTCACGGATGAAACCGCACGCACGGTCACGGTCAAACTGGATTTCCTCTCCCCGAATAAACGTTATCAAGCGCAAATTTACCGCGATGGCGCAAAAGCCGATTGGAAAACCAATCCCTATGATTATGTGATTGAAACCCTCGATGTGAGTGCTAAAGATAGCCTAAACCTCTCACTCGCCAGCAGTGGCGGTACGGCAATCAGGTTCAAAGTTCTTTAATAAAGTGCTTTAACGGCTTTGTTGCTATCAACAAGGTCGCTATAAACAAAAGTCACCATAAACAAAGGGCGCTAAAAAGCGCCCTTTATGTTTACTGTGACACTATTAGTTTAATGTCAGCGCCACTATTTTAAGTGGATGATTATCATCGAACGAGGGGAAATCCTCATGGGGATCGAGCCAAGTGTGCGCACTAACGGTACGGCCTTGTTTTTCAACGCAGCGCACTAAGCTGTCGAACCATACTTGGCGCTCGACTTTCGCCACATTGTTACAGCAAACGATAGTGCCACCGACTTTGGTCGCCATTAATGCAGGCTTAAATAACCCTTGATAATCATTGATCAAATCGACAATCCCGAAAACACTCTTGGCATAACGCGGTGGGTCGAGAAACACCAGATCAAACTGGGTTTGTGGCAGTTTAGGGTAACTCGGTAACTTTTGATTACGGCGCCCTCCCACACTTAAACCCGCCAATTGGCGCAATGCCGGAAACGCATCACTCTGCACAAACTCACATACATTCGACACCTGATTTAACGCCGCATTCGCTTTACCCGTCGCTAAAGCAAAGGAAGAAAAATCGACGTTCATCACCCGAGTCGCGCCGCCGATAGCAGCCGCAGTACCAATGCCACAGGTGTAGGAAAACAAATTCAGTACGGTTTTATCTTGGCTGTGTGCCCGCACATATTCGCGGCCAATACGCATATCGAGGAATAACAGCGGATCTTGCCCTTCATGGCGCAGTTTAGTGCTGAACTTGATGCCATTTTCCTGCATCACTCGCTCAGCACTCGCAATCTCTGTCAGTGCCGGTGATAAGGTATTCAATACCCGAGAGTTGCCTAAGGAGCGGTCGTTATACACAATCGGTAAATCGGTCTGCTGTTGCAAAACGGCACTGACATCAACTAACTCTTCATCGGTTAAGGTCTGATGAAAACTCTGCACTAGCCAAGTATCGCCGTAACGGTCGACATTCAAGCCACTCACGCCTTCGACTGTGCCATGGAACACCCGAAAACAATCGGTTTGATCCTGTTCTGCTTGTTGTAAAAAATCATGGCGTTTCGCCAGAGCCGTCGATAACAGCGTTTGAATAGACATAAAAAGCGGGACTCGTACAGCGGAAACCTGCGTAAGGTCTCAAGGGGAAAACGGCATAATAACAAACTAGCACGCAGAATATCGGAAAAGTTCGCCTAAAAACATCATAAACACCGACTACCACCCAAATGGGGAACGCTATGTCCCCCAACCCGCCAAACCAGTTATAACCAAGTGCACGGATTAATATTCAACAAAGATATAGATTAAATCACTTCAATCAACGCCTCTAATCCAGGCGCCGTTTTCGTGGGGATAAATTCTATGACATCGAACTCGGCAACGTCTTCAAGGTAAAAGGGATCTTGCTGCAAAATAGCCTCTAGCGCCGCGCGACTCTCAGCCTTTGCAAGGATAACGCCGCCGGTTCGAGGCACCTTACGACCCGATGCGATAAAAATGCCCTTAGCATAACATTCGTCGAGATAACAAATATGAGCCGCTAAATGTGGCTCGACTTCCGCGATGGGCTTTTTATAGGTGAGCGAAACAACAAACATAGGTATCCTCTTATTCAGCAAGTCGGGGCATATACAATAGGTTTCTCCCCGCTGACTATATAATAGTGCGGCCCTAAAGTGTCAAATGAACTTACCCGCCGCCCAAGTTAAAAATGATCAACAGCAGGTTGCACCTCTGTTTACCGCGGGTTATCAACCCATGATGAATACGTATGTAAGCGGTTGTGCACAAATCCACGCCGAGGCTACTATAAATCCGCTCGTTTCACCCTCTGCTTGTGGGGTTTGAAATCTGTGAGGTCGTTTCTGATAGGGCTACAAGGATTGCTATCAGGCTTAAGTTCTTTCTGCTGACTGGCTTTGGCCACTCACTTGGACTAACCCCTTTGAATTAAGGTATTAGATCCAAATTTGAAATGAATTTATCGGCGAATATGCTTCTGAGGGAGGAGTATATTCGCCATTTTTTCACCGAGCATTCTCATTTACAACCTGTGCGAAACTATCCATTGCTAGGCAAACAATTAAAACAATAAGCACTCAGGGCAGAACGACTGCCAGCAACAGAAAGGAAGTTCAATGTCTTTGAATCATCAACCAACTAGCCGTCAACAAGAGCATCAAGCTACTGCGCCCAAGGCAACACCTGTATTCAAGCAACAACCTGAGCTGAGTTTCTGGCAAATTTTTAATATGTGCTTCGGCTTTTTAGGCATTCAATTTGGGTTTGCCCTGCAAAATGCCAACGTCAGCCGCATTTTTCAAACCTTGGGCGCCTCTATCGATGAAATCCCCATACTGTGGATTGCCGCACCACTGACGGGTTTATTGGTTCAACCTATTATTGGGTATTTAAGTGATAATACTTGGGGACGCCTTGGCCGTCGCCGCCCCTATTTTTTGATTGGTGCGATTTTTACCACACTCGCCATTTTTATCATGCCGCACTCACCTACCCTGTGGATTGCCGCCGGCATGTTGTGGATCATGGATGCCTCAATCAACATCGCCATGGAGCCGTTTCGCGCCTTCGTCGGTGATAATTTACCCAAAAGCCAGCGCACCCAAGGCTATGCCATGCAAAGCTTTTTTATCGGCATTGGCGCTGTGGTGGCTTCGGCCTTACCCTATATTTTGACTCACTATTTTGATGTTGCGAATACGGCACCAGCGGGTGAAATTGCCGATTCAGTGCGTTATGCCTTCTATTTTGGCGGCGCGGTACTCTTGCTCGCCGTCACTTGGACAGTGGTGTCGACAAGAGAATATTCCCCTGAAGAATTAGCCAGCTTTAATGCCAAACACCTCAATGGCGAAGATGAAACCTTAACCCGCCACCGTACCCGCAAGGACTATCAATTTGCGTCCTTCGTGTGGATGGGTCTCGGCGCCCTGTTCACCTTCGCTATTTGGGCGCAGGATTTAGATAAGCAACTGTATATCTTAAGCTTAGGGATTTTCGCCTTTGGTCCATTACAACTGTATTGCGCACTGCGTTTAGGTAATTCACACCCCACTGAACGCCATAAGCTCGGCATGGTATTTAGTGTAGTCGATGACTTATTCCATATGCCCAAGGCCATGCATCAATTGGCGATCGTGCAATTTTTCTCTTGGTTCGCACTGTTTGCCATGTGGATTTACACCACGTCTGCCGTGACGTCCTACCATTTTGGCAGCAGTGATGTGTTGTCTAAGGCCTATAACGACGGCGCAGATTGGGTTGGCGTGCTATTCGCCTCCTACAATGGTTTTGCCGCCATTGCCGCAATATTTATTCCTATGCTGGCTAAGCGTATCGGCATCAAGCTGACCCACACAGTCAATATGTTCTGTGGTGGTATAGGGTTGATTAGTTTCTTTTTTATCAAAGACCCCAGCCTATTATGGCTGCCTATGATAGGTGTAGGTATCGCGTGGGCATCCATTTTATCTGTGCCCTATGCCATGCTGTCGGGCATGTTACCGCCGCAAAAAATGGGCGTTTACATGGGGATATTTAACTTTTTTATCGTTATTCCGCAGTTATTGGCCGCAAGCGTTTTAGGCTTAATCCTCAATACCTTATTTGATAATCAGCCCATTTATGCCCTGGTAACTGGCGGCGTGCTTATGATGTGTGCCGGTATCGCAGTGCTTTTTGTCGAGCAAAATCAACCGACATAAATCATCAGACTTAACGACAAATAACAATATATCACTCTGATTTGGGGAGAATTAACATGGCCGTAAACTCAACACCGCAAGGACACCAGCACAACAGCAGCACTTTGTCCCATTTTCGTATCAAACCCTTAGTGTTGGCGATGGCGACCAGTGTTATCTGCAGCCTTGGATTAACAGCCTGCTCCCCTGCGCCATCCACATCATCAACGGTTTCAACGCCCAGTGAAATAGACTCTCAGCCCCAAGCTCAGGAAGAGTCAATTGCCCCCGGCGCACCGGGTAAAGCGCCGACTTGGGCATTTTCGGGTAAAACGGGGATTGGGACGTCCTTTGAACCTTATACCCAAGGCCAATATCAAGATTCGGCGCAAAACCCCGTTAGCCGCGTCTGGTTCTCCCTCGCCCAAGGTATTTTGACCGAAACCATGTATGGCCTTATCCACAATGCCCAGCTCAAAGAATTGCAATTTGTGGTCACAGGTAATGGCTTTGTCGATACCGAAAAAGATAACACCATCAGCAGCATAGAATATTTAGATACAGATACTAATGGTCGACCGCAATCCCTTGCCTATAAAATTATCAATAAAGATGTTGAAGGTAAGTATCAGATTGAAAAGCATATCTTTACCGATCCTGACCGCGACACTTTGATGATGCGCGTGACCTTTACCGCCTATGAAGACGGCATTACACCGCATTTGTATGTCAACCCGCATATCGATAACGCAGGCGCCAATGATATCGGCCGCATCGACACTCATGCTAATAATCATACTGACAATCATGCAAACACTCATACTGGCAATCAGGCGCTGGTGGCCTATACCGCCGCCAAAGACAGCAGCGTGATGACGGTAAAATCCGATCTTAATTTTGTGCAGGCTACAACTGGATTTGTCGGCGTCTCCGATGGCCTAGCCGATTTGGCCGATAACGGCAAACTCGATACGCCCTATCAAACGACCAGTGCGCAAGATAAATCGACCGTCGGTAATATCGCCTTTACCGCGAGTTACCCTACGCTCATTAAAGCCAAACCCGTCACTGTTAATCTCGCCATCGGTTTTGGTAAAGATGAAACCCAGAGTTTAGCCAATGCCGATGCCACCTTGGCCGCAGGTTATGATGCTGTGCTCAGCCATTACAATGCAGGCTGGCAGGATTACCTAAGCTCACTGCCCACCATCGCTAACATGGCCAACAGCACCACAGATAGCGGCAAGCTGCTGTATACCAGTGCTATGGTCTTGAAAGCGCAGGAAGATAAAACCTATGCGGGTGCACTTATCGCTTCACTTTCTAACCCTTGGGGCGATACGGTTTCGGCAGCCGTGCCGAGCACTGGCTATAAAGCGGTATGGCCGCGGGACTTTTATCAATGTGCCATGGCATTCCTCGCCATGGGTGACACGCAAACGCCCAAGGTGGCCTTCGAATACCTGAAAAAAGTGCAAGTGACCGAAAAGACGCCCGGCTTTACGGGTACGCCCGGTTGGTTCCTGCAAAAGACCCATGTGGATGGCCAAATTGAATGGGTCGGCGTGCAGCTCGATCAAACTGCCATGCCGATCATGCTCGGTTGGAAACTCTGGCAAGCGGGCGTGCTCAGCCAAGATGAGATCAGTCACTGGTATCAAGAGATGCTCAAAGGTGCAGCGGACTTTTTGATCAGCGGCGGTGAGGTCAATCTGGATTGGAATCACACCCAGATCACCCCACCTAAAACTCAGCAAGAACGTTGGGAAGAACAAGCGGGTTACTCCCCCTCGACAACGGCCGCAGTGATCGCAGGTCTTATTGCCGCGAGTGAAATCGCCAAAGAAGCTAAAGATATGACTTCAAGCGCCCGTTATCTTACCGCGGCCAAAGACCTAAGTGATAGCTTAGAAAAACACTTAGTCACCACCCAAGGGCTATTGAAGAACAGCGCAGATGTCAGCGCGCCTTACTATTTACGTTTAAGCCCCAATGGCGAGCCAAATACTAGCGATACACTGGCGGCGAATAACGGTAAGCAAGGTTTAGATCAACGCCAGATCCTCGATGGAGGATTTTTAGAACTGGTACGTTATGGCGTGCGCGGTGCAACCGATAAGCTCATCAATCAAAGCCTTCAACTGATTGATAATACTGAGCTTGAGCACAACCTACGCCTTAAATACGAATTCACCGCCAAAGATGGCAGCACTATCCCCGGCTTTAGACGTTATGGCAACGACGGCTACGGCGAGGATACGGTTTCTGGCAAGAACTACGCAGAATCCGGCAGCAACAGCACCGATCAACGCGGCCGAATCTGGCCCTTCTTCACCGGCGAGCGCGGTCATTTTGAATTAGCACTCGCCCAAGCAAAAGGCGAGCTAACTGGCAATAATGCCAAGCAAACCAAGCAGCAGTTGATCAACACCTATGTGCAAGGCATGGAAACCTTTGCGAATGCGGGCATGATGTTACCCGAGCAAGCGTGGGACGGTGTCGGCGATGCCACCCGCTACCACTACCAACTCGGACAAGGCACCAACTCTGCCACACCGCTCGCCTGGACCCATGCCGAATACATCAAACTGGTGCGATCTATGACCGATGGCCAAGTCTGGGATTATTACCCTATCGTCCCAGCGGCATTGAAATAGCAAGTTGAAATCACCAATTAAAATAGCGCATTAGCTTAACGATACTTTGATAAATTACAGGCTAGAACAGCAGTCTAGATGCTGTTCTAGCATGCTTACTTCCCAAGCAATAAAATCATGTTACAGTATGTAATTAATGATATTTAAAATTGTTAACGGGATTTTTGATGCGACGTTTTTTGCGAGTAATAAAATGGATTTTAATCTCTCTACTGTGTATTCCCGTCAGTTTATATCTCATCCTTCTGCTCATAAATTTACGAGATAGCCCACCTTCTGAACTGGCAAAAAACTACTTAGCCAACATAGAAGAAAGTGATAATGCACTCTCAAATAACCTTAACAATAATGCTTATGTATTTGCACTCGGTTTTGATACCAGCAATACTGCTTCACCAATGGATGTGGGGCTAGAACGCCTCAAGAAGTTACAACACCTAGAGGTCATGGATAAGCCTGAAAATGAACAAAGAGTCCGTTTTGAAAAGCCCCAATTACCGCTTGATCAATGCATCAAAGAAGATGATTTTCTCTCCAGCTGTAATGCAGTACTTAAACAAGAGAGCAGTCATAACGCCTTACTCGATGAATATAATTGGTTAATCGTTCGCTACCAGGAACTACTCAATATCGGCACTTGGCAGGATGGCAGCCAATTTAATGTTTTTACAGATATTATGCCCATTTCCCATCTGTTAGCAGCACAAAAACTCTATCTGTTTAATGTACTAACCAATGCCAGCACTATGGATCCCCTACAAGTCGCCGAGGCAATCAACCAAGATATGCTATTTTGGCAACGTCTATCAGCAAGCACTCATAAGCTTATCGCTAAGATAATGAGTAATGTTGGGATGGAAGCGAATATGAAACTTGGAGAGTTGTTGATGAGTCAATTGCCGCACCCACAACAAACCGAGGCGTTACCACCAAGCTGGCAGCATCCACTATCACCGGAAGTCCTTTCGTTTGACAATGTAAAAATGGGGGAATGGTATTACTTTACTCAGATAACCAGAGCGACGATGGTCACCAGTGATGCTGACATAAGTACAAAGCTAACAGAGTGGTTACTGTTACCATTGATGCAACACCAAGATACTGCTAATCGTTATGCAGAGATCCTAACTGGAACAGCTTCAATAGTGGAATGCCCTAATAGTTTCTCAATCGAAGCACTCAGCCAATACCGCTATAACCCCGTTGGGAAATTCATACTCTGCTCTGGCATTATTTCATTAGCCCCTTATCAAGAAAGGTTTAACAGGCTTGAGCATAAAAGAGCGGAGCTTGTTACTCGACTTCCACAAGCTGCTACGAACATTAGCCCAACGCTTACAGGGCGATGATAAGAAACGATATAAAGAACATAGATATTGTTATGACTGACTTAATTTATTCTTGCATAGGAATAAACTGATCCCCCCTGCTTTTCATCGGCTTATGCTGCGGGTAATCTTGCGGCGTGCAACCAAATTGCATTTTAAAGGCGGCACTGAAACTGCTGACACTCAGATAACCTAGACTATGGGCCACCATAGTCGTGCTCTCCCCTTGGCTTAAGCTCTCAAGCGAGTTTAACAAACGAAATCTTTGTCGCCATTGTCGATAAGTAAGCCCAGTTTCAGCTTTGAATAGTCGCTCAATCGTTCTCACACTCGCGCCGCCCATTTCGGCTAACTCGGTCAGTGAGTAACTCACTTTTGGACGTCGGATCAGCGTTTGGATCAAGCGGCTGAGTCTTGGATCTGAGCCAGCAGGTAAATGGGCATCCAGACTGTCCAGAGTTTGGAGCTCATCGATGGCAACCAAACCCAGCCGATGCAGTTGTCCACTGTCCATAAGATGTGAACTTTCACAAAGTTTAAGCACTAATTCACGCATCAGCGCTGTCATAGTCACCATCACCACTTGTGTATCCTGTGGCCTAACGCCATAACTAGGGTCAATATAAATATTGCGAGTATGGGCGTGGGTTTCACTGTTCACTTGATGGGGCAAATTGCAGGGGATCCAAACAGCATGGGTTGAGGGTACCACCCAGACGGCATTTTCACTGCGAACACGTAACAAACCTTTGGCGGCCCAAAGTAGCTGACCCCGCGGGTGCGAGTGCGGCTCTATGTCCGCTTCCGCCGCCATATTGCGAGTATGGGTCAGCACTGGCCGAGTGGCATCTATGATAAACGCCGCATCACTGGGGGTTAACATTGTCGCTTTAGAAACATGTTTTGACATATTACCCTCTTAAAACGCCAAACTAAGTCAGCTATCTTAGTAGGCATCTTTTACGTATTCAACCCAATAGGTCGGTAAGCATGAAACGTTTTATTGGCGTTAAACAGCTAGCCTTTTTCAGTGCACTGTTGATCGCTACTTTACTGGCGCTTTTTCCGCTAAGTCAGCATCCCGCGGTGTTTTCCTACAGCGCAGGCGTAGTATTAGTGACCTTGATGTTTTGGAGCACAGGTTTTTTCCCGCCCTTTATGGCGGGATTAATCTTTTTTGCCCTTGCCACCATTTTTAAACTCATTGAGCCGAGCATACTTTTCTCCGGATTCGGCTCGACTGCGGTGTGGTTAATCATTTCGGGATTTGTGATCGGCAGTGCCATCACTCAGTCTGGTTTAAGTCGTAGAATGGCCAGTTTGATTACCCCCATACTGACCACAAGTTATCCACGCTTGATTGCGGGTTTGGTCTTTAGTGCCGTGCTGCTTGGCTTTGTGATGCCCTCATCCGTTGGCCGTGCAGTGGTACTGGTGCCTATTGGTATGGCGTTAGCCGAGCAAGTCGGTTTTGCTCGTGGAAGCCATGGGCGGATAGGCATTGCGACCGCCTTGGCACTGGCGTGTAACATGCCCAGTTTTGCCGTGTTGCCCGCGAATATTCCCAACATGATATTGGCGGGTTCCAGTGAGAATTTATTCAATATCCATTTTGGTTATACCGAGTACCTCTTATTGCATTTTCCAATCCTTGGTTTGCTCAAATCAATATTGATTGTGGTGCTAGTGGTGTTTCTATTTCCTGCAAAAATTGATAAAAATCAGTCTGAACGCGTTATTGAAAAAGAAACCTATCATCTTGGTATGCAAAAGAAAGTTGCACTGTTACTTGCGATCACTTTACTGTTTTGGGTGACAGACTCACTGCACGGGATCAATCCGGCGTGGGTAGGATTAACAACCGCTATCTTGCTATTGCTCCCCAAATGGGGAGTGCTTGAGCCTAAGAGTTTTAATAGTTCGGTGGATTTTGCGACCGTCATTTTTGTCGCGGCGGCATTAGGTCTGGGAGCACTCGTCAATCACTCTGGGCTCGGCACTGCGCTAGGCCAACTGTTCAGTGAATGGTTACCCTTGCAGCAAGGGACATCGTTCCTGAATTTTATGTCGTTATCGTTAATCGCGACGCTAACGGGATTAGTGGCAACGGTTCCTGGTGTACCGACTGTGTTATCCCCCATGGCAGCAGACTTTGCCAATGCAACCGGCTTCTCCACCCCAGCGGTATTAATGACGCAGGTGATCGGTTTCTCAACCGTGATTTTTCCTTATCAGGTGGCTCCGTTAATTTTGGCTATGCAATTATCCCAAGAGCCCTTAACTAAACTACTTCGCCTCACCTTACCGCTGGCAGCAATAACCATAGTTGCACTCATGCCGCTGGATTATCTGTGGTGGCTATGGCTCGGCTGGATTAACTAAAACGGAGCAGAGAAGAATATTCCACCCTAAGGATAAAAAGCGAGCAGGATTAACCTAATGCTCGCTTTTTAGCTTTGGGGCATGCGCAATAAGCGCGATATTTTTCCGTTATTGATCTTGCCAGATCATCACTTGGGCGGGTTCGCCATTGCTGCGAGTCGCTCGGTACATACCTTCGGTATTAAATGGTGTGGCAATGTTACCTCTATGATCCACCGCAATCACGCCACCTGAACCACCCGCAGTGATCAAACGTTGATTGATGACTTCATCGGCCGCCTGAATAATCGATTTTTGCTGGTACTTCACCTTGGCACAGATATCCCCCGCCACTTGGTAGCGGATAAAGAACTCACCGTGCCCCGTTGCTGACACAGCGCACACGCCATTTTCTGCGTAGGTGCCGGCGCCAATCACAGGCGAGTCACCGATACGGCCAAAGCGTTTTGCCGTCATACCGCCTGTCGAGGTTCCCGCGGCTAAATTGCCGTTTTTATCTAAGGCGACTGCGCCCACAGTGCCGAATTTATAATCTAGATCCTTCATCTCAATGCCGGCAATTTGGGCTGATTTTTCAGCCGCTTGCAGTTTCTGTCTGGCATCGAGCAATTGCTGGTAGCGGGCATCGCTATCAAAATGGCTGTTAGGGACTAAGGTAAAGCCTTGGGTTAAAGCAAATTCCTCCGCCCCCACTCCCGACAACATCACATGTTCAGACTTATTCATCACAGCGAGGGCTAAATCGATAGGGTTAGCGATATGGCGAACCCCAGCGACAGCACCGGCATTCATGGTTTTACCATCCATAATCGATGCATCTAACTCGTGACCACCATCATAGGTATATACAGCGCCCACACCCGCATTAAATAATGGGCTGTTTTCTAAGACATTGATCGCCGTTTGCACCGCCACTAGGCTATCACCACCTTGCTCTAATACCTTAGAGCCTTTGTCGACGGCTTCCTTGAGTTTGTCTTTATAGGCTTGGCGCAGTTCGGGGGTCAGGTTGGCTTTAGAAATCGTGCCAGCACCGCCGTGGATAGCAATGGCGAAAGGTTTTTCATTGGCGTAGGTGGGTTGCGACATACAAAGTGCACTCGAGATTATTAAACTAAAGGTGGCTAATTTTATTTTCATTATTTACATCCCCTTAAACAGTAGCGTCCTTTGTAACCATTTCAATGACTAATTTCAATCATCTCCTTGCCTGTTGCTTTTATTCTGGCGACAATGATGCCACATCACAGGGATCATAAAGTGCAGCTATTCTTGCAAATCACGTCATTCTCTTTTCGTCTCAATTTGCTTGTTGGCCTGAGTTTAGTCACATCAGTGGCTGTGGCCGCCGACAATTTTTTAACGCTTTCGGTCACAGGCGTCGATGAGTCTTTACAGCGCAATATTCTCGCCCATTTAGGTAATTTGCCCGATTCAGAGGTGCAGCGCCGCGCCTTTTTGTTCAACGTTGAAGACAATGTCAGTACCGCTTTAGAGTCTATGGGTTATTACCACGGCGAAGTCGAAGAAAAATTGATTGAAAACGATAAGGGGCCTTGGGAACTCAAACTCACGGTCACTGCGGGTGAGCCTATTAAAATTCAATGGGTTGATATTAACTTCTCCGGGGACATGCTCACAGATAGCGCCTTCGATACCTGGTTATCCCAAGTCAATATAAAGCCCGGGGATACCCTAAACCACGGGACCTATTCGGAGTTAAAATCCCAACTGGTCACTCTCGCCCTAGCCCGTGGTTATTTTGATGGGGAGTTCACCCAGTCGCAAATTAAGGTTAACCGGGATTTAAATACTGCCCAAATTAGCCTGCATTTCGACTCGGGCGAGCGTTATCACTTTGGTCAAGTCAGTTTTGATGGCCACACCTTAGAGGAAGATATTTTAGCTAAACTGGTGCCGTTTAAGGAAAATGCCGCCTATTCGACCCGCCGCGTCAGTGCCCTCAATCGGCAGCTATTAGATACTGGCTATTTCTCCAATATCAAAGTACTGCCGCAGATAGATCAGGCTAAGGATAACCAGTTACCCGTAAAAGTGGAGCTCACGCCAAAAGCCAGCCATTCCATTGAACTGGGTCTGGGGGCGGACATAGGACAAACCACAGATAAAGCCTTCGATCCCCGAGTTCGGGTGACTTGGCGTACACCCCAGGTCAACAAATACGGCCACTCCCAGGAAACCAGCCTAGAGTGGTCACCTGACAGGCCAAAGTTTTTAACGACGTATACAATTCCGCTTACCCATCCTCTGGACGATCAACTGAAAATCCGGATGGGATTACTACGGGATAAATACGGCGTAACCCAAGTTTATGAGCCAGAGAATAGGGATTTTCGCAATACAGGCCAACTCGAATCCACTAAATATCAACTCGGATTACTTCGTCAACAAAGATTGGATAATCAATGGTTAATGAGTTACTCACTCGATGCCATTCGAGAGGAATATACCCAGTCAGACGTCGATTACAACCCCAGTTTATATTTGACTGGTATCAACTTTTCTAAAACCACACGGAGCGATAATTCCCTCGATCCTAAGTCGGGTTTTAGGCAAATATACAGTGTGGATTATGCCGATCCCTATTTAGGTTCGGACATACGTTTAGCCAGACTACAGGCAAAGTTTAAATGGATTGATACCTTCTTCGATAATCACAGATTGGTCGCCCGTATCGATTTAGGCGCTAACTTAGTCGATGAAAACGAACTGGCCTATGTTCCCCCCTCTCTGCGTTATTTTACCGGCGGCGACCAAACTATCCGGGGTTATGGCTACCAAGAACTCGGCCCCTATTTGGACTATGTAGACGCCGATGGCAACATCAATCGTGAAGTGATAGGTGGTCGCTATTTAATGGTAGGAAGTTTGGAATATCAATACTATGTCACCCCAACCTGGCGGGTCGCGACCTTTGTCGATGCGGGTAATGCCTTCGATAATGATCAATTTGAGCCCGTTGTATCCGTCGGGGGCGGTATTCATTGGATCTCCCCCATTGGCCCAATTAAGTTAGATTTAGGGGTAGGATTGAAAGAGACCGACACCATCGACCGCTCTTGGCGTATTCACTTAACCATGGGAACTGAACTATGAGCCAGCCACAAGATCCCCATGGCTCTGCCAATGTTCCGCCGGATAACACGCCCCTGGACACTCCTGTTACTGCGGCTGTGGCAAAAGTGTTATCCCTTCCACAGCGCATCTGGCGTGCATTTAAGCTCTTTACTCGTATTCTGATTTATGTGCCATTAACCCTGTTAGTGCTGATGGCACTCTTACTAGGCACTGAAATTGGATCGCGTATTAGTGTCGGCTTAGCCAGCCAATTTGTACCGGATCTTGACCTCAGCTACACATCAGGCTCGATCAATAAGGAACTGACCTTATCCCACGCGGCGTGGTCTATGGATGGCATTAAAGTTGAGCTTGAGGATCTGCACCTCGCTTGGCAGCCCACCTGCTTATTACAAAAACAGCTGTGTGTTAACGCCCTCACAGCCAATAAAGTTGATGTAAAAATTCATACCGAGCAACTCTCTACGGACGATACACCTGAGACAGTGGTAGAAGCCTTGCCCGAAGTGAATACCGAACTCGTATTACCCTTTGGTATCAGCCTCGATATGGCGCAGCTCAATGCCGTCAATGTTGAAGTCAATGGCATGCGTTATAGTGCCAACCAGATTGAGGCCGCAGCCACTTGGTTTGCACAAGGGCTTATCGTCAAGCACCTACAGAGCGAGGGGCTCTTAGTCTTTATTCCCCTTAGCGAAGAAGCAACGACAACCGCGAATGCGCCAGCGCCAACGGACAAAGGCCAATTCCCACAGGGTACTTCGACTGCAACTACTGCAACTACTGCAACTACTGCAACTACTGCGGATGAGTGGGCAATGGCACACCTACCTCAAGTGTTTATGCCATTTCCGGTGACGGTTAATAGCCTGATTTTAGACAATACCTTACTGCAGATTGGTGAGCGTAAGGACCATTTTAGCCATGCCGAATTACAGGGAAGCTTCCGTCAATATCAACTGACCTTAGATCATTTAGTGCTCGAACATACGAATGGTAAGGTCGATATCCTCGGCACACTCGCACTCGAGAAAGATTACCCCCTGTCACTCAATGTGGACCTAACCCTCAATCAACTTGCAGAATTACCCGAACTCACCCAGCAGCAGTTAAGCCTGAGCTTAAGCGATAGCCTAGGGCAACTGCGGGTAAATGCCTTGGCCAAGGGCGATGCCGATTTTACCCTAGAGGGGCAAATCACCCTTAAAGATCCCCTGATCCCGTATCAGGCAAAACTGCAACAAGCAAGGTTGCAATGGCCGCTTCAACAAGCGGAATATTCAGTGACCGACCTTAGCATAGACACCCAAGGCAACCTTGACACCCAAGAGGCGAAAGTCAGTGGCAATGTGCTCACGCCCTTCCATAACGTATTGGCAATAGAAACTGAATTGGAGCATAGGGATACAACACTCTTAGTCAAACAGTTTAAGGCCAATGGCGATATTGGCACCCTAGATCTCGAAGGAGAACTCAATTACGCCGACGCGCTCGCATGGAAAGCCAAGGTGGTGCTCGATAGCATCAAGCTACAAGCGTTAAAGCTGCCATCCAGCGCAGATAAACCAAGTGAAACCGATACTGCGCCCCCTGCGACTAGCCCATTACTCAAAAGCTTGATCTCCGGGAAATTACAGACCACAGGTAAACTCGATAATTCCCATTGGCAAGTTGCGCTAACCGATACCGAGTTAACTGGCACTATGCAGGGCTATCCATTTGATATTTCTGGGGATGTGAGTATCAATGATGCACTGCATGTCAGTGCTAATGGGCTTAATGCACAAGTGCTCAGCTCAACCCTTAGCCTTAAAGGACAAGCCAACACCCAATGGAACCTCGAAGGTGAGTTACAGGTTCCCGATTTTAGCCTCTGGCTACCCCATGCCACTGGCCAGCTGCAGGCTAATATCAATGTCACGGGTGATGCGAAACACCCACAGGTTGAGTTAAGTGCACAGCTAGTGGATCTGATCTATCGAAATATCAAACTACGGGAATCCACCCTTAAAGCCTATTACAAACCCTTAGATGAGCATGAGTTTGCCCTATCCCTCAAGTCAAAGGCACTTAATCTTGGCTCACAGGCCTTAGATACTGTCACCCTTGGCAGTAAGGGAAACATTCAGGATCAAAAACTCACCCTCAATGCCAGTGGCGATCTCGGGCTCGATCTCAGTATCGCCAACCACTACGATCAGAAAAAAAACCAGTTGCAAGCGGAAATCCATCGACTCAATCTTGCAACCCCACTTGGTCTTTGGCAGTTAGATAAAGACATCAATCTGAGTTGGGATCAAAACAAGCTGAGGGGCAGCCTCACGCCCTTCTGTCTCGTCAACCCCAATAGTCGGTTCTGCTTAAACAATCAAACCGTGCTCGGCAACAAGGGGGATGTACAGCTCAGCTATTCCGGCAATCCAGGAAAACTGCTCGTCCCTGTTTTACCGAGTAATATGAACTGGGATGGTAATGCTAATCTACTCGCTAACCTCGCCTGGGCCGCTGGCCGTAAACCCACCGCCGATCTTAACTTGGATTTCAGCCCCGGCAGTATCACGCTTAAACGGGCCAAAAACCGTGAAGTCACTGTTAATTATCAGACACTTTCTCTACGCTCAACCTTAGATGCTAAACGGCTCGTGTCTGCAATCAACTTTGAATCTGAAGGGGTCGCAAGCTGGCAGAGTGAAATCACAGTAAATGTGACACCGGATCGTGCTCTTTCGGGTTATGCCAATATTAAACAAATTAATTTACAACCACTGGGTGAGTTTTTCCCGCAGCTGAATACTGTCGAAGGCTTATTTACCAGTAAGTTAAACTTTGCAGGCACACTTAATGATCCCGCAGTTTCAGGCAATATAGCCCTGACACAGGGTGCATTTGCCCTTACCGCTAACCCGACCTTAATCAACAAAATCGATATGTCTATGGCCCTCGGAGGACAACAAGCCGAACTTAAGGGCCGCTGGATGATGGGGAATGGTCTAGGGCGAGTGACGGGAAATTTACGTTGGCCCCAGGGACAATTTAGCGGTGAACTGGCGATCAAAGGTGACAAACTCGCGGTGATCCAACCGCCATTAGCGCTGCTCGATGTGTCACCCGATGTCACACTTGCCTTTAGTAGTCAACAGCTTGAGCTCAAAGGCGTGGTCGATATTCCATCGGGTAATATCAAGATCGTACAACTTGCCGAAGGCGGTGTGGCCCTATCCGATGATGTGGTATTCGATGACTCTATCGCCGCAACAGAACCGAAGGCCAGCCCCTATGCGATAGTGGCCGATCTGAATATTAATGTCGGTAACAATCTTAAAGTTGATGGTATGGGGCTTAAAGGTAAGCTGCAGGGCACCCTTAAGTTGCAACAACAAGCGTTTAGGCCGCCATTGCTATTTGGTGATATCAAAGTCAAAGAAGGTAACTATAAATTTATGGGGCAAACCCTCAAAATTCGGACCGGGGAAGTCCAATTTGTCGGCCCAACCTCAGTGCCTAACCTGAACATTGAAGCGATTCGAGAAATTAAGAGTGAAGATCTGGTTGCGGGTGTGCGAGTCACTGGCACACCGGCACGCCCTGTCGTGACACTTTTCTCCAATCCCGCCAAAGAGCAAGCCGAGATCTTGTCTTACATTATTAAGGGCAGCGGATTTAATAATACCAATAACGAGCAAAACAACTCCCTCATGATGGGCGCGGCCTTAGGGCTAAGTTCACAGGTTGGCGGCGGTGGTGCCATCAATAATATCGGCAGCACTGCCACTGGCATTATCGAAGAATTTGGCTTCTCTAACGTCCAGCTAGATACAAACGATGAGGGCCGCGTCGCAATTAGTGGCTTTATTGGCGAGAAACTTATGGTGAAATACGGGGTGGGCGTCTTTAACCCAGGCTATGAAATGACAGTAAGATATTACCTGTTATCCCAGCTCTACCTTGAAACAGTGTCAGGGACCTTAGGTCAATCCCTCGATATTTATTACAACTTTAATATCAATTAGTTCTGCACGAGAGTTCTGGCCGGCGATATTGCGTCGGCTAAGTTTGTGAACAATCAAGTTTGTGGACGGCCAAGGGTAAACGATAAGTACAAAAAAAGCGCCCTATAGGCGCTTTTTTGCTTCAATTACGACAATTAAGCGTAAACGAAGTCAACGTGTTCGATGATTGGCTTGAACACGTGGCGTTGCATAGCTTGTGCACGAACACCCACTTCTTTACCGTCTAAAACGATAGTTACTACAGAAGTGTAGAAGTCTTCGTTAGCTTGGATGTTAATGATGTCTTTGTGATCAAAAACAATAGAAACTGGCTCTTTGCCTTGGCCATAAATAACAGCAGGAACTTTACCAGCATGGCGTAGGCGGCGGCTCGAACCTTTCCCTATTTCAGTGCGGGTTTGTGCTTGAATAGTGTAAGACATGTGTTTCTCACTTAAATTTAGAGTAAAAAGTTGTCATCATTTTCGACCAATGATGACTCATATAAAGCGCGCGCATACTAACACAGTTGCACAGCACACACAAGAATAGTGCCACAAGAACGCCATTGAGGTACGCCCTGCACAGTTATGAGTCCAAAAGAAAATTGACAGAATTAGGAGACTTGTATCTTGGCTGTTACATGGGCGAAACGGCTTTGATCGCAAACGAAAAACACGAGACATTGATCACATTTGCACTAAAAGAAGCCTGCTAAGCTCGGGCAAATTTCGTTAACCAATGCCCTTCAACATGCGTCACGCGCTGTATTTATTGCAACTGGAAAATCAACTTTCATGTCAATTAGCCCGTGAACTCGTGTCCCTTATCGAAACGGTTCCCTACCAGCAAACGACCATTGAATTGAAGTTATTGGAGTTGTTGGCTTGCACTCAACAGAAAAATCATGGCTTGATCCAACTGATGCAAACAACAGAGTCAACTGATGTGGAATGCCAAAGGCAAAGACAATTTCAATTTTCACAGTGTTTAAATCAATTGATCTGTGATTGGCAACAGCACAGGGAAATGAATAAGCTCGGTCAGCAATTTTTGCCCCTCCTTAGGCATTATTTAGTTGAAGTACAGGCCTTAGAACAGGCTTTTTATCAACACATCCTACGGCAAATAAGCTCGGCTACCAGTGCCTCACGGGACCACAATCAACATGCACGAACCCCGACTTAGGATAGTACCCCACACCACCCAATTTGAGTGATAACGCGGCATCCCTAAGGGTCTTCAAATTCACACTCGGGATTGCAATATCCATGGCCATTCCGCGCATATGGTAACTCTTCTTCGCGACCCCACCGCTCTTATTTGCCAACATTTCATTCGTTTTAGGTGAACGGTAACCGGAGATCACATGGATTTCATCATCCACATTCAACGTACTGCGCAGGGTATAGAGTAAATCGAATAAGCGTTTATCCATGGGCGCTGCAACATTTTGCCTATGGTCCCGGAGTAAATGGCTAAAATCTGCGAGCACTTCACTTTGGTACTGACCATCGACCCAATAACTGCCGTCGTTACGTTCACCAGTATGGCGATTATAGAGACTTAACTCGCGGATCCCCTTTGTGGATCGGCTCGCCATGGCCTGAGAAGGGACTAAGGAACACAATGCCACACCACCAAGGCCTAACAACAACTGCCTACGGGCAGGACATATTAAAGTCACATCATCACCATTTGTTCTATTTTTGGACACTGAAAAGGCAAATTATACTGAATCATCGCTCAGATCAAGTCTTGAACGGCGAGCTAAAACTGAGATAAATAAATGGTCAAAAAGTTCAAGCGCTTAAGGCTAATAAAAAATTGCCGCTGGCACAGCATTGGTGAATTCAGCCTCCAGATGATAAATATCGTTCCGGTATTGCGCGAGCCCCTGCTCATCAAGCCATGCAGACCAGTAAACCAAGTGCACTGGCAATGTGCCGGATAAGGCAAACCACTGCGACTGAGTAACATCTGGCGTTAATTTCTCCCATAAAGCGGTATCTTTAATCAAATGCGTCTTAAACCACAACGCCAATTCATCGACCCTTTCAACACGAATACAGCCAGATGATAATGCCCTATTGGCCTTTTTAAAGAGACTTGGCTCAGAAGTACCATGTAAGTACACGCTGAAATCATTTTCAAAATGGAATTTATACTTGCCTAACGCATTCTTAGGGCCTGGACGCTGTACCAGCTTAAACGGAAAACGGGAAAATGCCAGCGCTTGCCACTCCTCGGGGGAATGGTGCACTAATTGCCCCGAGGCATCGTAAACATCAAATCCACGCTCCATAAGATAATGCCCGTCATTACGGATGTGAGGCAATATGTCCCGCCGTAGAATACTGCGCGGCACGCGCCAATGGGGATTGAGTACGACATTGGAGATTTGACTGTCTAAGATAGGCGTTTGCCGGGAAGGCTTACCAACAATCACCTTAGAGCGTAAAGCGATTTCCCCCTGCACGACTAATGTCATCTCAAATGCGGGCACATTGATAAGTAAGTAATTTGGCGTGAGTGTTTGGCTAAAGACTCTCTGCCGCACTTCATTTTTTGCCAGTAACTGCGCGCGTTTATAGGGGGATTGATTAAGCCAGAACAAGGTCTGTTTACCAACGACACCATCGGCCTCTAAACCATGGCGCCGCTGAAACCCCTGAATGCTCTGCATGAGCTCCTCGGTATAAATTTGCCCTTCATTCGATTCAGTTGAAGCACTTGGCTCTGAGGATGAGTCCTCCAATAGCCAAAGGCGTTGAGCTAAGGTATTCACTATTGGGCTGGCTTGGCCTAAGGTCAGTTTCTCCTCCAGCACTAGAGGTTCCCAAGCGCCCTTATCCTCAAGTTGTACCAATTGGCTAATTTTGTTTAACACTGCAACATAACGCGGGTCATTGACCGGAGCTTCTGTAACAGGGGTTTCTATAAAAGGGGCTTCTACCATAGGTATTTCTGCAACTGGCATTTCTGCAACAGGCATTTCTACAACTGGGTCTTCTTCGGCCGATAGCGTTTTATTGGCTGTCGTCGCAATAAAACGCCAGTAGGCAAAGACTTGCCCTTGCATCCGCTGCAACTCTGCATCTTGCTGTGCTTGGGATATGCCCACTTGAGCGGGGTCGAATAAAACCGCCTGCCACTGGGAGAGCGTTCGATAATTAGCACTAAATACTGGGCTAACCCCCGCCAAATCCAATAGCAATGTCTGCTCGACTAACAGTGGATATTGCTGCAACGGATTAAGATGCGAGTTAATCTCCTGGGGAGTCGGCTCCACCATCACTTCGGTAGCGATATGGCTGTAAACTGGCGGATGAATGAAGAACAGAAATAAACACACTATATGCGGCACTATATCCCTGAAGTGCAAAGATAGCGCAGGTCTACACGGCGTTAATCCATTCACAGGCATCATATACTTCTCCCTGTTGACACATGATATTAATGCCACTCTCCTATCACTATAGTAAAACTATTCGCGAGAATCGGGATTTTACTCGCATAAACGCAGATCCATTGAATAGATAAAAAAATGCCACCCTATCGGTGGCATTTAATCTGGGTTAAACACAAGCTTGATGAGATCTAGGCTTGCCGCACGGCATCAACTCAGTGCTAACTTCAGCATTAGCAGAAAGACACTAAATCTTCTGCCACAAACTGCTCCGGCAATTTCTGCAAACTGCGCAGCATGAGTGGATTAGCTAATATCAACGCCATTTCTTGACGATTGAATAGGGCTAATGCACTTTGCTGACATTGAGCCTCATGCACTTTCACATGCACAATGGCCTCAACAGGCTCAATCGGCGTACCCGCAGCACGCAGGGGCTGTTTGTCCACCATGGCTAAGTGCAATTCCATCAAAGCAGGATCTTTTAACAGCTGCGCTAATGTCCAAGGCTGTGAAATATGTTCCTGATAAGCCGCTCTGGCGTCTTGGGCCTGCAAACAAATCGCAGCAGGACTGCGCTCTTCAGGCGTTGCGAGGATCCCCGCACGCTTAAAGACTTCACCAATCTTTATCGAGCCTGTCCACGCCGAAATCGGCACCGCAAACCATAAACCAATCAGTGCTGGGCTCATCCAAGCTAATAAGGTTAACGAGTCCAAAATGGCCGCATAACCTAACATCACCCCCGCCAGCATATGCCAACGATGGCGATAAATCAGCGTAAGCCAAGGCATACTGCCATCATCACGGCGCTGTGGCGACCAACCGCTATCCCGTCCCATCAGAATCGACATCACGGCACCACAATGGATAAACATCATGATAGGTGCGATTAACGCCGAGAGTATGACCTCAAATATCACACTGAAGATGGCTTTAATGCGACCACCCACACTACGGGCAAATGCGCCATCTTTCAGTAATAGCAGGACACCAAAAATCTTCGGCCCAAACAATACCCCCATAGTAATGTAGAACAATCTCAATGCCCTATCCGAGTCCATGATAGGCCATGTTGGGAACAGCGAGAATTGATCGGTAAAATACTCAGGCCGAATAAAATGCGCCTGCAGGGCGAGCATTAAGCCCGTTAAAATCAGCAGTAGCCAGAAGGGTGAAGATAAATACGCCATAATACCCGTCATTAAATGAAGACGGCTCACCCAGTGCAATCCCTTAGTCGGTAAGATACGCGAATGCTGTAAATTACCTTGGCACCAACGGCGATCACGTACCGCTAAATCGATAATCGATGGTGGACATTCTTCGTAGGATCCTGGTAAATCATAGGCAATCACCACACTCCAACCGGCGCGACGTATCAATGCCGCCTCGACGAAATCATGGCTCATAATATGCCCCCCAAAAGGCGGTTTACCCTTCAGGTTAGGTAATCCGGCTGCGCCCATAAACGCTTCGGTACGGATAATGGCATTATGTCCCCAGAAGTTACCCTCTTTTTGCACCCACCAACCTAATCCAGTGCCAATCACAGGGCCATAAATACGCGCCGCAAACTGCTGCAAACGCGCCATTAAGGTCGTGCCATTAATCAGTGAAGGAATGGTTTGGATAAGCCCTGCATCGGGATCGGCCTGCATACGCTGGGCCAGCCCTGTGATGGTCGAGGACTCCATTAAGCTGTCCGCATCGAGCACTAATAAGTGATCGTAACGCGACCCCCAACGACGGCAGAAATCCGCCACGTTACCCGCTTTACGTGCCACGTTTTTACGGCGACGGCGATAATACACACGGGAATGCTTATGGGTTTCCTGGCGCAGCACCAAAAATGCCTGTTCTTCTAATAGGGCAATTTCGGGATCGGTAGTATCACTTAAGATAAACCAATCGAAGGCATGGCCATGACCCGTTTGGGATAAAGCCTCGGCCATCACTGACACCGCAGAGAATACCCGATCGGGAGACTCGTTATAGGTCGGCATTAAAATCGCAGTGCGAGTATGTAACTCAGTGACCTCAAGCTGTTTAGCCTTAGGTTTTCGCATTAGGATTAAAAAACCTGCAATACCGCTACAGAAGGCTAATGCGATCCAGCAGAAGTTGATTGCAAATAACACCAGCATTAAGTATTCCAGCGGGGTGATCCCCCCAATACTGAATACTGCGCCCATTTCATAGATAGCAAAGGCAGAAAGCAGTAACGCACCGCCCACGACAAAAAAGCGTCTAGAGGACTTTGAACGCACACCGTTAGCCACAGTGCTTCGACGTGGGAAACCCTCTGGCATTTGGCTTAAACTTTGGGGCTCCATAGCGCCAGGCCTTTCATTTGGCATGGCGCTGCCCCCCACGAGTACTTCAGCCTCGAGCAGCGAATTCTCGGAAACAGTCATATTTTATTGCTCCGTCATGGACCTTAAAGCGTCCAGCGATAGAGCCAGGTTTCAACCTGACGCGGTGTTGGGAACTTGAGTTCAGCACGTAATTCGATAAGGTCTTTATCTTCAGGCTCTAACTCAAACGCGAGGCGATAGCCGTTATTAGCAGCATTGCGAGCGATAACTACGTTAGAGATCACGCCGCCAGAGGCTTCCACCTTCGCAAGAGGTAACTCATCTGGCATAGCACCGTTGACATGATAATCCACAACAAATAATCGTCTTGGGGTCGCTTTAGCGATGTCGGCACGACCACTCGCAGTACGGCTCACCACAACAGCATGGGGTTTGCCAACGGGCTCTTCGCCCCAGCTCATGCGGTAAGCAAAGTGATATTCGCTTCCGGCAGGAATAGGCTGACGCGGTTTCCAGAAGCTGACGATATTATCATGAATTTCTGATTCTGTTGGAATTTCAGTGAGCACTACCGCACCTTGCCCCCAATTCCCTAAAGGTTCGATCCACAAACTTGGACGACGCTCATAGTGGGCTTCTAAGTCCTGATAAGAGGAGTAGCTACGCTCACGTTGGATCAAACCAAAGCCTTGCGGCGAGTTGTCGGCAAAGGCACTCACTTGTAATTGGCGAGGATTTGCCAGTGGGCGCCACAGGTGTTCACCGCGGCCGTTAAACATCAACAAACCGTCCGAGTCATGCACCTCTGGTCTAAAATCATCGGTATCATGACGACCATTCAATGAATGTAAGAACATGCTAGTACTAGGCGCTAGACCGACTTTGCTTAGCTCAACCCGCGGGAACAGCGTTGCTTCGACGTCGATTTGCGTGTTATCACCAGGACGCACGGAGAAACGGTAAGCCCCAGCCACACTTGGACTATCTAAAAGCGCATGAACAACAACCAAGTTGCTATCGTAATGTGGACGTTCTACCCAGAATGCACGGAAAATTGGAAATTCTTCCCCTTCTGGATCGGCCGTTTTCAATGCCAAACCTCTGGCCGATAGACCATAGGCATTTCCTTTACCCAAAGCGCGGAAATAACTCGCCCCTTGGAACACCATCAACTCATCAAAAACACCATTAGTATTTAATTGGTTATGGATACGAAAACCAGAATAGCCAATGTCGTCATTGGGTAAGGCTTGGGTAATCACTTCACCAGCAGTGAAATACTTAGGCTCATAGGCTAAGTGAGTCGCTTGATTGCCTTCAACAATGGCAATTTCAATCAAATCTTGAAAATAAAATCCACGGTGAAACATCTGCATTTGAAACGGCAAACCTTGATCACGCCAAATAGACGCAACCGGGTTGAATCGAATGTCTCGATACTCATCGTAGGTCAGCTTAGCAAGGCCTGCCGGTAAGGGATCTTTCAGGGTCAAATAGGGCTTCGCCGCTAATTTTCGAGCAAGTTTCACCACGTAATCACCGTCGAAAGTGCCCGTTTTAGTGAATCTCACTTGATTTTTAGTCGCGGGCTGAGTCGCCACTTTCGGTGGCGTGACCACAGGTGTCGTGACTGGTTTGTTCTCAGCAGGTTTTGTCTCTTCAGCAACCACAGTGCCAGACAGAGCAAAAGCTACGCCTAGTGCTAGTGAGCACAGAAGTGACGAATAAGGTTTGGACGATTGGCAACGCAACAAGCTAACCATAGGATAGGTAACCTAAAAATAAACTAAGAAATCAATGTTTTTTGTGTACACAGTGAAATTTTTTCACCTCTGTTTTTGGGCGAAAAAAAACATGCTGTTACATCTCGCGAAAGATATCAGAAGGAGAAAAAAACTCATAAATAAAGATGCAGTTAACTCCCTTTGAACAATATCATTTAGCAATATAGTTATAACAATTAAGAATAACAAGTGAGTTTTAACATACCTGTTGGATCTTTAACAGCAACAACCGCGGCTAATATGCAGCCAAGATCTCAATATAGACATAAAATCAATCCCTTTCGCAAATGGATTGCTGCCAATAATCTTAGGTGACAGCGACAAAATCGCGAGGGAATTTAGCGGATAAATTGAGAATATTTGCTGAGCTAATTTGCTGGGATAACTTGCGGGGCTAAACTGCACCGACTCCGACTGGCAAAGGAGGAAGTCAAATACCGCTTGCTCCCGTCCTTATCAAACCGCTGCAACAGTGCTTATCAAACCGCTGCAACTGCACCCACAAATACCGTGAATACTCTAAATACGCGGAATTGAGTACGGGAAATACTGTGAACCATAATTACTGCGGCAGAAAAATAGAGACAGTTAATCCCCCTTGCTGGCGAGGCTGAAGCTGTAAGCGCCCTTGGTGCAACTCAATAATATGGTGGCAGATAGAAAGCCCAAGTCCTGCACCGACGCCTTCATTTTCATTCACGCGATAAAAACGCTCGGTAGCACTGGCAATTTGTTCGGGTGTCATCCCCTGCCCTTGATCGCTAATACAAATCTCTACGCCCGCGGCAACTGAGTGGGCCGATAGTTGAATTTCAGATTCTATTGGACTGTATTTACAGGCATTTTCGATAATATTCTTCAGCACTAGCAGCAAATAAAATCGATCACACTTTACATAAAAATCGGAGTCTATATTGATATCCCATTGATAATCGGTGATTTGAGGCATTAACTGATTCAGTGCATCTTCCACCATAGGTAAGAGTGCATGGGATTGCACATTCAGTTCATCGATAGAATCTACCCGCGCCAAAACCAATAGCTGTTCAACGGTATGGCTCATATGCACTACGCCCGCATCAATAGCAGCCAAGTGAATACGCAGCTGCGGATCGTCTCCCACTAATGTCTCTAAACCATGTTGATGTAACTTAATCACCGACAGTGGGGTTTTCAGTTCATGGGCCGCATCGGCGCTAAAACGCCGCTCCCGGGCAATAAAGCGCGCAATACTGGTGATATATTGGTTAAGTGCCCGGCGCACAGGCACTAATTCCTTTGGCAATGGCATAGTTAACGGTGTCAGATCGTTTGGCGTTCTCTGGATCAATTCCCGCTCAAACGCTTTCAGTGGTCGAAAGAGGATATAAAACAACAGACTCACTATGATGAGGGTCAGTGGCACAACAATTAATGGCACGACGACGGCATTATGCATTATCTGTGACACTAATTCTTGGCGCACGTCATCCTGCTGGGCGGTAACAATCCACACCCGATTTTTAGTCGAAAAAAAGCTAAAGACATGCCAAAGCTCTCCCTCAAACACTTTTTTATGGTAGCCCTGCACCAGCTCAGTGATCGGCTGGCGGCCAATATTATCGGATAACACTATGGCTTGCCCCGCCTCACTCCAGATCTGAAAAGCGAGTTTATGTTCATAGGCCAGTTTCAATGCATCGGCTTTCTCGGCGAAGGTGCTCACTTGACTATCGGGCACATGTAGAATTTGCGGCCCAAGGTTCGGTCTCGAAAGGTCGGCCTCGTTCTGATAAAAAAGTTCAAGTATTTTAGCCGTTTGTAACATCTGCGCGTCGAATAGCTCTTCAATTTGATGCGTAGAATCCCGGGTACTGAGCCAGCTAGAAATCCCGACCGACACAGAGATCCCCGAGAGCATCAACAAAGTGAGCAATAAACGTAATGAATACAAGTCCAGACCCTTTAATCGATTCAATCAAATATCCCCGTCGTTTCGGTATGTTACTGAATACCGAGAAACGCAGGGGTTGTCACTCAAATCCTTGAGTTAATTTAGTCGAGCATCAGACTAATTCAACTCAATCAAGGTATAACCTATACCGCGCACTGTCTTAATCAAATCGTTTGCGAGCTTTTTACGCAGGTGATGAATATGGACTTCTATCGAATTACTACCCACTTCGTCCCAACCGTAGGTCAGTTGCTCCAACTGGCTGCGGGTCAATACGCGCCCAGCGGACTGGGCAAGCTCGAGCAACAACTGGAATTCACGCCTTGACAGCAGGACACTCTGATCGCGAAAGGTGACTTCACGGGTGGATAGGTCGATGCAAAGTGCGCCAATAATCAAGCTATTATGATCCAAACCATGCTGGCGCCTAACGATGGCGCGAATGCGCGCGGCCAACTCGCGCACATCGAAGGGTTTGCCAAGGTAATCATCGGCGCCTATGTCTAAACACTCGAGCTTAGTATCAAAATCGGTATTGGCGGTCAGCACTATGGTCGGAATTGAGACCCCCTGTTGGCGCCAGATCTTAAGCAATTCTTTACCGTTGCCATCGGGCAGGCCTAGATCTAGCACTATGGCACTAAAGCTTTCATTTTTGATGCCCACTAATGCCTGTTGATAGCTGCTTAAGTGATCCACCTGCATGCCAAGCTTAGCGAGGCTCAAACAAATGCCCTGGGCCAGCAACTCATTGTCTTCCACTAACATAATACGCATTAATGATGCCTTATCGAAAAATACTATATTGAACAGACTGTTGCTCTAAAAATATCTCGGCATTTATCCCCTGCAACATGGCCATAGTGGCGAGCATTCCCGCAGTGACACAATTGGGCCCAAGCACAGTCACCGAGCGCGGCGCACCGACCACAGGATAACCAGTGCGTGGATCGATAATATGGCCATAACGCTGGCCATCGACCTCAATAAAACGTCGAGTATCCCCGCTCGTCGCCAACGCGCCCTGACTAATAGCAAGAACCTTAGCCGCATGGTCAAGGTGATGTGGATCTTCTATTCCCACCTGCCACGGCGTTGACTTGGCGATGGGACAAGCAATATCCCCCCCAAAATTAACTAATACCGAGAGACCCGGATAACGTTCGGCGAAACGATAAGCGACGCTATCGACAGCATATTCCTTTGCAATGCCACCAAAATCGAGCTGCATTCCGGCGGGCATAATTAACCCATGGGCGTTAAATTCAATGCGACCAAAGCCCACTAGGGCTTTAGCGCGGATAATATCTTGATGTGCGGGGAGTGTGGCATTGGGATCAAAACGCCAAAGCTGCATCAAAGGGCCTGCCGAAATATCAAACAACCCTTCACTTAACTCAAAGCATTGTTTTGCAAAGGAGAGTAGCTGCCAGGTTTCTTCATCTATCGCTTGCCTCTGGCCTTGGGCCTGGTTCAATTGCCATAGATAATTGTTGGTGATGAAACGGCTGTATTTTTGTTCTATTCGCCGCACCTCAGTGACCGCCATCTCGAGCATTTTATCGGCAATATGTTGCTCATCGGTGGCGATAAGGAGCTCGCAGGGACTCGCCATAGCGCGAAACTCACCGACATAACCCCATTCGCGGCGTGACAAAGTATAAGGCACAGCCACAGGGGACGATGTCATTAACATGTAATCACCTCTTTAGATTGACCGTTCTATCTTTCACTCTGGCAATCATATCACTCAGCGAATAACTTAAGTATGGTGCGAATAGGGATAGCTTAACCGCCATTAAGCTATCCTCAATGCCTACAGCCAACATATTGAGCAAATTAAAAAGAATAACTAAATTGCGCGGTTATCGCTTTTTGAGTCGGGAAGAGATCATAGTTTTGCAGCTCCCCAGGGATAGCCGTGCCATTGTTTTTGGGGTCCTGTTGATAGTATTCCAAACGGTAGGACATTTCGTGCCCACCCGCCAAACGATGCCCAAACTTTACGCCAAGAGTGTATGCGCTCATATCGCCAATACGATAATCGGCACTGGCAAACTCGGGCATGGGGGTATCGGCCATCAAGAAGGGCTGATAAAAGTTCACTGCACTTTGCTGGTAATAACGTAAATGCAGTTGACCATAGAAGCTGCCGCTAAAGTAATAACGGTAATGGGTCTCTAGGGTATGTGAGGTTAAATCCCAGTCATCGGTATTGTAGCGATAAGAGAAATCCACGACGCCCGAGTCTAAGGCGCCTTTAGTCATCACATAAAAACTGTGCTTTAAACGGGAATCGGGGCGATTCTCGTAGACGATATCCTGAGTCAAGCCGTTGTTATCCACCACACTGAGGACTTTGTAGGGATCGGTTAAATAGCCGTTAACACTGGATAAACCGTAATTGGCCTGCAACAGCCAACGTTGATTTAACACTTGAGTGATGCCTAACATGATATCGGCGGTCTGCTTATCATCACTGCCGCTTTGACGGGTCGCATCGAATGCGGCGCGGTAGGCTTCTTCAGTAGTGAAATCATCGCGAATGACCATAGAGGATAAACTCACAGGGCGTCCGCCAACGGGATCGACCACATCGAAGCTGTAGGCAGTACCGAGAAATAACGTCGTATTATCCTTATTAAACCCGCGCTCGATACTGGCATTGAGCCCCATAGACATATAGTCAAATTCCTTTGAACCATACACCCCAGCATTGACTTTCCAATCTGGGTTTAACACTTGGGTCCAATTCACATTGGCTTGCACCCGGGTATCATGGAAAGTGTCATCGAGCGGCGTATCGCCCGCTGCCACTGTATATTGCCCATTGCCCGATGGACGGGTAAACGTTTGACTCGAACTTTGGGCGACAGCGCCCGATGCCGAGGCTCCGGTTAAACTGTCTACAACGAGTTTAAGATCCAGCACACTGTCATCGCCAAAGGCTTTTTGTGCCGTACCTATGGCCTCAATGGCCTGTACTCTATCCTGCTCACCGTAGTACATCAGCGCCGCATCGACTTTCCAATCGTCGACTTTTTTCGCTATTTCAGTGGCATGGCCACTGCTGGCAAACAGACCGCAACTCGCTAAGGCTAAGGCGCCGGCGATCTGCTTAGACGGTATTACATTTATTTGATTGTTATTTTTAGCCATAGCTGACAACACCTGTAGGTCACTTATCTCTATGCAATACCGCGGGATTTCGCCCCTATGGATGCTCACATCGAGCGAGTTATAGCAATCGTGCTATACCGTTCGAGAAGGTATCCAAGGCAAATACCCAAGGAAAACTCAGTTACAACCACAACCACCACCGGCGAAGGCTCGGCCACCGCTACTGCCTTCTTTGCTGAAATAGATATGATCATCGAGGGCCAGATCGAGTTTTTCACTGTCAAGCGCCATATCACTGCGAGCCAATTGGCCCTTCTCCCAAGGCTCAACACCTAAGCTTGAACAACCACTTAAGCCAACAATCAAGGCCATGGCGATAAAGAGAGGTTTTCCCATACATTACTCCTTCAATAGGCTGATAAGTTCTTGCTCATATTCGGCTTCATTATCACTGTAAAAGCCGACATGACTGTTCACTAACTGTCCCTGACGATTGAACATAAAACTGCTGGGCATCCCCATTAAATCAAAGCTACGGGCGACATCGCCTTCGGGATTAAAGCGCACCGTAAATTGGGCAGGAACTTGCTTTAAAAACTCATCGGCTAGGGCTTTGTCGGTATCGAGGTTAATAGCAACCACGGCTAAGCCTTGGTCCCCATACTTTTGCTGCATTGCATTCATCCAAGGGAAGGACTTACGACAAGGGCCACACCAAGAGGCCCAAAAATCAACGTATACAACCTTGCCCTTAAATTCGCTCAACGGGGTCACTTGATTTTGTGCGTTAAAGACTTGGTGATCGAGGGAGGGAGCGCCATGGGCTCCAACAGCCAGCAATGCTAATAACAACCATCGTTTTCTCATAGGAAATCCACCTTTCTCTGTTGAGTGTGAATCTATTAACCGAATCTTAAGGTTTTCTTAAACTGAAAAAAGAAAAGCTATGCTAACGCGAGTGGTTCTTCCACAGATATCAGTTGCTTACAAAATGAACTGCGCCAGCATTTTGTTAAAAAATGGGACATTTTGTCCTACCAGGAAAAGTGAAATTAGATCTGGGTCATGTTAATTAAATGTCAAAATCAGTTCTATCACATCTCTTAAAAATTCTTGATATACATCAAGAATCTTTACAGTCTGGCGGCCTAAACTGACAGAGTCAATTATGTAAACCCTTAGCAATTTACATTTAAATAACAAAAAGGTTGACCCATGGACACACATGCAGCCCTATATGAACAGGGAAAGGCGCGCTTAGATGCACTGCGCCAATTCGCTCCCCGTCAACAACAATCATTGATTGAGAAAATGCAACAACACGGCATTAGCCGCCGTGATTTTATGAAGTGGAGTGCGATGGTGACGGGCATGCTCGCATTACCACTGCCCTTTAGTAATTTAGTCGCAGAGGCCGCCGAATTAGCCGACCGAGTCCCCTTAATTTGGTTACATATGGCCGAATGTACAGGCTGCTCTGAATCCCTAGTCCGCGCCGATACGCCCAACTTAGATTCGTTGATCTTCGACCATATTTCCTTGGAATACCACGAAACCTTAATGGCAGCAGCGGGTTGGCAAGCGGAAGAAAACCTCGAGCACGCATTAGAAACCTACAAGGGCCGTTATCTATTGGCCGTTGAAGGGGCGATTCCGACCGCCAATAACGGCAGTTTCTTGACCGTAGGCTGTAAAGGCCACACAGGTTTAGAAATTATCAAACATGCCGCCGATGGCGCCGCAGCCATTATCTCCGTTGGTACCTGCGCCTCCTTCGGTGGAGTACAGGCCGCCTACCCTAACCCCACCGGGGCTAAGGGAGTGCACGAAGTGATCAGTAAACCCGTGATTAACTTAGGCGGTTGCCCACCGAGTGAAAAGAATATCGTTGGCACTTTGATGTACTTCATCATGTTCGGCAAGTTGCCTGCGCTGGATATGTTTAACCGACCTAAGTGGGCTTACGGCGCACGGGTACACGATAACTGTGAACGTCGTGGTCGCTTCGATGCCGGTGAATTCGTTGAAGAATTTGGCGATCACGGCGCAAAAGAAGGTTACTGCCTCTATAAAGTAGGTTGTAAAGGACCTTACACCTATAACAACTGTCCGACGGAGCGCTTTAACCACCACACAAGTTGGCCAGTGTTAGCGGGCCACGGCTGTATGGGCTGCTCAGAGCCTAACTTCTGGGATGATATGGCCGACTTTGAAAAACCCCTTGGCCGTCAACTCCTCCATGGATTGGATGCTACCGCAGACACTGTTGGTGCGGTGATTTTAGGCGCGACTGTCGTGGGTATTGGAGCCCATGCCGTTGCCAGTATTTTTGCCAAGCCGCTGGAGGAATAACCCATGAGCAAGCGCGTTGTTATCGACCCTATCACACGTATCGAGGGTCACTTACGTATCGAAGTTGAAGTTGATGAAAATAACGTCATCAACAAGGCTTGGTCATCTTCTACTCTTTGGCGCGGTATCGAAGTCATCCTCAAGGGGCGTACCCCTATGGATGTCGGCCTGATTGTGCAGCGAATTTGTGGCGTATGTACCTATTCCCACTACCGCTGTGGTACTGAGGCGGTTGAGAATGCACTCGGTATTCAAATCCCTTTGAACGCTAAATACTTACGTTCATTGATGCAAACCTCCTTATACATGCATGACCATATAGTGCATTTCTACCATCTACATGGCTTAGATTGGGTGGATGTCGTATCAGCACTGAGCGCCGATCCTGCTAAAGCCGCACAAGTGGCACTTAAGTATACGGATAAACCTATCGCCGCCGGTGAAGGTGAATTACGAGCGGTGCAAGAAAGAGTCAAAGGCTTTGTCGAAACCGGTAAATTGGGGCCATTTGCCAATGCCTATTGGGGCAATGGCACCTATAAATTTACCCCAGAGCAAAACCTAATTGCCCTATCACACTACCTAAAAGCCCTAGAAGTTCAACGGGTTGCTGCAGAAATGCTGGCAATTTTTGGTGGTAAACAACCGCATCCACAATCCTTAGTCGTCGGTGGTGTGACTTCGGTGCGTGACATGTTAAGCCCTGCTCGCCTGCAGGAATGGAAGCAAAAACACGCAACCGTGACTGACTTTATCCTGCGCGCCTATCAAGCCGATATCGTAATGGCGGCCGAAGCCTTTGGTACTGAGCCAAGTGTGCTTGGCGGCGTGAATGTGAAAAACTTTATGGCGACCGATGATTTTGTATTAGCCAACGGCGAATACATGTTCAATCAAGGCGTGATCATGAACGGCGACCTTGCCGGTGTCAGCGATGTTAATCCTGAACTTATCGCCGAAGACGTCAGCCATGCTTGGTATACCGCCGATGCGCCGCAGCACCCCTACGATGGTACGACGATCCCGAACTACACAGGTTTTATTGAACGCGATACCGTCTACGGCAAACTGCCAACCTTAGATGGTGACGGTAAATACTCTTGGGTTAAATCACCCCGCTACCAAGGTGAACCCGTCGAAGTGGGCCCATTAGCCTGCCTCTTGGTGAGTTATGCCCGCGGTAATAAAGTAGTGGTGGACTCGGTTAATGCCCTGCTCGCCCGCACGGGTTTACCCGTTGAAGCCCTGTTTACCACCTTAGGCCGCACCGCAGCGCGGATGCTACAGACGGTTATCGTCGCCCAAGAAGGGTTAAGAACCTTCGATGCACTGCTGACAAATATTCAGTCCGATGAAGCAACCTATGTGAAGTCGGATATCGACCCAAGCAAAGAGTATGTCGGCCACGCCATGATTGAGGCACCACGGGGCATGTTAAGCCACTGGATCCGCATTAAGAATGGGGTCATTGAAAACTACCAAGCCGTTGTGCCTACTACCTGGAACGCAGGACCTGTGGATGCCAACGGAAAGATAGGCCCCTATGAAGCGTCACTGATTGGCTTAAAACTGGAAGATCCAACCAAACCCCTTGAGGTGATACGTATTATTCACTCATTCGACCCTTGTATGGCGTGTTCTGTACACGTGATGGACTATAAAGGTCAAGCATTGAGCGAGTTCCGTGTCAGTCCCAATGGCCAATAAACGAGGGAGGGAACGCAAAATGAACCATTCTGCAACCCGCATTCGGACACTGGTTTTTAGTCCGGCAATACGGATTTTCCACTGGTTACGGGCACTATCGATTCTCGTGCTCGTCGTCACTGGCTTCTATATTGCTTGGCCGTTTCTTGTGGCGCCCGAGAGCACAGATGTGCTGGTACAAGGCTGGATACGTTTTGCCCATGTGATCTGCGGTTTTATCTTAACCGCAATCACCTTGGCGAGATTCTACCTGTATTTTTTCAGTCGCAGTGATATTGAGCGACGCTCATTTCGCGATGTGATGAGCGTGAAAAGTTGGATCACACAACTGAAATCCTACATTTGGATGGGACACTTACATAAAGCGGGTGTCTATGGACCATTGCAATTTGTGACTTATGTAGCAATCTCACTGGTCGCTCTCGTGATATGTATAACGGGTCTAGTACTGTACGCCAATGTGTATCACCAAGGTTTAGGTGGCATGCTTTGGGGCGGCGCAGCTTGGATTACAGCACAAATGGGCGGACTGGCACAGGTTAGGATTTGGCACCACTACCTCACCTGGGCATTTGTTATCTTTGTGGTTATCCACGTCTATATGGCGGTTTGGTCAGGGATACGCTTCAAACATAACTCGGTCGACTCAATTGTCTCTGGCTACGACTATCCGAAGCCAGACTCACATCACTAGGAGTCCAATGAAGGTATTGCTACTCGGTATTGGCAATGTCCTGTACGCCGATGAAGGTATCGGCGTACATTTTGTCAATTACATTGCTGATAATTATCAGTTTACCCATGAGTCACACCAGCTCGAGTTGCTCGATGGCGGCACCTTGGCCCAGGGGCTCATTCCGATTATTTGCCAATACGATTACTTAATCGTGGTCGATACTGTCAACGCCAATGGCGTAGAGCCCGGTGAAGTTTACTTCTTCGATTTTGATAAGGCACCACAGGAAATCGACTGGCAAGGCAGTGCCCATGAAGTGGAAATGCTGCAAACCCTCAATATGATGGAAATGGTCGGCGATAGGCCTAAGACCTTTGTGCTGGGCGTCACCCCAACCGTGCTCGAACCTATGGTACTCGGCCTGACCCCTAAAGTCGCCGCTGCCGTCCCCTTAATGGAAAAAACCTTGTTGTCCCACTTAGCCTCCCTTGGATTCACTGCGACACGCATTGCCGAACACAGTATCGATTCGCTGATCCCAAACTCTTATAAACGTGGCGTCACTATTGGTGAAAGTATATAGATGAAAAACATCAGATTTGATTTTACCTGCTCACGTCAGGTGCCTTTGTATGCGCATTTATGTAATCAATACCTAAATTACGATGCGCTGAATATCACCATAGGTTGTGAGACTCAGCCTCACCTTGGCCAAGATGATTTAGGGCCGATAACCTATTTTATTGAAGCCAAGGGCGAACAGGCGCAACTCGAACCGTTAGCCGATGCCATTGCCGCTGACTTTTTGATTTCCACTTGGCTGATTGATTCAGGCATTAGTGTCATCGATGAGCCTCAAGGCAGCAAAACCTTATTACCCTATTCGCAATCCGAAGAAAATCACGCCATAGCGCCTTTTTGTCAGCAATGTTACCCGTTAATTGGCGATAATCAGTCGGCCAAATTTGGCGCTCTAGATTTAGTCTGCCCCTGCTGCCATGGCGAAATGCAATTAACCCCAGCGCAAAAAGCCTTAACCTTGTCAGATATTAAAGCCATGGCGCAGGGGCTGCTCACACAGGGCCCACTGACATTAGCGGCTGCCGATAATCTGCAACTGAGTCTGACGCCGTTTGAGCCGCCCTTAGGCGAGCGGCCACAGCTGTTAATCTGTAATCCCAATACCCTAAACGCCCATTTTTGCCTGAACGATGCCCAAGTGCTCGCGCTTTCCAGTATTGAAAAACCGCTTATCTGCGCCAGGCCAACACAAGAACACGATAAACTCAGCGCGCCGCTGTACGAGATTTGTTTTGCCTACAGCCGGGTGATCTTAGTGCTCGCCGAAGTATTACGGCAAAAAGGCGTCGATTGGGTTTATATCCAAGGCCAGCATAATAGGCCAAAACTGGCGTGGGTCGATGGGGCTTGGGCACAGTTAACGAGCCATGATTTACCCGCAATCGCCAAGCAATTCACCGCCCCTGAGCCACTCAGGGATGAGATCTCATTTTTAGGATTTAAGGCCCAATGGCAAGCCATAAAAAAATCGCGTTCACACCAAGGTACACTCACAGTTCACCTTGACTCTTCGGCGAAGGACGAAACGGGCATTGACCATCTAGCGAATGCAGAAGATCACAGCATCACAGATGCAGCCTTATTCGCCGCCTTGTTAAATGGCAAGTTCACCACGCAAAAACAAGCAAAAAATGCCGCCGTGATCTACCTAAGCCATAGCCATCCCAGCCAAATTGTCACCTGCGATAATAAGGGCGATACCGAACTCTTCTTCGCCCTGCCCACGCTGCCCGATAATGGTTACGAAATCTTCCATCAACTGGACAGCAGCCCGCAAAAAGCCGTAGCGCAAAAGTTTAAGAGCTTGTTCCCCGAAGACTATTTAAAACTCTTAAGCTTAAAACTCCATGGCAGGCGTGACAACTTGCAAAGTCTATGGGCCATTGCCGCCATTTTAATTGGTCTTAACAAGCACGAAGAGACCCAAAGTCAAGCAAGCTTAAGCGATGCACTCATGGCTGCGGCCATGCGTTACCACGGTGCCAATGCCCCGCGTATCGACTATCCGCTCACCAAAGGTGAGGCCCACCGCAGCCTTAATTGGTGTAAAACCCTAGGCACAGTGTTAAGTTTTCGGGTCGCGGGTAATGATGATCCAAGCCAACTCGCCTTCGCCATGCAGGACTCTCTTGCCGACTACCTCGCTAACTGGCTAGAGCATATCGATTTAAATATCGGCGTGCACAATATCGCCCTCGCGGGTAATGACTTAGTCAATGAAACCCTGTGTAGACGTATCAGCTTACGCTTAGGCAAAAACTTCCCATTGGTGGTCAATCGCAGCCTAGACTTAGACGGCGATAACTTAGCCGTAGGTGCACTCTATGTTAAGCAGCGTAAACTCAATGAACAAGGTTAAGCGGCCGCAGAAACACCTTAGATAACCCATAGGCAAAGCGAGAATTGATAGTAGAAGATCTTGCCCATAGGGCAGCCAGCGCCCGCTGTAAACTCCAAATCACCGGCATAGTGCAAGGGGTGGGATTTCGCCCCTTCGTCTATCGCTATGCCAAGACGTATCGACTGACGGGCACAGTGCTCAACAATGCCAACGGCGTGACCATAGAACTGCAAGGTAGCCAGAACGATCTGCAGGCGTTTATAGCGACCTTAACAAACACACCGCCGCCACTGGCACGGATTGATAATGTTATCCACACGTCACTGCCCTTAGTCCTAGGCGAAACTGGCTTTGAAATCATTCAAAGCGATGCCAGCGAGCAGGATAATCTCACAGCGCTGGTGGCCGTTTCGGCGGATAAAAGCACCTGCCAAGAGTGTTTAGCGGATATGCATAATCCAAAGGATCGCCACTTTGGCTATGCCTTTACCAACTGCACCAACTGCGGCCCAAGATACACTATCATCAATGCCTTACCCTATGATCGCCACAATACCTCGATGGCGAACTTCAAGATGTGCCCTGACTGCGCTAAGGCCTACCATGATCCACTGGATCGCCGCTATCACGCCCAGCCCGTCAGTTGCCCAGTCTGCGGCCCCAGACTCAGTTTAAAAACGCCCCAAGGCCAATGTATTCAAGAAGAGGGTATTCAAGACGAGGGCGCAGACTTAAGTACGGATATTGCGGTGCTTCAAGCCGCAGCAGCTAGGCTAAAGCAAGGGCAAATTTTAGCGATCAAGGGCCTAGGTGGATTTCACTTAGTCTGCGATGCCAGAAACACGCAAGCCGTCAACACACTGCGCCAGCGCAAACAGCGCCAAGCTAAGCCACTGGCGGTGATGATGGCCGATATCGACATGGCCAAACGTTATGTCACAGGCTCAGACGCTGAATGGCAAGTGCTTAGCTCCCAGGAGCGCCCCATAGTGTTGATGAGTAGCCGAGCAGAGCATGATCTTAGCTTAGCTGTCGCGCCCAATCTGAATAAACTCGGGGTATTTTTGCCCTACACCCCACTGCACCATTTGCTCCTAAGCCGCTTCAATGGCCCCTTGGTCGCCACCAGCGCCAATGTGTCGGGCGAGCCGATTATCACTAATTGTGCTGAGCTTATCAGCCACTTAAGCCATGTTGTGGATGCGATAGTCGACCATAACAGGCCCATACTAAATGGCTGTGACGACAGTGTTGTGCAGATTATAGAACCGCATTCATTACCGGCAGAGGTGCAGGTACTGCGTCTCGCCCGAGGTTATGCGCCGCTGAGTTTCCCCTTGGATGCGCCACTCACGCGTTCATTCCTTGCCGTGGGGGCACAGCAAAAAAATGCCGTCGCCTTTGGTTTTGGCAGCAATGTGTTTTTAAGTCCCCACATTGGCGATCTGTTCAGCGTCAGCGCCGAGCACTATTTTGAACGCACCTTAGCCACCTTCACCCGCTTGTATCAGTTTGCACCCAATCTTATTCTGCGGGATAAACATCCAGATTATGCCCCCTCACGCTGGGCAGAAATGCAAACAGAAACCAAGCAAATCCCCTGTTTAGCGCTGCAGCATCACCATGCCCATGTGCTGAGTGTGATGGCCATCAACCAATATCGCGATCCCGTTTTAGGCTTTAGTTTCGATGGCACAGGCCTTGGGGACGATGGCAGTTTATGGGGCGGCGAAGTGCTATTAACGACCCTAGATAAGGCCGAACGGCTGGCGCACTTTGAGCCCATCGCCTTACTCGGTGGCGAGATGGCCATCAAGCACCCGGTCAGGTTATTAGTGGCGCTGCTATTTGAACAAATGAGTATCGATAAAGTGCAAGCACTGCCGTTACCGATACTGAAAAGTTTAAGCCCAAATACCCTGATTAATCTGCATAAAATCTGGCAAAACGGCAGTGCACTTAAAAGCTCATCGGCCGGAAGGCTGTTCGATGCCCTCGCCTGCGCCTTAGGACTGATAGAAACTACCTTGTTTGAAGGCCAAGCCGGAATGGCGATAGAGGCCGCGGCGAATCGCGCCGATGCCTTGTCCCTCGATACTATTAAGCTCAACTTACCCCTTGAGGGCGAACAGTGGTGTAGCAGTAACATGTTCAAACACGTTGTTGAATTGATCACGGCGCAGCCACTAACGGACCATAGACGCGATGCCATCGCCCGCGCCTTCCTGCACACATTAGGCGATGCACTCTGTGACTATGCTGCGAAGTACAAACCGCTGCCAACCGTGCTCTGCGGCGGCGTATTCCAAAATAAATACCTCTTAGAATATTGCCTAAGCAAACTCCATCGACAGGGGAATCGAGTCTTATCCAGCAAACACATCCCCATTAATGATGGCGGGATAGCCCTAGGTCAACTCTGGTATGGGATACATCAAAATAGCTGAATTAGCTTACTATTCACCCGGTTTTTTTATCGCCATAAACCTGACGAACATCAAAGAATCATTGGCGGATTTGTATCACACTTAACATTAGCTTAACCAAATAAACGCTCGGTTTTTAACCTAAGCAATAACAGTGTCAGGTAACACAGGCCTCGACAAGGAGAGATAAATTATGTGTAAAGACTGCGGTTGCTCTCTTACCCGCCACGAGCATGATCACCACGGCGCGCACGCACACGAGAATAGCCACCACCATGGCCATTCCCACCAAGAATTACACACAAATCCCCAGTTAAACGACAAAAAAACCTTGTCTGTGATCCATAAAATTTTAGATAAGAATGATGTCGAGGCGGGCCACAACCGCGCCCATTTTGAGGCGCATAATATTACCGCCTTTAACTTAATGAGTAGCCCTGGCAGCGGCAAAACCACGCTTTTAGAACACCTCAAAGAATATACCAAGCTCTGCTATGCCGTGATTGAAGGGGATTTAGAAACCTCCCGCGACGCCGACCGCTTGATCGCTAAAGGCATTAAGGCCTATCAAATTCAAACAGGCTCGGCCTGCCACCTAGACGCCTTTATGGTCCACGGCGCCCTGCACCACTTACCCCTCGAAGGTTTAGATCTCTGTTTTGTGGAAAACGTCGGAAATTTAGTCTGCCCTGCGAGCTACGATGTTGGCACCCATAAAAATATCGTGCTGCTTTCAGTGCCCGAAGGCGATGATAAGATTGAAAAATATCCGGTAATGTTCCGCCGCGCCGATGTGGTTTTTATCACTAAGTGCGATCTACTGCCCTATTTTGATTTTAAGATGGATGAAGCCAGAGCCCAGCTTAAAAAACTCAATCCTGATACCCAAATCATTGAAGTCTCAATTAAAGATGGCGATTCAATGCGGGCCGTTGCCCTGTGGCTTAAGGACAATATTCGAGGTGCACAATAATGTGCTTATCCATTCCATCCCAAGTAGTGGCCATTGATGCCGAGCGTCAGAGTGTCACCGTCGATACCTTAGGGGTTCGCCGCGATGTCAGTAGCCATTTAATGACAGAACCCCTTGAAATTGGTGACTATGTGCTTATTCACATTGGCTTTGTGATGAACAAAATCGACAAAGAAGATGCCAAGCAAAGCCTTGAGTTATATCAAGAAATAGTCACAAAGCTCGAAAGCGAAATGGTGCACTAATACTTAACAGCACCCTATGGATTAGGAAAGGCGTGCACCCAATAAAGTGCACCAAGGAAAGAGCATGCTCGAACTAAAACACCTCTATCAAGGCTTTCGCGATCCCCAAACTATCGCTACCTTGGCCCAAGATATCCAACAAACGGCTAAATCGATCAAAGGACAGATAAATATTATGGAAGTGTGTGGTGGCCATACTCACACCATAATGAAATACGGCCTGTTGGATTTACTGCCGGATAATATCGAGTTTATCCATGGCCCGGGCTGCCCTGTGTGCATTATGCCCAAGGAGCGCATTGACCAAGCGGCAGCGCTGGCCTCCCAAGCCAATGTGATCTTAGTGACGCTAGGCGATATGATCCGCGTCCCCGGTTCTAAGGGCTCGCTTGCCAGTTTTAGGGCCCAGGGTTGTGATATACGGCCTATCTACGATCCCCTCGATACCTTAAAAATTGCCCGCGACAATCCCGATAAAACCGTAGTGTTTTTCGCCATAGGTTTTGAAACCTCAACCCCAATGACAGCCATTCTGCTGCTGCTTGCCGAGCAGCAGAAACTCGATAACTTATTCTTTCATATCAATCATGTATTAGTGCCACCTGCAATAGATGCCGTGATGCAAGATCCTTATGCTAGGGTCAATGCCTTTATCGGCCCCGCCCATGTGAGCGTAATAAGCGGCGCGAAAATTTACCGTCCCGCCGTTGCGCAGTATGGCACACCGGTGGTCGTAGCAGGCTTTGAACCCGTGGATGTGATGGAGTCCATCCTGAGGATTGTGCGCCAAAAAGCCGCAGGCAAAGCCGAGCTCGATATCCAGTACAGCCGCGCAGTATCGGAGGAGGGAAACCTCACCGCCCAGGCCAAAGTCAATGAAGCCTTTCAAATCAGACCCCAATTTCGCTGGCGCGGCCTAGGGCCAATCCCCGACTCGGCGTTGCAACTCAAGCCCGAATATACCCATAGGGATGCCGAGCTGCGTTTTAAAGACTACTTACCCGTCAAAGAAATCGATGATCATAAGGCCTGCCAATGCGGCGATATTCTCCGCGGACTGGCAAAACCTAAGGATTGCAAAGTCTTTGGCCGTGGCTGTAATCCCGAAACTCCCTTAGGTAGCTGCATGGTGAGTTCTGAGGGAGCCTGCAATGCCTATTACCGCTATCAAGGTGTCGATATCAAGGAGCCACACCATGGCTGATTCTCCAAAAGATAAATCCATCCAACTCAGCCACGGCGGTGGCGGTAAAGAGATGAATAAACTGATCCGTGAGCTGTTTTTTGCCGAATTTGATAACCCAATCCTTCGCAGCGAAGAAGATGCCGCTAAACTGGATCTGCACGGGTCAACCGCTTTTACCACGGACTCCTTCACTGTCTCACCACTGTTTTTTGCGGGCGGCGATATTGGCAAGCTGGCGATTGCAGGCACAGTCAACGATCTCGCCATGATGGGGGCAGAACCTCAGTATTTAAGCTGCAGCGTGATCATAGAAGAAGGCTTTTCTATCAATGATCTCACCACCATAGTTCGCAGTATGGCCAAAGAGTTAAAACACTGTGGGGCGCGGATTGTCTGCGGTGACACTAAAGTCGTGCCTAAGGGCTGCACCGATGGTTTGTTTATCAATACTTCCGGTATTGGTCGTATCCTACGTCCCAATATTTCGGCGGCGAATCTCACCGCGGACGATGCCATTATTGTTTCCCGTGATATTGGTTGCCACGGCGCGGCCATCCTAATGGCACGTGAAGGATTAACCCTAGAATCGAATCTTCAAAGTGACTGCGCCACCCTCTGGCCCGTGGTCGAGCAATTGATCGCCGCCAATATTCCCATCCATGCGATGCGTGATGCGACCCGCGGTGGCTTGTCGGCGGTGCTTAACGAATGGGCCGCTGCGTCTAATGTGGGGATCACAGTCAATGAGGCGAGCATTCCCGTCAGCGATGAAGTCAAAGGTCTATGCGAACTCTATGGCTTTGAGCCGATGGATTTAGCCAATGAAGGCACCTTTATCTTGGCCGTTCCAAACGATATCGCCCTTGGCGCATTGGAAATCATGCAGCGTTTTGGCCACTGCGAAAGCGCGGCGATTATCGGCACTGTTAGCGACGAATTACCGGGCAAAGTGATCTTAAGAACCCCATGGAATACTAAACGTTACTTGGACTTACCCCAAGGTGAATTGCTGCCAAGGATTTGTTAATGCACGAATATTCTATTGTCAGTGCCTTGATTGAACAATGCGAGCAACATGCAAGGACCAATCAAGCCAACAAAATCACCCGCGTAGAGATTAAACTTGGGGTCATGAGCGGGGTTGAGCCGTCACTGTTACAAACGGCCTTCGATACCTTTAAACTCGATGGTATATGCAGTGACGCTGTGCTCAACATGCAAATTCAGCCCTTAGTGATACTTTGCCATGACTGCCAGAGCGAGTCAGTGCTGAGCGAACGTACCGTCGTCTGCCCTGCGTGTCAAAGCTATCGCACAGTTGTACTCGACGGCGAAGATATGTTGCTGATGCAGCTTGAGATGGAACAGAACGAGGATTAATCGACCGCAATCCAGATTGCTAACGAAAGCACTATCGACAAAGCACGATCTCCTTAAAATCGCACCTCCAATAAGAAAGCCCCTCAAAATAAAAATGGCTTTGAGCACTCCTTGTTCAAAGCCATCTGTGTTCAAAACCATTCACGTTCAAAGCCATTAGCACTCAAAGCCATTTTAAGCCACAATCAGCGGGCCAGCTCACATCTTAACGGTAGATTGAGGCTTCACCCTCAGGGCGCGTCTTAAGGACCCTTAGAAACCACATATACTGCTCAGGGTAAGCTAAGATAACTTGCTCAACCACTTTGTTCAGCGCTAACGCCTCGTTTTCTTTGCCCACCATGTCTTCAGGCGCAACCGCCGCCATCACGGTGAGATCAAATTGCCGTGTCGCTTGATTGTAACCAATCTTCACCGGCAGCACTTGGGCATTGCCCGCCTGGGCTAAACGCCCAACGACCGGGAGCGTTGCCTTTACTGTACCTAAAAATGGCGCAAATACGCTTTGCTCAGGGCCTAAATCTTCATCGGGCAGATAAAAGAAGCTGTTATTACGCTTAAGCTCGGCCAATAACGCTCGAATGCCCGCCTCACGCATATACACATAGCCACCGCAGCTACTGCGCACCCGATTGCTAAACCAATTGAATAACCCGTTTTTATGGGCTTTAGCCATAGTCACCATAGGTAACTCGAGGTTAAGGCGTAAACCGGCATAATCGATGGGCCACACATGGGGCATAATAAAAATCACCGGTTGGCCCGCCGCTTGCGCCGCTTTCACATGTTCAAAGCCGATAAGATTCACCCTGCGGCGCAAATGCGCTTTCGAGCGCACTAATAACTCACCTTGGGCCAACAGCACCAAGACAAAGTTTTGTACGTTCTCGCGGATTAAGCTTTCAATCTCGGTGGAGGATTTTTCCGGGAAACAGGCCTTCAAATTTGCTCTCGCAATCCCTATCGGCTTTTTCGCAATCGGCATCACTAATCTTGCCAATAGTCTGGCAATGGGATCACGCAGCCATGCGGGCATGAGTCCGAAAATCACTAATAGACCAATCGCCAACCAAGTGGCCCAGTATTTAGGGTGTAATAAGGCGAGTTTAAAGCGACGGTCGAAATGTTTGGGCTGTCTTGACAAAGAATTCACCTCAGACAGTGGATAAAAACAATGAAGATATTGCACGAAAAAATAAACAGGAAAGCCACTCCCAAAGGAGTGGCTTTCCCATCAAACAAACGAAATTACTTACCCGTGTTTGCGGCTTCTACGCGGGTTTTCAGCTTCTGGCCGGGACGGAACGTCACGACACGGCGAGCAGAAATAGGGATATCTTCGCCTGTTTTTGGGTTCCTTCCCGGTCTTTGATTCTTGTCCCTAAGGTCAAAGTTGCCAAAGCCAGATAACTTGACCTGCTCACCACTTTCAAGTGCGCCTCGAATCTCTTCAAAGAACGACTCAACCATCTCTTTGGCGACACGCTTGTTCATTCCCAGTGTTTCAAAAAGATGTTCTGCCATTTCGGCTTTGGTAAGTGCCATACTTTAATCCCTCAACGATGCGTTGAACTCGGCCTTAAGGGCGGAAACAACTGATTCAACTGTCTCAGCAATCTCTTTTTCCTCAAGTGTACGAGTAGTGTCTTGTAATGTAAGTGCTATCGCTAGGCTCTTTTTGCCAGGCTCAACACCTTTACCTAAGTATACATCGAACAAGTTTATGCCAACCAACTGATTTTCGCCAACTTTTCTTATCACTTTCATTACATCGCCTGCAGATACACTCTCATCTACTACGACTGCGATGTCACGACGATTAGCTGGAAACTTAGATACAGCTTGGGCTAGCGGTAAACTGGTATGCAATAAAGCATCCAATTCCAACTCAAAAACGATGGTTTTACCATTGAGTCCAAAAGGCTTCTCCAAACTAGGATGGATTGCACCTATATGACCGATCACTCGATCATTTCTCAATATTTCAGCACATTGCCCCGGATGGAGAGCAGAATGTGTCGCTACTCTAAAGCTAAATTCTGATGCGGAAACTGTCAAGCCGATAATTGCTTCTAAATCACCTTTAAGGTCGAAAAAATCAACAGTTTTCGATTCCATAGCCCAATGTTCGTCATTTTGGAGCCCAGTAATGACGCAAGCGAGCATAGCTTGCTGTCTTACACCGGATTCTGCATTGATATCAGGAACAAAGCGCAGGCCAGTTTCAAAAAGTCTCACACGGCCCTGTTGACGACTTTGGTTGTAACCAACGGCAGTCAATAATCCGGTGAACATGGACAAACGCATGGCCGACATTTCACTGGAAATTGGGTTGGGTAACACCATAGCCTGCTCACCTGGATGCACCAGATTTTGCAATTTCGGATCGACAAAGCTGTATGTCACCGCTTCTTGGAAGCCGCGGGCGACTAATAAGGCTCGTACGCGTTTTAGGCTTAAGTCAGATTCTTTGTGATCTGACATCCGCAGCGCAGCAACCGGCGCCGTATTCGGGATATTGTTATAACCGTAAATACGCGCCACTTCTTCGATTAAGTCTTCTTCAATCGCCATATCGAAGCGGTACGTTGCGGTGGTCACCTGCCAGTTCCCCTCACCTGCCACTACGCTAAAACCTAAACGCTCGAGGATTTCAGCGACATCGCTATCGGGTACATGGTGACCAAGGATTTTATCTAACTTGCTACGACGTAAAAGAATTTGTGCAGGTTTTGGTAAATCGGCGTCCGATTTAGCTTCCACCACAGGGCCCGCTTCGCCGCCACAGATATCGAGCACTAAGCGAGTCGCACGGTCCATAACCTTATGTTGCATCTCAGGGTCAACACCACGCTCAAAGCGGTGTGATGAATCTGTGTGCAAACCTAAGCGGCGAGACTTACCCATAATGGCAAGCGGCGCGAAGAAGGCACATTCAAGCAGTATGTCTTGGGTGGTGTCGCTCACGCCTGAGTATTCGCCGCCAAACACGCCAGCAAGGGCTAATGGACGCGCGTCATCGGCAATCACCAGCGTATCGTTTGGAATGGTGACTTCGCTGCCATCGAGCAGAGTGATCTTCTCATCACCCGTGCCTAAACGCACTTGGATATCGCCAGATAATTTGGCTAAGTCAAAGGCGTGCATCGGTTGACCGAATTCAATCAACACAAAGTTAGTGATATCAACGATAGGATCGATAGAGCGGATACCGCTACGGCGCAGTTTTTCCTGCATCCATAAAGGCGTTGGCGCTTTCACATTAACGTTTTTAACCACACGGCCTAAGTAGCGCGGGCAAGCTGCGGTTTCTTTTACGTTAATAGCAACTTTAGCCTCTGTCGTTGGCGTGACCGCTTGCCACTGTGGCTCAACCACAGCTTGGCGATTTAACACGCCCACTTCACGGGCAAGACCTGCCATGCCTAAGCAATCGGCGCGGTTAGCGGTCAAATCGACTTCAATCACCGCATCATCAAGCTTAAGATATTCACGTAAATCTGTACCTAGTGGCGCGTCCAATGGCAATTCGATAATGCCATCGCTTTCGACGTTAATACCCAGCTCACTGTAGGAGCACAACATGCCTTCAGATGGCATGCCACGCAGCTTGGCTTTCTTGATTTTGAAATCGCCGGGTAATACGGCGCCAACCATAGCCACGGCCACTTTAAGACCTTGACGGCAGTTTGGTGCACCGCAGACGATATCGATAAGCTCGCCAGTGCCCACGCTGACTTTAGTCACGCGCAGCTTGTCTGCATCTGGGTGCTGAGCACATTCGACGACTTCACCGACCACCACGCCATTAAAATCGGCGGCAACAGGATCTACGCCATCAACTTCGAGGCCAGCCATAGTGATCTGGTGGGATAATGCTTCACGGCTAACGGAAGGATTTACCCATTCACGAAGCCAAGATTCGCTAAATTTCATGCTATTACAGCTCCGTTATTTAAATTGCTTCAGGAAACGTAGGTCGTTTTCGAAAAACGCACGTAAATCGTTTACGCCGTAACGCAACATAGTTAAACGCTCAACGCCCATACCAAAAGCAAAACCAGAGTATTTTTCTGGATCTATGCCAACACTGCGCAGCACATTAGGGTGCACCATGCCGCAACCTAACACTTCTAACCATTTGCCGTTTTTGCCCATCACGTCCACTTCCGCTGAAGGTTCAGTAAAGGGGAAGTAAGATGGACGGAAACGCACTTGCAGATCTTCTTCGAAGAAATTACGCAGGAAGTCATGCAAAATGCCCTTGAGCTCGGCAAAGTTCACATGCTCATCCACCAACAGCCCTTCCACTTGGTGGAACATAGGCGTGTGGGTTTGGTCGTAATCGTTACGATAAACGCGGCCCGGAGAAATAATGCGCAGTGGTGGTTTTTCAGTTTCCATAGTACGGATTTGCACGCCCGAGGTTTGGGTACGCAGCATCAGTTTAGGATTGAAATAAAAAGTATCATGATCGGCACGGGCTGGGTGGTGCTCGGAAATATTCAGCGCGTCGAAATTGTGGAAATCATCTTCAATTTCAGGCCCTTGCTTAACCGTAAACCCTAATTCCCCGAAAAAGGTTTCGATACGCTCAATAGTGCGCGTCACCGGATGTAAGCCACCGATTTCCATGGTACGGCCTGGCAAAGTCACATCAATCTTTTCGGCGATTAATTTAGCTTCCAGCTCCGAACTCTTCAGACCATCGATACGCTCAGTTAATTTTTGTTGAATCGCCTGTTTAGCATCATTGACCGCTTGGCCAAAGGCGGGCTTTTCTTCAGGGCTTAAGCTACCCATCATTTTCATCATGTCGGTGATCTTACCTTTCTTACCAAGGTAATCGACACGGATATCATCCAGTGCTTTTAGATCACTGGCCTGGTCAATAATGACTAAGGCTTGTTCTACGATCTCAGTTAACTGCTGCATTTTCTCTTCCACTGCATAGTCGCGCTTGATAAACAAGTGCTATGGGCGCCAAACTTTCAGGCTATTTGGGTGCTCAGGTTATCGGGCGTTAATGCCAGACGCTTTGCTAGCTATAACGAAATAAAAGGAGAGAAATTTTACGCGAGCGAGCGGCATATTACTAGGGCTTAATGGGGGTTTTTATCATGCAAATTCATGTGTTACCCCTGAATGGAGAACGCATTTTGTTCATGCCTAGATCCAGCCGATGCTTTTTACGCCAATATCTTCCTATTACGCCCCACTAGCAGCAAATGTAACTAAACTGTAAACTCAGGCTTGTACCTTGCCGACATTGCAGCAAATGCATCAAAAAAGACTGCAATTGGACAACAATAATATAAGCAACTGCTTACAAAGCAAAAAACATAAAGTCTATGGCAAACTGACCGATACAGATTCGGTTTCAGCCCAATTTATCGAGGCGCTAATGAAAGAAGTTAAATTTCGCTGGATAGATCAATATCTTATCCACATGACCTTAAAAACCAAATTCGCCATTCTAGCCCTAGTTCCCATGTTGATGATGGTGGGATTTGCGGTTTTCCTTAATAATCAGTTTCAACAAACACAGCTCGAAAATCATCTAGCCACACTACAAAGCTCGTCACAAAAAATAAACCAAGTGGCGGGCCTTCTTTACGAAAAATCGGCCGAACAAGAACGTCAGGCACTCGAGGGTCAGCTAAGACGTGATCTACAAGGTAATGTCAGTATTGTCTCACTCACCTCCGCCGACGCTAAGGCCCAGTCCATCGCCCGCAGTGGCGGCGGCGTAGATACTAGCGGTAAGGCATTAAGGGCCATTAGCAGCGTGAATGATCAAGACCTGATCACTATCATCCCCATCGATCAGCGGGAGCTTGATGCCCTACTCGCCAAGGACAATTGGCTGGTTTATGGACTCATGGCACTACTGCTATTTGTACTGTTTTTATTCAGTTATTACATTTCGACCTTTGTCGGCGGTGCACTGTACACTACTGTCATGGCGTTAAAACGTGCCGCATCTGGAGATTTAACTGGCCGTTTAAACTTCTTCGAGGTGAAGGATGAGTTCAGTATCTTAGCCATCAGCATAGATACCTTAGTCGAACGTCAACATACCCTAGTGAAGCAGATCGCCGAATCCACCAGCAAAATTAGGGAAGTCGTTGCTTCATTTAGAAATACGGCGCAGCAGGGACAATCCCTCGCGGTAAACCAACGCCAGCACCTCGATTCCCTAGCGACCGCCATGGAGGAAATGACCGCGGCGGTAAAAGAAGTGGCGCGCAATGCCGAGCAATCCTCCGCCGAAACCCAAGAGGCCAATCAACAGGTGAGCGCGGGGTCCAAGGACATAGACACCACAGTGAAGGCGATTGATCTGTTATCGGATGAAATCTCCAACGCCGCCGATGCAGTCGCTGTGCTCAACGAAAACGCCAGTAAAATTGATGAAGTGGTATCCACGATTAACGCAATCTCACAACAAACCAACCTACTCGCCCTCAATGCGGCCATTGAAGCGGCGCGCGCCGGTGAACAAGGTCGAGGCTTTGCCGTGGTTGCCGATGAGGTAAGAACCCTTGCTGGCCGCACCCAAGCCGCAACGGTCGAGATTAAAACCATGATCGAAGCCCTGCAGTTGGGTGCCCGCAACTTGACGCAAGTGATGTCGCGTACGGTGAGCCAAGCAAGCGAAGGTAAACAGCATGTGTTGCAAACGGGTACCGATCTCGAACATATTGCCCACCATAGTCATAAAGTCTTCGAAATGAGCGTATTAATTGCCACCTCGGCGGAAGAACAATCGGCGGTAGCCAACGAAATTGCCACCAATTTGATGGAAATTCGTAATCAATCCCATGATGTTGAACAGTCAGCGAATCAATCGGTTTCTGGATGTGATGAACTGCAAGCCACCGCGGGGCAACTGGACCAACTGATGGTGGGGTTAAAAATCTAATCGTGAAGTGCTAAGCAACAAGGGAGCCAAGCACCCTTGTTGCTTAAATAACGAATCGCCATCAGATTAATCCCTAATTAATTTATTTCTATAATTTAGAATTCCTAAATAAATTAAGATAAAATCTAAATTTTAAAAGTTAGATTTAGATTATCGAATTTATCGCCCCCACAATACAATCTTGATCATACTTTTAAACTAAAAAAGCATTCATCCATTCACCTTTGATAACGATCAACGTTTTGTCATCTCAAAAATCTATTATACGTTCACAAAGCCAAGCATAAACCTCTGAATTATTATTAACTCAAGCTTAATAAACCCTATTGAACCTTAATATATCTCAGAGCACATTAATAATAAAATAACGGCATAAGCTTTAAGGGAAAAACTATTTAGACCTTTAAAAAGCAATGCTGGCGCATTATCTATATTGCGCCACTAGCTCTTTATTATCGAATAAACATTTATTTGCTGGCTTGAGAATGATGATTTAAACCACAATAAAAGAAGGAAAATAACATGCTTAAAAAGATGATGCTAATGTGTGCACTGTGTTTCTCTACTAGTTTAATGGCGGCATCACTTGCCGACAGCCATTCTGAAAGATCTGACTGTGAATCATGCCATAAGGATAAAACACCTTCTGCGGATTATGTTTTTGAAAATGAGCAATGTGTATCATGCCATGGCGAAATGAAAACACTCGCAGGTGAAGCTCATACTAAGCATGATGGCGTTTTAACATGCACTAATTGCCATATCGCCCATGAAGAAAAGGCACCTGCAGATGCCTGCAAAGAATGCCATTAACTCACTAAAAATCTAAAGCCCAAAGCCGAAGAATAATTTGTTTTGAATGGACCCATTTGGCAGGATGCCACTTGACCCAACCTCCAAGGGTGTTTGCCATCTATTGCTCACAGGTGGCAATTTTTACCTCCGTTTTTATATCCTTACAATATGTGTAACGGCTCAATACTTAGCTCATATTCCATAAAAATAAGACAAATTTAAGCATCCCAAGTAAACCATAAGACGAGTGTCAGGGTATTGTTCTCAAGAATGCCAAGGCTTTATCTAAATCGCGGGTGCGCGCCATCGGCGGTAGCGAATTTAAAAAGGCTTGGCCGTAATAGCGATTCACGATGCGATTATCACAAAGGATCAGCACACCGCGGTCTTTTTCATCGCGAATTAAGCGGCCAACACCTTGTTTTAGTGCAATAATCGCCTGAGGTAAGGATACTTCAGTAAAAGGATCGAGTCCCTGACGACTTACATTGTCTGCCCTCGCGCGGTACAAAGGCTCATCGGGCGACACGAAAGGTAATTTGTCGATAATTACGCAGCTTAAGAGTTTGCCGCGCACATCCACTCCTTCCCAAAAACTGCTGGTGCCGAGCAATACCGCATTACCGAGTTGACGAAACTTAGTCAGCAAACTCTGTTTACCCGCCTGCCCTTGCACCAGCAGCGGATACTGAGTGCGAGTTCGCAGCGCCAGCGCCGTTTGTTCGAGCATGTGGTGGCTAGTGAATAAAATAAAAGTGCGCCCCTGCGCCGCATCTATCGCTTGCACACACACATCCACCAGTTGTTTTAAGGCCTGCTGTTGATTGGTCACGCTCCCAAGTTGTCTGGGCACACAAAATACTGCCTGACGGGGATAATCGAAGGGACTGTCTAAAATACCTTGCCGCGCATTGATTATGCCCATCTCTCTGGCAAAGTGCTCCAAGCTACGATTAACCTGCAGGGTTGCCGAGGTAAATATCCAACTCGTTTCAGGCACAAATAATTGCTGGCACTCACGGGCAATATTAATCGGTGATATTCGCAGCCCAACAAAACGACTGCCAAATTCGATACTGTAGGCTGCCTGATTATTATCACAGCTAAAAAATACGTTCAGCTTACTATTAAGTTCGGTAAGCTTAATGGCAATATCATCCAATAATTCACTGCGGCCAATATGGGCCAGTAATAAATTTTGCAGGGCGGTTAATTCGGTCAACAAATCCCAAGAGGCAAGCACTATGGCTTTATTTCCTAACACCCGTCGCCAATCGGATTCACCGCTGGAATAAAGCTGATTATGCCAATCACTTAATTTGGCGAGGCAACGCTGACAAAACTGAGCAATTTGCCCTGTGTCACTGAGTTCCGTTTGATAAATAACCAATAACTTTTGAATAAAATCATCGATAGTGCGGCTCGAACATTGTTGGCCAAAATAATTAACGCAAATATCGGGTAATAAATGCGCTTCATCGAAAATCACCACATCGGGATCGGGCAATAACTCGGCAAAGCCCGTGTCTTTTAGAACGCTATCGGCGAAAAACAAATGGTGGTTTACCACGATAATTTTGGCATCCATGGCCCGGCTGCGCGCCTTGCGGGTAAAACAGGCATCGTAAAAATTGCAGCGCTTACCAATACAGCTTTCCTTAGTGCTGACCACGAGCGGCAGCGCCGAGGAATTCTCCGGCACTGAGGTTAAACCGCCAATATCGCCATCTTTACTGATCCCCGCCCATTGATTTATTTTCAACAAATCGTCCAACAGGCGCGCATCGATCTGCGTCGCCTCGCTCATCTGTTTATCGAGTCGCCACTGGCACAGATAGTTATTGCGCCCCTTCAGCAGCGCCAGTTTGGGCTCAATCCCCAACATAGTGACCAGCGCGGGTAAATCCTTAAAAAACAACTGTTCTTGTAGGTTTTTACTGCCCGTACTAACGATGACTTGCTTACCGCTCAATATCGCGGGGATCAAATACGCAAAGGTTTTACCCACCCCTGTGCCCGCTTCGATCACCAAATCACCTTGAGTGGACATAGCCTCACTCACCCACTGCGCCATTTGGATTTGGCTTTGACGCGCACTAAACCCTTGAATATGTTTAGACAATACTCCATCAGGCAAAAATGCACGCTGCACTTCGGCCGCGAGTCGACTCACCGCAGCTGTACCTTTTGAGGCAGCAGGCTTAGCGACGATTTCTTTAGAGGAAACATGCTTTGATGTCGGTTGGCGGGAGCGAGTCAAAGGGAGAATCTATCCTTTATCAAAGTGTTAGGACGCGTTATAAGATAATAAAGTAGGCGACACAATAAGTTGCTGCGTGGCGGCGGTACAAGTGCATAGTGATAACTTTTTAGCACAAGCACCGATTAGTGCCGCAAGCCACTGCCGTAAACCATAGCGTTAAGCTTAACAGCTCAAAACATTATGCTGATTTGAGTTCAGACTACAAGTTAGCAAGGATTAATTTCGCAGGTTCTTTCCCTCGCGCCATTCAAGAGACGGCATTAAGTCCATTCATTATGGGTCGCCAGCGTGGATGCCTGTCAACTCACAACAATTCAGGTTACGAATCTCCCACACGGCTTCCCAACACATTTTTGTCCACTTTCAACATTCGCCCAACAAATATGCTCAATGGCTTTATTTAACGATAACCCTCTGCCTTTCACAAAAACGCATAAATATTCTCATTTAATTCAAATTGACTGTTGCAAAGGCCCATAAAAGCGGTTAGTTTAAATCCACTTATACGGATAGACGTCCGTAACAACACATTCAAGGCTCCACTGTATTTCGACCGCACTTTATTTCGAACAGTTAAGCCAATAACGTTAAATACCGAGAGAGTAACATGAGCCCATTACTGAACGCTATCCACCACCATCACCACCATATGCGGTAGCCTTCGGACGCTCACTGCCGGAGGACTATATCCTTCTGGCGGACTGATTCAAGATGATCAAAAACCCCTGGAAGGAATTCCGGGGGTTTTTGCTTTTAGGCGTTAATTTTGGTTTTAATTTTGATTTAAATTTAAATAAGAAATTTTAGATATTTAATAAATTATCAATACGTTAGCTAGAGATCTTAACTAGAGAACTTAGTTAGAGTTTTTAGCTAGAGCCCATTGAACGGCATGCGTATTAAACCGATTAAACAACCTACTTTGAATCTTTTAATTTTGATACTTTTGAGCGAGATAACACTATGACTGAATCGAACCGTTTACGCATCGCCATCCAAAAATCTGGCCGTCTTTCTACTGACTCTCAGCAACTGCTAAAAAGCTGTGGTGTTAAATTTTCCATTAATGAACAACGCCTTATCGCTCACGCTGACAATATGCCTATCGATTTACTGCGCGTTCGTGATGACGATATCCCTGGACTGGTGATGGACGGCGTGATCGATATGGGGATCATAGGTGAAAACGTGCTCGAAGAAGAACAAATCGAGCGTCAAACTCTGAACAAACCCGCAGATTGCCTCAAGCTACGTCAGTTAGATTTCGGCTCATGTCGCCTCTCGTTAGCCGTACCGACAGAATTCAGTTACGCCGATGCCTCCTCGTTAGAAGGATTACGTATCGCCACTTCTTACCCGAATCTGCTGCGCCGTTTTATGCAACAAAAAGGCATAACTTATCGCGACTGTATGTTAAAAGGCTCGGTTGAAGTCGCCCCACGTGCCGGCCTTGCCGATGGGATTTGTGATCTCGTGTCGACGGGCGCTACCTTAGAGGCCAACGGTTTATACGAAACCGAAGTGATTTACCGCTCTATGGCCTGCATCATTCAATCGACCCAAACCCAATCACCGACTAAACAAGCACTCATCGACAAAATTCTATCTCGCGTCAACGGTGTTATCCGCGCCCGTGAGAGCAAATACATTCTACTGCACGCGCCAACTGAAACCTTAGATCAAATCGTAGCCCTGCTGCCCGGCGCTGAAAACCCAACCGTATTGCCATTAAATGATGATACTAACCGCGTTGCTATCCACGCCGTCAGTACCGAAGATTTGTTCTGGGATACCATGGAACAGCTGACCGCACTCGGTGCCAGCTCGATTCTGGTAATGCCAATCGAAAAAATGATGGGGTAATGTATGGAAATCCTAACTTGGTCAACCTTATCAACCGCCGAACAGAAAACGGCGCTGAAACGCTCGCCCTTAATTGGTGATAGCGGCTTAGAGCAAAGCGTTCGCGATATTATCGATGCGGTGGCGACGCGGGGTGATACCGCCATTGCCGAATTTAATCAAAAGTTTGATGGCTTCAATAGCGCGACCAGAGATGTAAATGGACAAGGAAGTGGTGAGCTGCGTCTGAGTGAAACCGAGATTAACGCAGCAAGCGCACGGGTATCGCCAGAGCTTAAAGCGGCGATCGCCAAAGCCATGGCGAACATAGATGTGTTTCACAGCGCCCAGCAATTTCGCCCGATTGATATGGAGACCGAGGCGGGAGTTCGCTGCGAGCTACGTAGCGAACCGATTGAAAAAGTGGGTTTATATATCCCCGGTGGCAGTGCGCCATTAATTTCGACCGTGATGATGCTCGCCCTGCCCGCCAAGATCGCAGGCTGCGAACAAAGAGTATTAGTCAGCCCACCACCCATCAACGATGCCATTATCTATGCCGCCAATGCCTGTGGGATCACTGAAATCTATCAAGTGGGCGGCGCGCAGGCCATTGCGGCACTGGCATTTGGCACAGAAACGATTCCCGCGGTCGATAAGATTTTTGGCCCAGGTAATCGCTATGTGACTGAAGCTAAACGCTTAGTGTCACAGGATAGTCGCTGCACTGTGTGTATCGATATGCCAGCCGGCCCTTCTGAGGTGTTGGTGATCGCCGATAGCGACGCCAATTGCGAATTTATCGCTGCCGATTTGCTTTCGCAGGCGGAGCACGGCCCAGATTCGCAAGTGATCTTAGTGACAGATTCCCAAGCTATCGCCGATGGCGTCAATGACGCGCTGACAAGACAACTCGCCGCCCTGCCACGTTGTGATATTGCGGCAACGGCGCTCCTCAGCAGTCGCACTTTTGTTGTGGACGACATGCTGCAAGCCGCGCAGGTTTCCAATCAATATGGGCCTGAGCACTTGATCATTCAAACGCGCTTTCCCCGTGAGGTGCTGAAAAACATTCGCGCCGCGGGCTCGGTATTTTTAGGCGCTTATACACCTGAATCTGTTGGCGATTATGCCAGTGGCACCAACCACGTGCTACCGACCTACGGTTACAGCCGCGCCGTGTCGAGCCTATCATTAGCCGACTTTAGCCGCCGCTTTACCGTGCAGGAACTCAGCGCTAAGGGCTTAATCGGACTAGGACAAGCGGTCATGACGTTAGCCAGTAACGAATTGCTCGATGCGCACAAAAATGCCGTTGCCATTCGCCTAGCTAGCCTAGAGAAATGATCCGCTGAATAAGATGTGAGTGAAGAAAATGAGCCAAGTGAGCAGCATGGAAAAGACAGCAGAACCCACAGCATTAACGGCATCAACGTTAGCGCAATCGGCGCCGCTAAATTTAGCCGAGCGTCTAGCTCGCCCCGAGTTACTGGATTTAGTTCCCTACCAGAGTGCCCGCAGACTGGGCGGTCAGGGAGATATTTGGATCAATGCCAACGAATCGCCCTTTAATAATGTCGATACGGCAGCGCTCGATTTATCGAAATTAAATCGTTACCCAGAATGCCAACCGCCAAAGCTTATCAGTGCCTATAGCGACTATAGCGGCGTAAGCGCCAGTAAGATAGTTGCCAGCCGCGGCGCCGATGAAGCAATTGAACTATTAATTCGCGCCTTTTGTATTCCAGGCGTTGATAGTATTGCAACCTTTGGCCCGACCTACGGCATGTATGCCATCAGCGCGAACACTTTCAATGTGGGCGTTAAAGCATTAAATCTCAGCGCAGAATATGGCTTGCCGACAAGCTATGCCGAGGACGTTCGCGGCGCAAAACTGGTGTTTATCTGCAATCCTAATAATCCGACTGGGACTGTGTTAGGCAAAGCTATTATCGAGCAAGCGATCAACGCACTGCCCGATTCGCTTGTGGTGATCGACGAGGCTTATATTGAGTTTTGCCCTGAATACAGCGTGGCGGATTTGCTGGAAAGCTATCCTAATCTGGTGGTACTGCGCACCCTGTCAAAAGCCTTCGCACTCGCTGGCGCACGCTGTGGTTTTATGCTGGCAAACGAGGCCGTAGTCGAAATCATTATGCGCGTGATTGCGCCCTATCCTGTGCCACTGCCCGTGAGTGAGGTCGCCACACAGGCGCTATCAAGCGCTGGTGTTGCACGGATGAAACATCAGGTAAGGGAGCTCAATCAACAGGGTAAAAGACTCGCCGCGGCACTCAATCTTTATTGTGAGCAATGGGGTGGCAGAGTGCTAACACCCTATGGCAACTATGTGCTAGCTGAATTTGATGATGTCGCCAAGGTCGCGGCGTTACTGCAAGGCAGTGGTGTTGTTGCCCGCGCCTACAAAGATCCAAGGCTTGCCAAGGCGATCCGCTTTAGCTTTAGTTCAAAGGCGGATACCGATAGCTTAGTCGCCCTTTTTGAGTCACAACGAGTTGAATAATAAAACGAACTATATTTTAAGGTAGCGCCATGAACCCACAATTTATCCCGAACGTTGCACAAAAAATTCTGTTTATCGACCGCGATGGCACCTTAATTGAAGAGCCCGTCACCGACAAACAGGTCGATAGCCTGGCGAAATTAGTGTTTGAGCCACAGGTGATCCCCGCTTTGCTACGTCTGCAAAAGGCAGGGTTTCGCTTAGTCATGGTCAGCAATCAAGACGGCCTTGGCACACCGTCTTTCCCGCAGGAAGATTTCGACGCACCCCACAATATGATGATGCAAATCCTCAAAAGCCAAGGGGTTAACTTCGAAGATGTGGTGATTTGCCCGCACTTTAACGATGAAAATTGCAGCTGCCGTAAACCTAAGCTTGGGCTAGTAAAAGACTATCTCACCCAAGGCTGCATCGATTTCACCCAATCGGCTGTGATTGGCGATCGCGAAACCGATGTGGAACTGGGCAATGCCATGGGCATTAAAAGCCTGAAATATCAACGCGACACTTTAGGTTGGAACGACATCGCCGATGCGCTGCTGAATAAAGGTCGCACCGCCACTGTTGTGCGTACCACCAAAGAAACCGACATTCGTGTGACTGTGGATCTCGACAGCCCCGTTAAAGGTAAAATCGACACTGGCATTGGCTTTTTCGACCACATGCTCGATCAAATTGCCACCCACGGTAATTTTAGAATGGATGTGAAAGTCGATGGCGATCTAGAAATCGACGATCACCACAGCATCGAAGACACGGCGCTGGCCATAGGTGATGCCCTGCGCCAAGCGCTCGGCGACAAACGCGGCATTGCCCGTTTCGGCTTTAGCCTGCCGATGGACGAAGCCAAGGGCGAATGTCTGCTGGATATCTCTGGCCGCCCTTTTATCAAATTTTCGGCCGATTTTGAACGCGAGCACGTCGGCGAAATGGCCACTGAAATGGTGCCACACTTCTTCCGCTCCTTTGCCGATGGCCTGCGTTGTACGCTGCATGTATCGACCGAAGGCGATAACGATCACCACAAGGTTGAAGCCCTATTTAAAGTGCTCGGCCGCGCGCTACGCCAAGCGGTTAAAGTCGAAGGCGATATTCTGCCATCGAGCAAAGGCGTGCTTTAAGGCATCAGCATAAATCGTTTAAGAGGTTAGGATGCAACAAGACACTCCATTAACAGCTGGCCGGCAATTAACAGCTAGCTCGCAATTAACAGCCAATGCATCAGCAGATGCAGAAACCGTGATCATAGACACGGGCTGTGCCAATTTAAACTCAGTACGTTTCGCCTTCGAGCGTTTAGGCGCTAAGGTATTGGTCACAGACGATAAAGCCAAAATCAAAGCAGCAAAACGTGTGGTACTGCCGGGCGTGGGTACGGCAGGAGCAGCCATGGCGTCCTTGCATGAAAAAGGCTTGGTCGAACTCATTCAAGGCCTGACTCAACCTGTGCTCGGCGTGTGCCTTGGCATGCAAATGCTCGCGGCAATTTCGAAGGAGCGCGGCGGAAAAGGTCAAGATTGCGAGTGCTTAGGCATAATCCCAACCGACATTTGCGAGCTGGATACTGAGTTACTCAAAGCTGAAGGCTTACCTTTACCGCACATGGGCTGGAACCAACTTAAGCTCACTACTAACTCACAAGATGCAAAAGCACCTAGCGTTCACCCGCTGTTTGCGGGCATTGAAGATGGCAGTTATGTGTATTTCGTCCACAGTTACCGCGCGCCGTTGAGCGAATTTACCTTAGCAGAATGTACTTATGGTGAAGGTTTTAGCGCCGCCATCGGCAAAGGCAACTTTATGGGCGTGCAGTTCCACCCCGAAAAAAGTGCCGCCGTGGGCGCGCAAATTCTGCGTAACTTTTTGCTGATGGATGAAGCGCTGATGGACAAGTTGGCGCAGGAAAGACTGACCAATGAATAAATTACTCATTAAAAAACTAGTTATTAATAAATTACTTATAAATAAATCAATCGAGGATATGAGCCTATGATTATTCCTGCGATCGATTTAATTGATGGCAATGTTGTTCGCCTTTATCAGGGCGATTACGGCCAGCAGACCACCTTTGATTTAAGTCCTTTGGCACAGTTGCAATCCTACGAGGCCCAAGGTGCGAAATGGTTGCATATCGTTGATTTAACGGGCGCGAAGGATCCTGCTAAACGCCAAACTCGCCTTATCAGTGAATTAGTGGCGGGACTAAACGCCAATATTCAAGTGGGCGGCGGTATTCGCACGCAGGAGCAAGTCACTGAATTATTAGCTATCGGCGTAAAACGTGTGGTGATTGGCTCACTGGCGGTAAAAGAACCTGAGTTAGTCAAACAATGGTTTATCAAATACGGCAGCGAAGCGATTTGCCTCGCGCTGGATGTCAATATCAACCAGAGCGGCGAGAAAATGGTCGCCGTTTCCGGTTGGCAAAGTGGCGGCGGTAAGAGTCTAGAATCCCTCGTAGAAACCTTTAGCGCGGTTGGTTTAAAGCATGCGCTAGTGACTGATATTAGCCGTGACGGCACCTTAACGGGCGCGAATACCGCGCTTTATCAAGAAATTGCAGCCAGCTATCCCAATATAGCTTGGCAAGCCTCCGGCGGTATTGCGACCCTTGATGATGTTGCCGCCGTGCGAGACAGCGGCGCTGCGGGCATCATCATAGGTAAAGCCTTGCTTATCAATCAGTTTAACGTGGCGGAGGCAATCCAATGCTGGCCAAACGACTAGTCCCCTGTTTAGATGTGAAAGACGGTAAAGTAGTGAAAGGCGTGCAATTTCGTAACCACGAAATTGTCGGCGATATCGTCCCCTTAGCCGCGCGTTATGCCGAAGAAGGTGCCGATGAGCTAGTGTTTTATGACATTACCGCCAGCGCCCACGAACGTGTGGTCGATAAATCTTGGGTGAGCCGCGTGGCGGAGCAGATTGATATTCCCTTCTGCGTGGCAGGTGGCATTAAAACCATTAGCCAAGCCCGTGAATTATTAGCCTTTGGGGCAGATAAGATTTCGATTAACTCGCCCGCCTTAACCGATCCGAGTTTGATCTCGCGCCTGCAGGACGAGTTCGGCCGCCAGTGTATCGTGATTGGTATCGACTCCTTTTTCGATGCTGCCAGCAACAGCTATAAGGTAAAGCAATTTACTGGCGATGAAGCGGCGACCAAAGATACCCAATGGTTTACCCAAGACTGGGTTGAAGAAGTGCAAAAACGTGGTTGTGGTGAAATAGTGCTAAACGTGATGAACCAAGACGGCGTGCGCGGCGGCTATGATATCAAGCAGTTAAGTCTTGTTCGTGCCATTTGCGACGTGCCTTTAATTGCCTCGGGCGGCGCTGGGACTATGGCGCATTTCCGTGATGTATTTATTGAAGCTAAGGTCGATGCCGCGCTGGCAGCGAGCGTATTCCACAAGGCGATTATCAACATTGGTGAGTTAAAAGCCTATTTAGCGGCCGAAGGGATCGCGATTAGACGCTAGAGCGGTTCTAGGTTCTAGGTTCTAGGTTCTAGGTTCTAGGTTCTAGGTTCTAGGTTCTAGGTTCTAGGTTCTAGGTTCTACAAAGAGATTAAGAGTGAATACTATGTCAACGCAAACAAACACTAAGTCGGATTTTAGCCCTGTTCAAGTTAATGAGCTGGATTGGGACAAACAGGATGGGCTTATTCCTGCCGTTATCCAAAATCATTTATCGGGCAAGGTATTAATGCTCGGTTATATGAATAAGGCCGCGCTGGAAAAAACCTTGAGCACAGGTGATGTCACCTTTTTCAGCCGCTCAAAACAGCGTTTATGGACCAAAGGTGAAACCTCGGGAAATACCCTAAAGTTGGTCGCTATCGATAAGGACTGCGATAACGACAGCCTGTTAGTGCAAGTGATCCCCAACGGCCCAACCTGCCATAAAGGCACCGAAAGTTGCTGGTTAGATGACAATGCGCATCCCTTTTTGAATAATCTCGCCAGCTTAATCGCCTCACGTAAAGGGCAAAGTGCCGATTCCAGTTACACGGCGTCTTTGTTTGCGCGCGGCACAAAACGTATCGCCCAAAAGGTTGGCGAAGAAGGTCTTGAAACCGCCCTTGCCGCCGCGACCCACGATAAGGAAGAACTGGTTAACGAAGCCTCAGATCTTATCTATCACTTGCTGGTATTACTTGAAGATCAAGATTTAAGCCTCAGTGATATCACAGCAAACTTGCTGGCAAGGCATAAAAAGGCGCTGCAGAGCAAAGCATAATCTGCTTACTGACTCAGATCTCACGTCTATCGGTTTTACCGCTAAAAATGCCGCCTACTTAAATCAAGTCGGCGGCATTTTTTATCTTGCCATAAACCTAGCGAACTCCTCTTTCCTCCCCCTCGTTGACCATAAACTCAGTATGAGTTAGGCATGTCTTTCAGCTTAGTCACATGACAAAAAACAAACAAAATACGGTTGTAATGGTTGACAAGTACATCTCAGATCCCTAAGGTAGCCTCCGTTGCCGATGTTAAGTCCCGGCAGCAAAAAGATTTAAGGCGCGGCTGTTCCAGCGACTCATAAAATGACTGTCTTTTAAGTAAAAAGATTAAAGAGAGCACCACCTTTGATAATCGAACCGAATTTAATCACGGCTATCCCTGTTTACTCAACACACGCTAAGGCAAGTTTTATGTGTTTCACACCCTTTTATTATCCCTATCTGTAGCCGCAATGGCATAGATAGGCACCTCGCCTGACCTTCCATTGTGGCCATATCCTTTCGGATCCGCTGAGCGCCACTGTCTCATTTGCTTAAATCATTTTGTGCTTGAATCGTTTCACATTGAATCGCATCAAAATCCTTTAAGGCAGTGGCTTTCGAGCTAAGTCTTTAGCTCATTTTCTTGCGACACGCTTTTGAGATCATGTTATGACACAAAATAAATTTATCGGCAGTTTGCTGCTAATTGCCGGCACCACAATCGGCGCGGGTATGCTGGCTTTGCCTATCGCATCGGCGGGACTCGGCTTTGGCACTTCCTCCGCCATTATGCTCATCCTATGGGCGCTGATGGCCTACACGGCGCTACTCATGGTGGAAATTCACCAATTCGCGCCCAGTGATGCCAGCCTTAATCAGCTAGCCCAAGGCTTATTGGGTCGTAAGGGCCAGTTGATCGCCAATAGCGCCTTGATGTTTTTACTGTACGCCCTCTGCGCCGCCTATATAGCTGGCGGCGGCGAGCAAGTGAACCAAAAGCTGACGACTTGGCTGGGTTTGCAATTACCACCACAGGCGGGCGCAGTATTATTTACGTTGTTGGTGGGCACCATTGTCGGTTTGGGCACCCACTGTGTGGATCTTATTAATCGCGGCCTGTTTAGCCTAAAAATCGTGGCGTTACTCTTAATGCTCGCATTATTACTACCACAGGTTGAAAGCCCACATTTACTCGAACTTCCCCTTAACCAAGGGCTGATTATCTCGGCTATTCCGGTGATTTTTACTTCCTTTGGTTTTCACGGTTCGATTCCCTCAGTGGTGCGCTACTTGGGCGTTGAAGTCAAAGCCCTACGCAGGATCATGCTGCTCGGCTCCGCTTTGCCATTAGTGATTTACCTTTTGTGGCAACTGGGCAGTCAAGGCGTTTTAAGCCAAAGCCAATTGCTCGAAAATCAGAGTTTATCGAGCTTTATCAATCAACTGGCAAGCGTACTGCACAGTGAATACTTAAGTAGCGCTATTAGTCTATTTGCCGATTTAGCCCTTGCGACCTCGTTTTTAGGGGTGAGTTTAGGTCTGTTCGATTTTATGGCCTCAAGCTTAAGGCAAGAAGATAATGCTACCGGTCGCAGCTTAACCGCGGCTATCACCTTTTTACCGCCCTTAGGTTTTGCCCTCTTCTACCCTCAAGGTTTTATCACAGCCCTGGGTTACGCGGCGATTGCGCTAGTGATCCTCGCCATCTTTTTACCCGTGGCCATGGTGTGGGCACAGCGCCAAACACGGGATGCAGCCAATATGCCGACGGGTTATCGCGTCATGGGCGGCAAGCTTGCCTTGGTCTTTGCCAGCATAGGTGGGATTGCGATTATTGCCGCGCAGCTATTGAGTTAGTTAACAGTTAACGATACAAGTGTCTGTAAAGTCTATATTAATGACTACAGGCACTTATTTTTATGGTGGCGATCAATATTAGTCAGCTAAGTGCTTGAGTGTTAAACTGCCAAAGTACCCAGCTAACCTTGTTCTATACGCTTAATGAAGTATGGCGCTCAATATGGCGGTAACAGCCGCTCTCGATAGCAAAGTAAAATAGCAAGGTAAAATCTGTTCTGCCAAGGGGCGATGATGATAAGGATAATATTCAAGCCAAATGCCTAAGATCCACAAGCCTGCTGGCGCAAACGCCCCTCAAACTAACACGGCTAGAGTGAGAGTGAAAAAAGCCCTGCTCGCAACCACAATAACGGCCATCTTAGCGGGTGTAGCGTTAACCGTTTGGATTATGAATACCCAAGCCGAAAAACTGATCATGCAGGCGGCAAATGTTGCCCTCGCTGGCATGGACAGCGAGCTGATTGATATTGAGCTAGGCAACAGTCAGTTAGAAGATTGGCGGATTGCCTCAGCCAATCTTAGGGTAAATGATAGTCATATCAGGCTTAATAATCTGAATATTAAGCTAAAACTTGACTGGCCCCAGAGTTTCGCCGAGCTTAAACAGTACGGCCAAGTCTCATACCTCACTCAAAAAATCACCCACATATCCACGGGTGATATTGAGGTCGAGTTAGGGCAATCCCTATTTGCGGCGAATCAAAGTGCCATCGATAAGCAAGGCCCCGCAGTAGCCTTAGATATCAAATCATTACCCCTTATTGATATAGGTAAAACCAGCCTCATTCTTAAAGCGCAATCTCTCAAAGCTCGATCTCTCAACGCCAAAGATGACTTGCCCGCCTATCGTTTGGTGATGGACAAGCTAAGCCTTAATGGCGCGGGGGAAATCAGCAGCGAGTTTAGCCAGGCAGGCGAAAGCATCGCCAAACTTAAAGCAACACTCGAAACCAACAAGTGGCAACTCAAGAGTCAAATCCAACTCGCGCCGCTACTGGCGAGCATTCATCAGATAAGCCTAAGGCAAACTCAAGACAGTGTGTTAAGTTCGTTAGCTGAACTTGATACAAAGTGGCAAGCATTAGCAATTGATTTACAAGGGCAATTAGTCTCGAGCAGCAGTATCACATTAACTTCGGGCGAGCTTATCAGCCAGCACCAGTTAATCACGCCTAAGCTGACCTTTAATCAATTGGCTGCGCTAGAACTTGCGCCAAAACCTGCTCTCGAATTTCAAATTGCCGGGCATTTAACCGAGCTTAACCTAAAACTAGAGCCCTTTAGCTTAGCCTTGACTCCAAATGCTGCGCAGCAACAGCGATTGATGCAGCTGCTCGATAAGTCGCTGGCTAAGCCTTTAACTCAACCTTTAGCTCAGCCTTCGTCTCAATCTTTAACCCAGCCGGCAGCCAAGCCCGCTTCGGAGCAAGTGCCGGATCAGACCGCGAGCCAAATCGCTAAGCTGCTGTCAGGGCTTAAAAGCACAGATGCCCCGGTGGGATTATCGCTGACATTACCCGAAGCCTGGCATTATCCGCTGACTCACATTCAACAAGATGCACAGAGTCAACCGCTTATGAATGAGCCGCTTGAAAATAAGCCGCTTAACGTCAAGCTTCCCCAACTTCAGCTAAAAACCTTAGGCAGTAAGCTAGATACCCAAGTCGATTTGGCTAATATTGAAATCACAACATCAACCGAAGCGCTTGCCTTCAACATGGATTGGCGCCTTAACGCTAAGCAAACAAGCCCACTGCAATTATCTGAATTATGGGCGAATATGCCCCAAGATCTCAGCTGGAATACTAGTCAGTTAACCACGGCTGGGAAACTGCGTTTTAATCGGGCGCCAAACTCAACCGACTGGCAATTTATCACTGCGCCTATTGAGGCGGCAGAAACAATGCAAGCAGCAAAGCACAATGCTGGCGATACCCTGCGGTTCGCCATCGGTGGGCTTAAGTATATCAATCCCCAAGAAAAAAATGCGCCTAAATATGCCGATATGAGCCTTGGCAGTATCAGAGTACATGCCCATGCGCCGCTTAAACTCGACTCGCAACAAATACTAAATATCAGCCCAGTACCGCACTCAGAGCCCGCATCAGATACTAAGTTAACGCTGGCCTTGCCACCTTTGACCTTAGCACTGGAGCAACTGCATATTTCGCAAACCACGCAGACACTTGTGGCTGAAACGGCTGCGGCGAAAACGCGGGTGACAGAGGCGAGCACAGATAAAAGTACGGATAAAAACACTGATAGTAATAGCAAAAGTGCTAATAACATCATCAGCAAAACCGATATGAGCGCGGGCCATTTCTCGATTGCATTACAACAAGCCGTGTCATTTGAGCTTAAGCCCAATAATGAAGCCCCACTCGACTCACTGCTCGCCTCCCCTTGGCTGAATCAGCTTGAGTGGCGAGCCAGTCAGCTTAATATCGAAAAACAGCTCAGTAGCAAAGGCCGCAGCCGCAAAGAAACTGTGCTAAAGCTAGATACCTTAACGCTGGCACAAAGCTTAAATTGGAAAAATAACACGCTCTTGGGTGATGAACGTTGGCAAGTCGGCACAGTTGAATTGCAAAGCCAACACAGGCTAAACCTCGCTAATGCGAATAACCCCTTAGTGCTGACGGGTCAATGGGTTGTCGATACCAGCATGACCGAGGCACTGTCTTTACTCAATCAAACCCAACCCTTGCCTGCTGAGCTTAATGTCACGGGTCATAACCAATTACAGGCGCAGTTTAAGCTGACGCAAAAGCGCGATCAGACCCAATTTGCCATGCAAATCACCCAGTCAATGACCGAACTTGAAGGTTTTTATAAGGACATCACCTTTGAGGGTGGAAAACTGCAGGCGCAATGTGAGTTCACTTGGGGCCTCTCTCATAAAAAAGAGCCGCAGGATAAAGGCTCTGTTAACAGCCTAAGTAAACTCAATTGCCCGCAAACGCGGATGACCTTTAACCTGTTTGATCCCGGCTTTCCACTCACAGATATAGAAGTGGAAGCCGATATTGCCCTGGGCAAAGATGCGCAGAAGCTGCCCGACAATTGGCTGCAACAACTTACAGGCTTAAGCGATACCGATGTTTCCATGACGGCCAAAGGTAAAGTGCTCAGTGGCCAATTTTTGCTGCCCGACTTTAATTTAAAACTACAGGATAAATCCCATGCCTATCTACTATTGCAGGGCATGAGCCTGGAAGAAGTGCTACGTATTCAGCCACAAATTGGTGTCTATGCCGACGGTATTTTCGATGGCGTATTACCCGTCGATTTAGTCAACGGCAAAGTCTCTATCACCGGCGGTCAATTAGCCGCCCGCGCCCCCGGCGGCTTAATCGCCATCTCGGGCAATCCCGCCGTGGATCAGATGCGCCAATCCCAACCTTACCTCGACTTTGTATTTTCGGCGTTAGAACACTTACAATACAGCCAGTTATCCAGCAGTTTTGATATGGACACTGCGGGTGATGCTAAACTGCTCGTGGAGGTGAAAGGACAAAGCCAAGGGATTGAACGCCCAATCCACTTGAATTACTCCCATGAAGAGAACATGCTGCAATTATTCAGGAGTCTACAGATTGGTAACGATCTGCAGGATAGAATCGAAAAATCCGTGAAGTAATAAGGAAATATCATTGAAAATTATTCAATTACAGCAAATTAGCCTAAATGCCCGAAGCGCTCTTGTCGCCTTGGCTGCACTTGCCATATTGCCGGGCTGCGCCCCCACAGTCAAAATTGAACCGCCGGATAAACCTATCGTTATCAATCTCAATGTGAAAATTGAACACGAAATAAAAATCAAAGTGGATAAGGAGCTAGATCAGCTTCTGTCAGATGAGCAGTTGTTCTAATTACATCAGAATTGAGGAATCACTATGAAATCAATGCGACTAACAACAAAGCGACTAAAATCAAAGTTACTACAGCTATTAACCCTCAGCTTCTTGAGCCTTAGCCTTTTAAGCCTAAGCGCCTTCGCCATGTCACTTCAAGAAGCGAAATCACAGGGCTATTTAGGCGAGCAAGCCAACGGCTACTTAGGTTTAGTAAAAGCCAATCCCGAAGCCAAAGCCGTGATGGACGATGTCAATAACAAACGCCGCGCCCACTACGAAACCATCGCCAAGAAGAACAAACTCTCCGCCGCCGATGTCGCTAAACTCGCCGGCGAAAAAGCCATCGCCGCCACAGATAAAGGCAACTATGTGCAAGATGCCAAAGGCAAATGGATTAAAAAGTAGTCCGCTATTTAATGCTCTAGCGCATAAAAGCCAAACGAGTTGAATTAAACAAAACGCCTGCAATCGCAGGCGTTTTTATGGGTGGTCGATAAAGGGAATGATTTGCTGGCCAATACCTTTGAGCGAGGATCTAGATTTTAGGTTGTTTGATGGAGTTTGGTTAAGCACTGTCATTCCAGTGACACACCGTCCTGTTACCTAGTAAGAAGTATCCCTATAGGCTCGACCGTGACATCCCTGTCACGGACGGTCACTTCCACGACAGTGCTTAATCTCATCGCCCCCCGGCGTATACTGGGTAACCAAATTTAACAATGGGTGTCTAGTTAAACCCTAAGGGCAGGTAATGTCTGCACAAAAGTCTCTTTCAAAATAAGACTTTAGCACCTTCAAGTTTTCAATCAGCTATTTGCATAATAAAGTGTCAACAACCAGCATCGGGCTTGTTCAACACTTGGGATAAGGTCGCGGCTACGCGCAGCCTATCCTTACTTGTTATGCGGGTTCCACATCATCACTCAAAATTTCTTTCACAATATGACCGAGTTGAAACAGCGCATACACTCTGTCTTTCAATTGATTGATGACCACTGCTCGTGCGTTTTCAGTGGTCAAATCATCTTCTAAAGTCTTCCATGCAACAGCCTTATCTTCCTCTGTATGGTATTGAGTACCGTTCAGCCACATTCGCAGAAGCGAATCGTTGAAGATTTTCTGCTCTCCGATTGAAACCTGCATATATGAAGCCAGCTGCCCGTGATCGAATATATACTGTAGCGACTTCATGTGGATTGAGAGACGTTTGTTTTTAAAACATCGACCTAAAGCAGAGCGAATTGAACCGAAAGAAGCTGGCTCGTTGTGGAGAATCAATGGCCGAAGTACATGTAACAGCTCATACAGCTCTGGATTCGTATAGCTGCCAGCGCTGATTGCATATGCCCCCCTCCCACTTAATACCTGCTATGCCTGGGATGCCCCGCCGAATGAGAGTGCAGCCCATTAAACGGTCAAGATGAGTCGAAAATTTAGCGAACAACTCCAAATCGGAATCTGACACTTCCCCAGAAAGAGTATCTAGAATCGTCCCATCTTCGCCTCGTTCTTGAAGTCTTATAGTGGGCATACGAGCACCTTAAGTCGTGTTAAGCATAACGCCGCGCTCTGCGGAAATTTAGGAGCGCCAGCGAGTAAATTTTCCCTAGCATCACATTGTTATGCCTTTGCGCCCAAAATTACCTCTGCGAGCTCTCCGGCGATTTCCTCAATGCTCTGCAAAGAAGTATTTAGCGCGACTTTATCCGCAAGTGCTGGGCTAAAATTAATAACTTCATTCTTTGTTATTTTGTGCCATATCGGCAATATCATTTTATGTCCATTCATTTCCCGCGCAACCATCGAGTCAAGCTCGTACTGTGTCCAATTCTTCGAGCAAAAAGCAGATGATAGAATCACTGTTCCAAATCTCGAGTTTACCAACCCTTGATCGATGCTTTTTCGCAAGCTATCGCCAACTTTTAAAGTGAATTCGTCATACCATACTTTAACCCCAATATTTTCTAGCGTTTCAGCGAGCGGACGAACAAATTCATCCTTATCTTCTGAGGCATGGGATATAAACAAGTCATATTTCACAATGTTTGCATGCGAAATTTTTTGAGTGCTCGCCAACTCTTTCACAGAAGCAGCCATATTCGCAGTTTGATTGATCTCTGCTCGCAACCGGCGCTGATATTCAAACTGCTCTCTCTGATGCCTCTTTTCTATATCTGCTAGTTTTTTCCTTTCTCTCTCGTCGGCAACGGCTTGCTTTTTACGTTCCTTTTCCTCTTCTTTAAGAAGATCTTGCTTAGCCTTTAGCAACTGCCCTTCTTTGTCGGATAGCTTTTTATAAAGACCCGCTTTATTTACTTGTATCTTAGCTATCTCAGCCTGTTTTCTTTGTACTTCAGCGCTTTTGCTTTTCAGAGTGCTAATACTAGTGCTTTTGGTAATACTCCTTTCAATTTGCCCGATCCGACTTCCACAATCAGACTCCTTTTTTGTCTCCAAACTCATTTTGTGATGGAGATCTGATATTTCCTTTTGCAACCTAGCAATCAAACTTGAAATTGTTGAGATAGACATTCTTACCCCATTGCCTGTTTGAATCTTGCATAACAGTGTATTACCCGGACTTCTAACGAAACCCAAGCCGTAAATTGCTTAACCTTCGAACAATCCGAATAAATAATTTAAATATTGCAGTAACTTAGCATCGCTTATGATGAGTTTTCAACATTTTTTCATGCAGAAAAATCGAGACCTTACATACCTAGAAGCGATTTAGCGTGGTATGTAAATTACACATAATTAAAAACATAATATTTTCAATATATTAATTTTCAGGAACAAACAAAGCGATACTTTTTTCACTTTTTATGGCTCGCTTTCTGGATATTTTATTGCCTTCTTATTATAACTGTATATAAAGACAGTGTTGAGTAGTGAAAAATGGCAACATCCCCTTTTTGATCTAACCCACGATAATTAAGAGCCCATTGCACGATAAAAACCCAAAATTGGACACCTACAATTTTTTTGCTTTTAGCGCTGCGCAAACAATACAGAAAATAGTGCCAACCATAGTTAAATAAAGACTTCCCCCTCTTGAGCCTCCAGACTACGCAAATGCTAAAAGGTGCGCCATGGGGCGAGACGACCGTCCGCCCCAGGGCCGCTTTTTAGCATCCATGCCATCGCGGCATTTGTGAATCCTTTCACATCAGACGGGGCGCCCCTGCATCCAATGATCTGTAGCGCGATAATTGCCGCGATTTTTCACGATAATTCAATTTTCGACTATTTCACATTCAACCCATAATTAGGTCTAATTTGAAACGCTTTCCAATAGTTTAACTCCGTTGGATCTAGTTGTTACTCACTCGATGCTGTTATATTCGGTCTTGAGAGATGTCAGTGTACTCTTAACTGGTAAAGCAGACTGCGCCATGCGCTGTGTATGTGGGTTCGACTCCCTCCGCTGTCGTCTCTCACTTGAAGTTAGTTACACGCCGATCAGTCGCATGATAATTGCCGTACTTTTTCAAATAAAGTGATCTTCCCAGAAAGTCAGTTTCACTGAGTGGCCAACTGAAAAATGTCACAAATTTCGTGATAGCTTATTCAGTCTCATTCGAGCATTCATTCTTTAATCTTGCAGATTACTCAAATCTATTGATAGGATGTAAGTAATTAATCATCAATGACTTTTACTTTTATGCTCTTATACCGATACAGGTCTTCAACTGAGTTATCCTTTAAAGAACTTCTCTATAATGAATTGTACTTTGCCTCTCAAGATGAGTTGAATGATCCATTTGATGGGGAGAGCTTTTACCATTTCCCTTCGGATAAAGAACTATGGATGAGGCTCTTAAATCAGGTAAATAATGACATAAAGGAGGTATCTTGGGGTGATTCAGAAATAAATGAGTACCATATCGAGATACTTGCAACAGCTTTATCTAGAAGAACTCCGATCACTTACGGAGAAATAATGGCTGGTAGATTAATTAGCATCTTTGGCGATGTGGTTTCTGAACCTGAAAATCAAGATACAATGCCAAAAAATGTGACTTTTTTTGCTGAGGAAGTTCAACGTTATTTATCTTATTCAAGTCCTAAACTAGGTTATTTTGTCTCATTCTCTTCTAAAAGTAATGACCATCTTATGTGGGGACATTATGGAGCACAGCACTTCGGTTATAGCCTTATATTCAGAACCATTGATGGAGCATTAAAGCAAGACCCTTCCAATTGTATAAACTCAGTAGGGATCACTGAAACGTACAGAATATCAGTGCCTAGCTCTATACCATTCTCAAAAGTTAATTATTCTGAAAATATTGACTTTCATAATGCATGCTGGCTACTTCCCCGAAAATTGGTAAGTAACCTAACATGCGTCGACTTGAATGAAATAAAAAATCATTGGGATAAGTCGGACAGTTTTTTATGTTCAAAGCATCGCAGTTGGGAATATGAGCAAGAATATCGTCTTATCCTTAATGGTGGATCACTTTCTTCTGAGCGTCTGTCTCCCTTACAACGACTATGTAGTGGTCAACTAAATTTGGCCACAGCTTTAGAATCTTCCCAAAATCGTCGCTCTGATTCATTTGGGCTCAATCCTGCATTGTAATGATGTGGCCTGACTTCACAGTAATAACCAATGATGTAATCGGTCACATCTTGTTTAGCTTCGCTAAAACTCTTATAGCCTTGTGTCGGGATCCATTCCGTTTTTAAACTCCTGAAAAATCGCTCCATTGGCGCATTATCCCAGCAGTTACCGCGACGGCTCATGCTTTGGGTGATTTGATATTTCCACAACCGTTGACGGTATTTCAGGCTGGTATAATGGCAGCCTTGGTCTGAGTGGAATATCAGGTTTTTAGGCTTTCCTCTTGATTCAAATGCCATTTCTAACGCTTTTACCGTTAACTCTGTATCCGGTGAAAATGACATTGCCCAACCAATGGCCTTTCTCGAAAATAAATCCAGTACAACCGCTAAATAGCACCAACGATTACCCGCCCAAATATACGTCACATCGCCACACCAAACGGTGTTAGGTTCGACAACTGCAAATTGCCGTTTGAGTGCATTAGGGATAGTCACATGCTCATTTTCAGCCTTTTTATAACGGTGTTTGGGTTGTTGGCAACTCACTAATCCGAGCTTTTTCATTAACCGCGTTGCCCGATAACGACTTAATGCAAAGCCACGTTCAGAGGCAATTGTGGCGATACTTCGCGCACCCGCAGACTGTTTGCTTTCAGCATGTATCGCTTTGATTTCACATTCTAAAAGCCGCTGTTCAGGTGTTACACAAAGCTCACGGCTCATCCAATAACGGTAACTGCTCCGGTTCACGTTGAATACGTGGCATAACACTGAAATAGGGTATTTGTTGCTCTGATTGAGTTTCTCGATTATCGAGAATTGTTCAGCGAGTCCGACATCAATAGAGCAGTAGCCTTTTTTAAGATTTCTTTCTCGAGATTTATGCGCTCAATTTCACGTTTAAGTGCCCTGATTTCAATCTGCTCAGGTGTCATGGGTGAGGCTTTAGGCGCAAGCCCTTGGCGCTCGATTTGAAGCTGTGTTACCCACTTACTGACCGTCGATTTACCCACGTTCATGGCTTTCGCCGCCGCTTCTTGTGTGTAACCTTGATCAACGACTAATTGAGCGGTTTCAAGCTTAATGGCAGCGCTATATCGTGCACGTTTACTTTTATTCATGTTGTCACCTAAATGGGTTATGAGGGGATCATAACATTTCTTATTAGGTGGCCAAATTCACTATGCCACTACAGATAGGCAGGACGCCAGAATGTCGTGCAATGCAGGGATGCATGAGAACGACCATGGCTCTCGTTCATATGCTTAGAAACCCTAGGTTTCTATTCACCGAGTCGACGAGTGAATGCCATGGCAAACCTACTTGGGATGATAAAGAGTGTTTTATACAAAAAGAAAATTCGAATTAAGAGTAGCAAGGCTAACGAGTTAACATTCAATGGTATTTAATAGCAAGGAGTTGAAAATTAATATGGAGATAGAAAAAGATTTTCTTGGGAAAAATACTATCGATAGCACATCTGCGCCATAGGGATTTGAGCAAACAATCAGCTAGTGGTGGATATCAAAAACAATAGTAATTGATGCCTAATGGTAGATATTCAAAACCAACAATAACTATTTATATGCAATCACGCGATGCTGCAACCACAATCTAGGCCGCGACCACATGGCGCTGTACACGTAATGGGTGTAGGCGGTTATGCATCACTTTAATGGTTTCAAACTGCACCATAGTTTTAGCACCGGATAAAACACACTCGGGCGATAATAACATCACTAAGGCTGATTGCAGGGTGTTTTCAACCACAAGCACGAGTGCCCTTTGCTTTTGGCATTTAAGCTCAAATACTTTACCCACATCGCTATAAACACAGACATCGCTGGTATCAAAAAACCAAGATTTTGGCATCTGCGGTGTAAGCATAAAATGGGCTGCGGTGGCATTGAGAGCAATTTGCACAATGGCGGCATCGGTTAAAGAGAGGGTTTTAGGCAACTTCTCGAGTAAGCTCATATAGAATTTGGCGTGCGCGATATTAAATTCCATCCTCGATAAGGCATCAGGAATTAATGATTTTGCTTTATAAGCCGTCAGAAATTCTATCTCGGAACCTAACGATACGCCTAATACACCATACGAATCGTTATATTTCCATTGCCAATCCTTTTGCGGCATTAATAACATAACGTTTACCCAGTATTTGAACACTGGGACATAATAGTAGATATTTTATTCAATATCAAAATAAAAATAATAAAATACAAATTATTTAACAACAGCTTAGTAGATCTATTCCTTGATCTTAACTGCGATCTAAAGATCGTTTTAGATCGCAGTTATTTAAAAAGATCTTTTTTTTAGATCCCTATATTGATCTTAAGATCATTATTTTAATCGGTAGGCTTCTACAATTTCTTTAATTAACTTTGGACCTTGATAAATAAAACCCGAGTAAATCTGTACCATAGTCGCGCCCGCATCGAATTTGGCTAAGGCATCCTCGGCACTATTAATACCGCCTACGCCGATGATCGGGATCTGTCCTTTCAAGCACATAGCTAACTGCTTGATCACTTTCGTCGACAGCTCAGTCAAAGGTTTACCGCTTAACCCGCCGCTTTCATTGGCATTAGCAAGACCACTAACCCCATCACGGGTCAAAGTGGTATTGGTCGCAATTGCGCCATCAAATTTGTTTTTAATCAGAGCTTGAGCGATATTCTCAATTTCTTCACTGGTTAAATCTGGGGCAATTTTAAGCGCGATGGGCACATACTTTTTATGTTTTTCAGCAAGCTCAAGTTGCTTAGTTTTAATGGCGCTTAATAATTCATCTAATAGATCGCCATATTGCAGCGATCGCAATCCTGGGGTATTGGGTGATGAAATATTCACCGCAATATACGCCGCATGGGGGTAAACTTTATCCATGCAGATCAAATAATCGTCTTTACCCTGCTCTACTGGCGTGTCTTTATTTTTACCAATATTGACGCCGACCATAATATTCGTCTTCTTGGCGAGCAAGTTTTTAACTAAATTATCGACACCTTTGTTATTAAAACCCATGCGATTGATGATGCCTTTGGCGGGTTTTAATCTAAATAAGCGGGGCAAATCATTACCGGGTTGTGGCCTTGGGGTAACAGTCCCCACTTCGACATGGCCAAATCCCATCGCATGAAAGGCATCAATCGATTCGCCATCCTTGTCCATACCCGCCGCTAAGCCAACAGGATTTGGAAAGGTCAGCCCCATAAAGTTTACGGGGGCGGGGGCAATAGTTTGTCCATACAGGCAGATTAATGGACTATTGGCAGTCATTTTTAAACTGCCTATAGCAAGATTGTGAGCTCGCTCAGGATCCATCTGAAACATGACTTTCTGTGCGATTTTATAAAACATGTACTTTCCTCGACCTAAAAAAAGCCCCGGCGATCGCCAGGGCTTCTGATTGTTATAAAAGTTTACTTTTGGCCTTCGCAGTGAAGGATCAGAAGATTAAGTTCACGTAGGGCGACAGAGAACTTAGCAAACTCATGGCTTTGCGACGTTTTGAAGTCAGCTAGCATGTGGAACCATCTTTCCAATAAGCCTTGATTGATCTCAATCCACTGAGAAATCACGCTTTCGGCATCACAGGATTCACTGCAGGTTCTTAGCACCACTGAACTTAATGCACGTTGTTGCCAATCCAACTCTTCCCTAAAGGCGGCACGGGCCAGTGCTTGCCAATGGTTCGCCACAGGTTGAGCGCTGATCTGTTCTAAGAACCAGTGCAGCTCAACACGGGCGCCGAGTTTGAAGTAAGTTTCGGCAACTAATGCCACTGTCTTACCTTCTGCTTGGGCAATTTGTGCTATGTCTAAGGCTGAGAACAAGGTACTCATATTAGCCACAACGGTCGCAACATCCTGCGGTACATTCTCTCTGATCAAGGCATTGATCTCAGATTGGATACCTTTCGCTTCTTCTTCGACTAGGTATAAATGAACATTCGCTTTGATCTGTTCAAATACAGGTTTGAAGAAGGCAACCGTTTGCTCGATGCTCCAAGTACGGTTACGGTGGCGCAGGAACCAGCGACAAGCACGACGCATATTGCGGCGTAACTGGTGCAACATCTCACCTTGAACCACAGCAGGTACGATACCGTTTAAGTCAGTGATCGATTTAGTTAATTCAGCTAAACCAAATACTTCGCGAGCCATAGTGTAACAAATCGCCGCATCGGCAACTGAGGCACCTGTCTCATCTTGCATACGTTGAACGAAGTTCAGCCCCATGTCGTTAACGAGTTCATTGGCGAGCGAGGTCGCAATGATTTCGCCGCGCAGTGGGTGAGTCGCCATTCTGTCGCTGTATTTTTCCTGAAGTTTTTTCGGGAAATAGGCGATGAGCAATTGGCTTAATAGCGTATCTTCAGTGATTTCTGGCGTCACTAACTGCTCTTTCAGCACCATCTTCGCGTAGGCAACCAGCACAGATAGCTCAGGGCGTGTTAACGCGCGACCACTGGCTAAACGTTCAGCTAGCTCGTCGTCAGAGGGTAAAAACTCTAACGCTCTGTCTAACTTGCCTTCTTTTTCCAGATACTGGATAAAGCGGATCTGCTCTTTTAACTGCTCAGCACCGCGTACTTGAGTCACAGAGATAGTACGGGTTTGATCTTTACAGTCCTGCAGTACGATTTGGCCGACTTCTTCGGTCATTTCTTCCAGTAAACGGTTACGCTGCTTAAGCGTTAGTTCACCTTCAGTCACCATAGCGTTCAGCAAAATCTTGATGTTCACTTCGTTGTCTGAACAGTCCACACCACCGACGTTATCCACGAAGTCAGTGTTGATGCGACCGCCGTTAGATGCATATTCGATACGACCTAACTGAGTACAACCTAAGTTACCACCCTCGCCGACTATCTTAGCGCGCAGTTCGCCGCCGTTGACACGTAGAGCATCGTTAGCACGATCGCCAACTTCAGCATGGGTCTCGCGGGATGACTTAACATAAGTACCGATACCACCGTTCCAGATCAGATCCACTGGCATTTTCAGCAGTTCTTTCATCAGCTCAGTTGGGGTCATAGAGGTTTTCTCTGTGGCCAACATTTGCTTCATTTCCGCCGACAGTGGGATTGATTTAGATGAACGCAGGAAAATACCGCCGCCCTTAGAAATCAACTTGCTATTGTAATCTTCCCAGCTTGAACGTGGCAGAGCGAATAAACGCGCCCGTTCATCATAACTTAATGCCGTATCCGGATTTGGATCGATAAAGATATGCATATGGTTAAAGGCTGCAATCAGTTTAGTGTGCTTAGACAACAACATACCGTTACCGAATACGTCGCCCGCCATGTCACCTATACCTAAACAGGTAAAGTCTGTGGTTTGGCAATCGATCCCCACTTCGCGGAAGTGACGCTTAACCGATTCCCAACCGCCTTTGGCCGTGATGCCCATTTTCTTATGGTCATAACCGTTACTGCCGCCCGATGCGAACGCATCACCGAGCCAGAAATGGTATTCAAGGGAAATCGAGTTCGCGATATCGGAGAATGTCGCAGTGCCTTTATCGGCTGCTACCACTAAATACGGGTCATCTTCATCGTGACGCACCACATCCACTGGATGGACGATTTCACCGTTCAAAATGTTATCGGTAATATCGAGCAAGGCGCGAATGAAGATACGGTAGCATTCTTGACCTTCGGTGAAGAAGGCTTCACGGCCGCCTTCGGTCGGTAATTGTTTACAAACGAAACCACCCTTGGCACCCACAGGCACGATTACGGTGTTTTTCACTTGCTGGGCTTTTACCAGACCTAATACTTCGGTACGGAAGTCTTCACGGCGATCCGACCAACGCAGACCACCACGGGCCACTTTACCGTAACGTAAATGCACACCTTCAACCCGTGGCGAATAAACGAAGATTTCGAATTTCGGCAATGGGCGTGGCATTTCAGGGATCAGCGAAGGCATGAATTTAAACGAGATATAACTCTTAGATTCGCCTTTAGCATCCAACTGATAGAAGTTAGTCCGCAGCGTCGCGTTAATCAGGTCTAAATAACGACGAATAATACGGTCATCATCTAGGCTAGAAACTTCGTCTAAACGTAAATTGATCTGCTCCATAAACTTGCCCAGCGTACGGGTCTTGAGTTTTGGATTGAACTTACGGATAAACATCTTCACCAACAAATCGGCGATTTGTGGGTAACGGCCGAAGGTTTCTTCGATATAAGCTTGGCTGAAAGTTGCATCGATTTGACGCATGTACTTAGCGTAAGCACGCAGTACAGACACTTCACGGCCAGTTAGACCAGAGGCCAGAATAATGCGGTTGAAGCCGTCATCTTCTAACTTCTTTTGCCACACTTGTGACAGTGCAGTTTGGAATCTGTCTTGACTATCGGCGATATTGTCTGTGTTGACGACTTTAACTGTCATCAAGAAGTCTAAGATCCAGAAGGTTGAACCGTCCGTTGTCGTGACTTCATAGGGGCGCTCGTTGATCACCCGCAGACCAAAGTTTTCTAACATTGGCAGCACGTCAGAAAGATGAATAGGCTCATCTTTATGGAATAACTTTAAACGCACTTTGTTGTCGTTCAGCGCCGCTTCCTGCGGTTGATAGAACAACATGCCGAGCTTGTGTTCATCGTCCAGCGCTTCGAGCTGTTGCATATCAACAACGGCTGAGCTTGGCAGTACGTCTTCTTTATAGCTTTGTTCGAAGGCGTTAGCGTAACGCTTCATCAGATGAGTACCGGCTTCTTCGCCTAGGGCGTTGTTTAGCGCAGTATTTAACTTATCTTCCCAAGAACGTGCCGCTTCTATTAAGTTATTTTCTATGGCAGCCACATCTACATCCATATTATTGTTATCAACTTTGACTATGTAGTGAGTACGGGCCAGGGTCGACTCGGAGAAATACGTCGTAAACTCTACATCTTCTTTGCTGTTAAAATGCTGGGCCAGAATACGTTGGGTATCTTGGCGAAGTTTAGTGTTGTAACGATCCTTAGAAACGTACACTAAACAGGATAAGAAACGGCCAAAGCCATCTTTGCGAACAAAGAGTTTCAGCTTGTCCCTGTCTTGCATCTCGAGCACACCGTGAGCTGTGTGGGCTAAATCATCCACATTGGCTTGGATTAGCTCATCGCGCGGTAAATTCTCAAGAATGTTCAGCAGGGCTTTATAGTCGTGGGAACGTGGCGTTAAGCCTGAACGATCTAACACACGCTGCACTTTTTCGTTCAGCAGTGGGATTTCACGTGGGCTGCGGTTATACACGTTTGACGCATACAAACCGATAAATCTGTCTTCACCTACCACATTGCCTTTCTTATCGAAACGCTTGATGCCGATATAATCGACATAGGCAGGACGGTGAACACGGCTCTTAGCACTGCTCTTCGTCAGAATGAGTAAGCTGTGGTCTAGGGCTTCCTTACGGGCACTGTCGGAGAAGCTAGATAACAACAACCCTTGCTCTGGTTGAGTTTTGTGGTGCTTATTCATCAAACCTAAACTAGAGGCAATATTAGGCACTAGCTCGACATCGCCTTCAACACGTTTTAGATCGTATTGACGGTATCCCAGTAAGGTAAAATGATGATTATTAAGATAAGTTAAGAAGTTAACCGCTTCTTCTAACTCTTGCTTCTCACCGGGGAACGGGCGCTTTGGCAAATCTTTAATGGTTTCGCTCAATTTAGCGGACATGGCTTCCCAGTCATTGACTGAGGCGGCAACATCGGCGAGCACGGATTGGATTTCGCGCTCCAGAGCCTTGATATCCACTGTGCTGCTTTGACGGTCAATTTCAATTAAGAAAACCGCCACTTGCTCAGTACTGTCTGGGCTCTGATTCAGATAAGTCACCTTAGTGACTTCTTCTGCAGAACGTTCGATCGCCAGTGGCGTATGCAACATCATATGAGCGGTAATACCCATACGATTCAGTGCCATACCAACTGAATCTACCAGGAATGGCATGTCAGGTTGGATGACTTCGATGATCGAATGGGTCGATTGCCAGCCGTGTTTTGACTGGCTTGGGTTGAATACTCTCAGGTGAGTTTGACCCTTAGGGGTCTTATTTAAGGCGTTCCATAAACTGAGAACGGCACCGTACAAATCGCTATCGTTACGCGCATTGAGGTCGTCTTTCGACATGTGGGCGTAAAGGCAGGTCGCGAACTGTTCAACTTGCTTGGCTTGTGAATTAGGGACTTTAGCGTGAATTAAACTGACTACATTTTCAAGTAGTACTGAAGGCATTGCATCTTTCAAGGCCATGTTGCTGTTTCCTTAAGCGTCTATGGCAGCGCTTTTTTTCATTATTGGATGCTTCGGCTTAACGATCGCAGAATATTAGTGTGATCCGGATCATCGCGCGAAGTTTATTACTAAATCCTCTGTATTTCGAGGAAAATTTTAGTGGTACATCCTCTGTAAATCCAGCAACAGCGTAAAGATGACGCAACATGTGCGCAAAAAATCAAAAAATTAGCTTTTGTATGCAAAACAAATGGGGAGTAATCACTCCCCATTAACTTTACTTACTGAGCCTTACGCCAGAATACCGCCGCCAGCGCAGGCAGGATAATTATGGCGCCGAGCATATTTACCACAAACATAAAAGTCAGCAGTATCCCCATGTCCATTTGGAATTTGAGCGCCGAAAAAAACCAAGTGCTCACACCTATGGCTAAGGTTAAGCCGGTGAAAATCACCGCACTGCCCCGCTCAACTAAAGCCTCATAGTAGGCCTGTTGCACTGGCATACCGTTAGAGAGCTTAGAAGACATGGTCGACAGGATATAAATCCCGTAGTCCACACCAATACCGACCCCCAGAGCAATAACAGGTAAGGTACTGACAGCTAAACCAATATCGAGCTGGGTCATCAAGGCTTGCGCCAGAGTCGACACCACATACAGAGGGATGATCACCGCCACTGTGGCTTTAAAGGACTTAAAGCTGATTAAACACAGCACAAACACGGCGCCATAGACATAGATCATCATAGGCAACTGCGCTTCGGCCACCGCTTCATTGGTCGCGGCCATTACGCCCACAGGTCCCGATGCCAGTTTGAACTGCAGCTTTTCATTATCCATTTGCGCGGCAACCGCTTTGACCTTAGCCACCACAGTTTCAATGGTTTCCGCCTTATGGTCCTTCATAAACAGATACACTGGCATAACAGAACAATCGCCATTTAACAGCCCAGAAGTCGTCGGAATTTGGCCAATGGCTTGTACTAAACTCGCCGTTGTGCGCGGCAGCACCTCCCACTTAGGATTGCCTTCGTTAAAGCCCGCATTCACTTTTTTAGCCACGGAAGCCAAGCTCACCGTCGATTCAATGCCTGGGGTATTACGCACTCGCCATTCAAACTCATCAATTTGCGTCAGCACATCATGGTAAGTACAGGCCTCAGGCGTTGCTTCGACAATCACGGTCATCACATCGGTAGTGATAGAAAAATGATCTGTGATGAAGAAGGTGTCTAAGTTATAGCGGGAATCTTGATGGAGTGCGGGAGCGCCGCCCTGCAAGTCACCGATCTTCATCTGGTTGGCCTGTTGCAGCCCCGCAAAATATAAGGCAATAGTGGCAATAATCACCACCAGAGCATATTTAGGTGTCGCAAACTTGGCCAGAAAACGCCAAATGGCCTCGGCGCGGACTTCTTCAGCCGTCGGCTTACCCGATGAAACCACGTTCAGTTCTGTATAAGAAATCACTAAGGGTAAGAGGATCAGGTTAGTGAAAATAATCACGCCTACGCCGAGGGATGCTGAAATCGCTAGCTCGCGAATAATGCCGATATCAATCGATAGCAGGGTAATAAAACCCACGGTATCAGAGAGTAATGCCACGCCGCCTGGCACTAATAGACTACGAAAGGCCGAAGCCGCCGCCGCTTTAGTGGTTTGTCCGTCCATCACACGGCGCCTTACCGCATTGATCATTTGTACCCCGTGGCTCACCCCGATGGCGAACACTAAAAAAGGCACCAAAATCGACATAGGATCGAGACCAAACCCAATCACGGTCAATAAGCCGAGCTGCCATACCACGGCAATTAAGCTACACACTAAAGGCAAAACGGTGAGAATGACCGATTTAGAGAAGAGGTACACCATGGCAGCGGTGATCAAAATTGCGATCACGAAAAACAACAACACGCCCTTAGCACCATCGGCCACATCGCCCGCCATCTTGGCAAAGCCTATGATGTGGATTTTAACCTTGTCGGTTTCGTACTTGCCCCTAAGTTCTTTTTCCAGTTGCGCCGCAAAGGCAATCGTATCTAAGGGTTTACCCGTCTGAGGATCGAAATCCATCAATTGGGCAGAGACCATAGCCGCACTGTAATCATTGGCAATTAAGCGCCCGACAATCCCCGCTTTCTCTATGTTATCCCGAACCGTATCCAATCCAGTTTGAGTGGTTGAAAAATCGGCGGGGATCACAGGACCACCGGCGAAACCATCTTCTACCACCTCGGTAAAACGTGTCGAAGGCGAAAAGAGCGATTTCACCTGTGAGCGCTCTACGCCGGGAATAAAAAACAGCTGATCATGGACATTTTTTAAGGTATCAAAATAATTGGCATTGAAAATATTGCCGCTGGTGTCTTCCACCGCCACCATAATGCTGTTAGCGCCACCAAAATCCTTTTGATGCTTGAGGTAGGTTTGCATATAGCTATGATTAAGCGGAATATTTTTAATAAAAGCCGCATCCATTTTAAGCTGACTGGCTTGATAGCCCAAAAAAAATGTCAGCAGCACAAAAATGCTCACGACCCATGCGCGATTGCGGAATAAAAATGACTCAAATCCGTTGACCAGTTTTTCTAACATCTTCTCGGCCCTGTTATTGTTGTTTTAAAGTTTTATGGCTTAAGAATAAACAGCCCTTGGCTGCCCGATAACCACACATTCCCTTGATTATCCTTTGCAATTGAAACTAAGTTTTCCCCTTGGCGACGGGTCACTATACTAGTGCTGTCATCCTGATTTAACTGGATGACGATGCCCGCATTACCGACTAGATACAAAGCATTATCCGAAACGGCCATAGCCCCATTGATTGAGGATTGCACCGGCATCTCAATTTCAGTCCACTGGGCTAAACTGCGTTCGGCCTTAAACACATGCCCACGCAGCCCCATCACATACACGGCATCTTGGGTTTCAATGGCATTAAACATTGAGCCATCATAATCAAAGGCAGTACGGGCAAAACTGAGCCCCTTATCCTCTGATACGGCAACGAGCCCCAATTCACCGACCAATAGGAGTCGGCCATCTTTCAGCGCCACTACACGATTAAAGTGTGGTAACAGGGAGGCCCGTTCAGTTACGTATGCAGCCTGATCACTTTCTTTAAGCTCAGCTAAATAGGAGACATCCTCCTCGGCCAGCAGTTCTTGATGGAACTCTTCATTCCAAGTCACACCACCGTCGAGGGTGCGGTAAAACAGGCCATAGGCGCCAATCGCCATCCCCTCCTGCTCATTTAAAAACAACACATCGAGGAAAGGCTTTTCAATCTCAGAGGATTGCATCTGCAGTGTCCAAGTCTGACCGCCATCCTGAGTGTGCACTATGGTCGCATCGTGACCCACAGCCCAACCGAGTTTTTCGTTGAGGAAAAACACTTTAGTTAATTGCACTGATGTCGGCGTTGGCACTTGCTGCCAGTGGTCATTGAGCACGAGTACATGACCACGTTCACCAACGGCAACTAAGTGTTGACCCGCATGGGCAATATCGAGCACTAAAGAAGACGAGGCCAAGGGCTGAATTTGTGATGAAAGCGTATCTGACACAGCAGAAAACGAAGGGAGGGACAATAAACAACCGGCACCTAACGCAGCAATACTATGAAGGATGCGAAACGACATACAAACTTCCTTAAACTAATGAGGGGCGCTAAGCGCCCCTACTACCGTGGCTGATTAACGAATACCTTCACGACGTAGTGCGTCGGGGGTAAAGTTCGCTTCACTCAGTTTGGCATCAAAGTTATACATACCACTCTGGTTGTCTAATCCCATGGCCAAATAGCGACGAGATTGCAGATCATGGAACACTTCTAAGGTATCCCATTGTGTGGGCACCTCGTAGTAGTTGATACCATGGGCAACCGCCACTCGATATAACTCATCACGGTTGTCATAGAGATCGGCAATCGAGACTTGCCATGAATCTTCGTCTAGGTACATTACGCGGGTTTTGTAAATATGGCGCATGCCATCTTTCAGGGTCGCCTTCACTTCCCACACGCGGTGTTTTTCCCAGCGAACAAATTCAGGATTGAGATGACCTGGTTTCAATATTTGGTCATATTTCAACTTGTCTGAATGCAGTTTGTAGTCGTTGTACGGGATATAAATTTCTTTCTTACCGACTAACTCCCAGTTGTAACGCACGGGTGAGCCGTTAAACATGTCGAAATCATCCGTGGTACGTAAACCGTCAGACACTGTGCCCGGTGTATCAAAAGCCACGTTTGGCGCCTTACGCACACGACGTTGTCCCGTGTTGTAGGTCCACGCTTGGCGTGGAAGCGCCTCTTGATCCATGGTTTCCTTCACCAGCAATGCCGTTCCCGCTAAACGTGCCGGTTGCGTCACTACTTGCTTAAAGTAGAACAGCGTATTGCTGGCTTTAAGCTGATCTAATGTGATTTCTGGGCGAGAATACTCGAAACGAATTTCTTCGGCGGTTTCAACTAGGGTATAACTCCCATCGGCGGTCGGTGCCGCTTGGCTACGAGACGTTTCAACATCTACACCACGGAAGCGTAAAATATGGTTCCAAATCGCCTCTAAACCATTGGCTGGCAGCGGAAATGGGATACCAATTGACGCACCGGAAATACCGTTACCTTGAGCGACTAATTCCGCACGGGTAGCGTTGGTTTTAGTCGCATCATAGACAAACTGTGGCACAGAGGCGCTGCGGCGCGTCTTATACACGTTCATCTTGTAGGTTTCAGGGTAAAGCTCAAATAATTTCATCTGACCTGGGGTCAAAAAATCCTTATATTGAGCCTTGTTAGCATTGGTAATGGTAAATTCAATCTTATCCTCAGGGAAAGGATCTGGGTGATGCATGCCCTTGGTATAACCCGCTACAGGCTTAGTGATACCACCATCCCACGCCGGAATAGAGCCGTCAGCGTTGCCCGCTTTTTCCGCCCCTAATGGGGTTAACTCATTGCCAAGTTTAGCCGCATCAGCCTCTGACACCTTAGCCATAGCGACTGGGGCTACGAGTGCTAACATGACAGCACTCGCCAATATCGTCAGTTTCTTCATTGTTTTAGTCCTTTTAGATCGAATACTTGATATTGAATGAAACATAATCACGATCTGCCATCGCATTTGTCGTACCGACTCCGCCAAAGAAACTGTTATAGGACAGATCTGCGCCCCAACGGTTTTGGTAATCGAAGTTCACCCCTAGCGCGACAGATTTACGTCCCTCAGTGAACAGGAACATAGGATCCGGCGTGATACCGTCAACATCGTGGGAGAAAATCACCCGAGGCGCCATGTTCACACCCGCAAACAGGTTGTTAAACTCGGCTTTTGCCACTAAACGGTAGCCCCAAGCAAAATCCGTTGGGAATGGGTTAGTTTCAGGGCCATTATGCAGTGCCTGAATGATCCCTGGCATATCTGGATTGCCACCGGAACGCGCTGTACCTGGACCATTTAAACGCAGTTCATCAAAACCTGGCATATCATGGATCCACACACCACCGACTTCCGCCAACATAGTCAAGTTATCTAAACCTAAGGTTGGACCAAATAAATGGGTAAAAGTCGCCTGCGCTTGAGTGGTATCAAGGCGAATAAAACCATCGACGGTTTCACCCGGTTGAACCCCATCAATCTGCGAAATACCATCGAGATCCGGGCGAATACCCGCATTCGCTAGCTGCTGTGGCATACCCGCAAATAACAATTCTACGTCATCGATTTGCAATGGCTCATCTTGGCGATGGGCAATTTCGGCCGCGACAGAAGTGTCACCTACTAAGGTGTTAAAGCTAAAGCCGTAGAGTTTAATATCTTCTGGATAGACGATTTGCGCCTTAGAGAAACTCTTTAGACTTAGCAACAATTCACGATTGATATCACCCGCATTTTGGCCAACGGTCGCAAGATCCGATAGGAGTGCGCCCGTGCTAAAGTCCGCCGCAGTACCACTGATCAGTGGGCGGCGACTATGGTAATTCATGAAATAAACACCAAATTCGGTTTCACCTAGCTCAGGTGCGTAATATCCCAGTTTAATACCGTATTGACCGTCATTGCTTGGCTCTTCTTCGTCCTGCACGAGTGTCACTTTAGTCGGATAAGCGAGGGCCATTGCCGCCAACTGCTCCGTTGGAATAGATTGCCCGCTGGCGATCATGCCCGCTAAACGCTCATATTCTTGGATCACAAAGTCTAAGTTGATGTCTGGGTTAGCGTTAAAACCCAGCTGCGCATTTTGGTTATAACCACCAAAGCCCGCAAAATCGTTCGTCGCAAAAATAGAGCCAGGAGTAGGTACCCAAATCGGTTCCCAATCATATTGATAGAAAGCCTCTACCGATAATGACTCTGTGATCCCAAGGGATGCCCATACCATGCCCTGGGGCCTAAAAGCTTCTTTTAACTCGGCGCCGGGGGCATTGAGAATGTTCAAATCCACCGCGTTGATTTCACTGATCCCGTGGGCAATTAACGTACTTTCCCCCCAGGAAACCACTTGATTACCGACACGAATGGAGAGTGGATTGGCGCCATCATTCAAATCGAAATTGGCGTAGACAAAGGCATCTAACAAACGGATATCTTTACATTGCACTTCTGAGGCGCGGTTATCAGCGCAGGGGTCAAACTCTTCACCCGTTATTGGATCATTGAAGTCATAACTGCCATCGTTTAACTTGCGATCATAAAAATACATGCCACGGGCAAATAAGCCGTAGTTTTCGTATTTTAACGAGAGTTCATGTAACCCTTTGATAATTTCAGAGGTGGTATCACCTTGAGAATAAAGCAAGTTACTTAAATCGTTATTACTGGAATAAGAGCCGGGTTGGGCCCAAATTTCCGCAGATGTGTATTTTGTATTACCAAAGGCAGAGTAGTTAGACCAATCGAACTGAGGTTGGTTAACTTTACCTATCTGACCTTCCCAATCACGTTCCCCAACACGCCAGCTCGCACCAGCGGTCCAAGTTGAGTCAAATGTACCTTCAACCTCACCCCAATCAAATGAGACCGCATTAACGTTCGACACCACCAATAAACTCAATGCCGACGCCACCCCCAAAGCAAGCGCCGACTTGTTAAAACTATTTTTAACAATTTTCATTTTAGCTCTCCGTACCCTGCTGGATTCTTTGTTTTAGGAATTACAACCAACATCTTGTTAGCTCACAGGTAACATCATTGTTACAGCAATTAATCCCCATGAGCAAGGCACAGTTAGAGAAAATTTTCTAAAGAATTAAGCACGTAGACACATTTATGTCACAGGCAACACAGAGGATATTTAAATTAGAAAAGCAGAAGATAAGATGTGAGGGTAAAAACAGATCAAAAAATCATATATTTCATTAACATAATGATAAAGAAAACGTCATCCGCTAAAATGAGTAATCAGCCGACCGTTTAAAGTAATTACTCTAATAAAAAATAACCCAATTACCCCTAAACACGATTTAATGAAACAAATTGTCCTTTATCATCAATAACCAACTTGAAATGGCCATGAATACCATTTTCAGTTAAAAAACCTCTGAAATGTCGACCATTGATCCACAGTATTCGCCCCTGACTTTCACGCACTTCCACCTTATCGGCGAGCCCCTGATAATAGGGTAAAAAGTCTTGATAACTAATTGTAAGTTTGAAATAAAATTCCATGAATATTCAGGCGGCAAACACTGCCGCCCTCCTCTATCAAGTCTTAGTTAGCCAAGGCTTTTGAGACTTTTTCATACATATCTTTCGATAATTCCGGTAAAGCTAACAGTTGTCCCAAACATGCCCTGATCTGCGATTGCCGCGCCTTATCAAACTTCCCAAATTGGATCAAAGGGGTCACCATACGCGCTGCGACCTGGGGATTGAGTTTATTCAAGGTAATAAGGCACTCTGTTAAAAAAGCATAACCTTTACCATCGGCGCGGTGAAATTGATAAATATTGCCTGCGGCAAAACTGCCAATTAACGCGCGTACCCGGTTAGGATTGCTCATGCTAAAGCTGCCGTGCTGCTGTAATTGTCGCAGGGTATCAATCACATCATCGGCATCACGTGTCGCCTGCAGCATAAACCACTTGTCCATCACTAATGGCGTATCGTGCCAGCGCTGCTCAAATGCCTGCATTAAGTCGTGGCGACAGGATAAATCACCGACATTCGCGGCCATTAATGCCCCTAGGGAGTCGGTCATATTACCCGCCTGTTCAAACTGGCTTACCACAAAATCCTCCGCCTCAGCCGATACTCGACTCAACCAATTTAAGCATTGATTCTTAAGAGCGCGGGCCTGCGTACCCTCTACAGCCACTAAGGTACGATACAGGGCGACCAATTCATCTTCACAATACGAGGACAGTTCAGTTAATACAAACTCCCGGGCCAATGCTAAGGCATCCAAATCGACACTTTCCGCCTGCTCAATTAAGGCTGAAGCCGTCGGTATCCCTAGGATTTCAGCAATTAAGGCTGGGTCAAGCTCAGTATTAAGCAATACTCCCTTAAAGCTATCCCGCACTCTTTCATCGAGTGTCATCGTTTGTTGTTGCTGTAAATGGGCCACGTTTTGCCAAATGGCCTGGCTGACAAGCACCACCGAAGCCTCCCAACGGGCGACTTCACTCGTTGCAAAACGCATTAAGTGAACCAGTTGATCAACCTCAAAATCGTAGTACAGTTTTACCGGGGCAGAAAAATCTTGCAGTAGTGAAATAACCGGCTTATGGGTTAATCCTTCGAAGCTAAACACCTGTTCGGCTTGAGTAAAGTCGAGCACTTGATCCACTAAAGATTGGCCCTTCGCATCTAAAAGCTCGATGCTGAACGGAATATGTAACGGCGATGCACAGTTCGCTAAACTTTGTTTGAGCGTCAGCTGATAGATACCCGTTTGCGCGTCGAAACTGTCCGTCGCGGTCACGGCCGGCGTGCCGGCTTGGCTATACCATAAACGGAATTGGGTTAAATCCACGCCGCTGGCATCTTCCATTGCCGCCACAAAATCATCACAGGTCACAGCTTGACCATCGTGACGTTTAAAATACAGTTTCATCCCCGCCTGGAACTTAGTTTCACCAAGCAGAGTGTGCATCATGCGAATGACTTCGGCGCCCTTGTTATACACAGTCACAGTATAAAAATTATTCATCTCAATCACAGATTCTGGGCGGATCGGATGGGACATAGGCCCTGAATCTTCAGCAAATTGTTGATTCTTGATCACTTTAATTGCGTGAATTCGATTCACTGCCCGCGAACCTAAATCCGAACTAAATTCTTGATCGCGAAATACCGTTAATCCTTCTTTCAGACTTAACTGAAACCAATCACGGCAGGTCACACGGTTACCCGTCCAATTGTGGAAATACTCATGGCCCACCACAGACTCAATACCGTGATAATCCTCATCGGTCGCCGTTACGGTATCCGCCAGCACATATTTAGTGTTGAAGATATTTAAGCCTTTGTTTTCCATCGCTCCCATATTGAAGAAATCGACGGCAACTATCATATAAATATCAAGATCGTACTCGAGATCAAAGCGAGACTCATCCCAAGCCATAGACTTCTTGAGCGATGCCATCGCATGGGATGCTTTGTGTAAATTGCCTTTATCAACAAAAACTTGTAATGACACTTTACGGCTACTGCGGGTGATAAACTCATCTTCTAACAGGTCAAAATCCCCTGCAACTAAGGCGAACAAATAGGCGGGTTTCGGGAAAGGATCCTGCCAGCAAACATAGTGGCGTCCTTCAGGTAATTCACCCCGTTCGATTAAATTGCCATTGCTCAATAAATACGGGAATGCCGCCCTATCGGCCTCGATACGCACAGTATATTTGGCCAATACATCGGGACGGTCGAGGAAATAGGTAATACGTCTAAATCCCTCCGCCTCACATTGCGTGCAATAGGCACCATCGGACATATATAAGCCTTCAAGGCTTGAGTTAGCCTCTGGGTCGAGTTGTGTCTCTATGGCCAGTTCAAATTCATCAAGGTTTGTCTCAAGTTGCAGCTGACCTTGACTCAGTTGATAAGGCACTGTTTCACCATTGATGGCAACGGCAAGCAAGACTAAATCATCGCCATCGAGTACCAGTGGCAATGCGTGGGCTGACGTGCGCTTGACCTTACTTACGGCTTTTACGCGGGTATCTTTACCCGCCAAATTGAAGGCTAAATCGATGGTTTCTATTGTAAAATGAGGCGCTTGATAATCTTTTAAGTATTTTGCTTGAGCTTGTGTCATTTCGAACCCTTTAACATTGATCTAAATAAGAAAAAACGCGCCATAAGCGCGTTTTTAAATGGGATAAACCGAGTCGATTATCGCCTATTGTGCGTTAGTTTTGGCGAGCTTTTTAGCATCGACCATATCTAAGGTGATAAAAGCGGTTTCATCTAAAAATGCATCCGGTAATTCGGCCTCGTCTTCAATGTCTTCCATTGATTTCACGGCGGCTAAACCATTTGCCACTCGGCGTTCATTGGTTCTATCGAGCACTTTCTTCTCATCGGCTTCCCGGGAGGCGATACGCTCACTTTCAACCAGAGAAACCGTCTTCTCTTTATGATGCTTTTTAAAGTCTGCAATATCTTGATTGATATAAGCAAACTCTACACTGCTTTTGATCCGGTTAAGGTGCTTGGCCTCAAGGCTAGTCACTAACTCAGGGGTAATATCATTGAGCGTGCCATATTGTGCCATGGGGACTTTATCCCAAGGCAAGGCATTCTTTTCTTCCGCTTCACCGTACTCACCCGGCTCTAAGGCACTGGGGTAAGCAATATTGGGGGTGACACCCTTTATCTGAGTGCTACCGCCATTAATGCGATAAAACTTCTGAATCGTATATTGCACATGGCCGATTGGCTTCTCATACATATCATAGATACGGCCAAGACTCTTATGCTGTTGCACTGTGCCTTTACCGAAGCTCGATTCACCGACAATTAGCGCACGATCGTAATCTTGCAATGCAGCGGCAAAAATCTCAGAGGCTGAAGCGCTATAGCGGTCAACCATAACCGTCAAGGGACCTGAATAATTTGTTTTACCATCATTGTCACGGTGTGCAGAGACGCGGCCATCGGCATCACGAATTTGTACTACTGGACCCATATCGATAAAGAGGCCCGTCAGTAATACGGCTTCGGTTAAGGCTCCACCACCATTACCCCGTAAATCGATCACTATACCTTCGACTTTGGCTTCATTAAGTTTGACGAGTTCTTTTTCCACATCCTGGGATAAATTCATATAGAAACCAGGAATTTGGATCACGCCAACCTTACGATTCGCATATTCGCCTTCTTTAGGCTCGATAATCTTAGAGGTCGCAGCACGATCTTCTAAGCGAATTTTGTCACGCACTAAGGTCACATTGAAGGGTTTAGCATTTGAACCGCCCTTCTTTGGCAGAATTTGCAAAACTACCTTACTGCCCTTCGGACCTTTGATCAGATCGACCACATCGTCTAAACGCCAGCCGATCACATCGACAATCTCGCCACCTTCTTGGCCGACACCGACAATTTTATCCTCAGGAGAGAGCTTTTCACTGCCTGCAGCAGGACCGCCAGCGATTAAACTCTTGATCACTGTGTAATCATCTTCGAGTTGTAACTGCGCTCCAATCCCCTCTAGGCTCAAGTTCATTTCCATTTGGAAACGCTCGGCATTACGTGGAGAAAGATAGCTAGTGTGCGGCTCAATGCTGCGGGAGAAGGCATTCATCACGCCTTGGAATACGTCTTCACTGTTGGTTTGAGTCAGACGTTTAATGGCGTTGTTGTAACGCTTTTGCAGAATATCAACGATTTCAGGCCATTTCTTGCCCGTCAACTTGAGATTAAGCGCATCGTATTTAACACGTTGACGCCATAATTCGTTAATTTCAGCCTGATCCTTTGGCCAAGCAGCGTCATCTCGGTCGTACTCATACGCATCACCGGGTACGCTGAAATCTATTTCTTTATCCAGCAGAGACAAGGCATAGACAAAACCTTCATAGCGGCGTTTTTGTACCACATCAAACATCTTATATGCGGGTTCAAGCTCGCCTGAAGTCAGCATATCGTCGAATTGATTGAGGTAAGGCTTAAAACCGTCGACATCCGCCTGTGTTAACACATTGCGGCGGTAATCGAGTTGCTGTAGGTAGCGGTCAAAAATCTGCGCAGAAAACGCGTCATCTAGCGCAAATCTATGGTAGTGCGAACGAGTGTATAAGTCCGTCACTCTTTTGCTAGCAACTTTATGCTGTGCTTCCTGCTGGAGAGTGGGTAACTCGCTGATTTGAATCGTGGGTGGTACAGCCCAAGCCGAGAATCCGACAAAAACAGTGGCGATTGAGGTAGCCAAAGTGAGTTTTCGCATCAACAAGTTACTCCGTTTTAATAAATGATTACAGCAGGATATGTTCTGCTCTAACTTTTATGGTTAGGCCACTATCTAACTGAACATGAATATCCTCTTTGTTAATGTCAGTGATCACACCGGCTACGGGTGTCATACCTAACTTAACATTGACGCGTTGTTTCTTCGCTAAATCCGTGAGTTGCGCCTGGACTAAATTCACCACAGGTGCGGCTTTTGGAGCGGGTTTAGCGGGACGCTCAGTCTTAGGACGCTGGGGAACGGCAACTTTTTTAGGCGCGCGTTTGGCTGGCGTTTTCGCTGGGCTCGGCGCCTGTGCGGCACGTTTTGCCTTCGCTTTATCTTGACTTTCTTTCAACATAGCTTGAGCGTGATCTATATGCTCTTGCTCTAACTCGCCGCAAGGCTCGCCATCAAGATCCACACGCTGCGCGCCTGCTTTGACAGACTTCAGGTAACGCCAGCTGCTGGTGTAACGTCTTAAGGCCACTCGCAGTTGAGTTTTACTGACTTTAGAATCATCAGCCAACCTTTCAGCCAAATCTTGAAACAATCCGATTTTTAATGGCTTAGTTTCACCTTCAGCAATAAAGCACAAAGGAAATGTTTCATACAAATACGCCAAAATTGCATTGGTGTCGGTCAACTTATCTGTTGATTCCATCATTACTTCCACAGTCAAAAAGGGACATCGAATTCGAGGTGATATAAATCAGCTTCTTACGTGTCGTTTATCTTGGTTAAGCTCACTATCGAGCCAAGGTACAAATTAGCATTCTCGCCGCATTTACTAAAGTTAAAAAAACATAACTTAACAATTTTTTACGGCTTAACATATCAAGCTTATTGATGACATGGCCGCCAGCGTAAGCTTAATCGGTGCAAGCGCATATTATAAGGCGCACGCTACCGATTGCGACCATGAATTATGCGTTATTGTACGCAAATTAATCAAATAGGCAGCTTTCGAAGCTTTTAACCAGCAATTCCAGTCCCTTTTGGTCCTCTTCGTCGAATCTATCGAAGACAGGGCTGTCAATATCGAGCACCGCAATCACTTTTCCTTGGGCTCTGACTGGCACCACAATTTCTGAATTACTGGCAGAATCACAGGCAATATGACCATCGAACTGGTGCACATCGGCGACGCGTTGGGTTTGGTCGGCTAACGCTGCTGTGCCGCAAACGCCTTTTCCTAACGGAATGCGCGTACAAGCCACTTTCCCTTGGAAAGGGCCTAAAACGAGTTGCTCACCACGCATCACATAAAACCCAACCCAATTGAGTTCGGTAAGATTGTCATTGAGTAAGGCTGAAAAATTAGCCATTGCCGCCACAACATCATCTTCCCCTTCTAATAGGGCAAGAGTTTGGCGGTTCAATGACTCGTAAAATTTAGATTTCATGACATTTCCTAACCACTTTATTCGGCAGCTTCCACCTTTTTGGCCACTTTCTTCGCTGCGGTTTGATTTGTTGGCGTACTATTAACCTGAACCGCGCCTTTAAGCAAGTTCGTCAGCTCATCTTTATTGTTAGCAAAATAGAATGCGAGTCGTTCGCTCAGACTCTCATCAATACCTAATTCCGCTTTTTGAATGAAGGGGATCAAGTTATCGGCGATATCGAGCATCTTATCGTAGGCATCTGCCTCCTTTTTCGATGTGAATGTCATCTTTTCAACCCCTTCTCTTACCACGACAAACTGTGTAATAACTGCCATGACTGCCCTCGCACTGTTTTTATATACAGTGCGCAGAATGACATAGATTGAAGTTGTGATGCAAGTGTTCTGATTAATCTGTATTATTAGGCCGTTTTAGTTATAAGCTGAGCCTGAGTGTTTAAGCTTTGGGTGCTTACTCTTTGGCTTTTATCAGCTATTCACACATTTGCAGCGATGTTGGGGCTAAGTTAATATTTTTATATGCATGAAAATACCGCAGAAAACTCTGTAATCCTCTGTCGTTCCTGCGACTTGGCTATTAGAAAACGAGCCCTACCTTCTGGGGTTAGGGCCCTATGCCCGCGCTGCAGCACCGCTCTTTATGACACTCCATACTGTTCAGTCAACGGTATGTTAGCCTTGTGCGTCACTGCATTGATCTTTTATTTCCCGGCCAATTTTTTGCCCGTTTTAGAGATCCACTTCTTAGGTAGCATTCGCACGACAACGGTTTTCCAAGGGGCATTCGCCGTATTTGATCAGGGCTACTGGGTTGTAGGGCTAGCCGTGCTCGCGGCGGCCGTAATCGGCCCAGGCTTGCTTATCCTGTCCATACTCGCACAAATATTGATTGTAAAATGGGGGCTTTCAATTGCCTTTTGGCGCCGCAGTTTAAAACAACTATTAAAGCTGCAGGGGCTGCTGTCGCAATTGACTATGCTGGAAATCTACGTCATCAGTTTTTTAGTTTCGTCGTTCCAACTCTCCGATTTTTCGGATATTTATTTTGGAATGGGCACATTTTGCTTCACTATGCTATTTCTTGTGACTCTTTTTCTACAACGGGAGTACGATCTCGAGCATATGTGGACGCTATTGGATGGTCATAGTTAGTATGAAACAACAAGGAATCGACTTAGGTCTGTGTTTATGCCGCGTTTGTCGGCAACTCAACACAAGTGATAGCACCCATTGTCAACGTTGTGAGTCTGTATTGCAGATCCGTGATTATGGCAGTTTGCAAAAAAGTTGGGCGTTACTCATCACAGCGGCAATTTTACTGATCCCAGCCAACCTGTACCCTATTACTATGCTGACAAATCAGGGGCAAGTGCGTCACGACACCATCTTTTCCGGCATTGTCCATTTAGTACAGTCCGACATGCTCCCCATCGCCATTATCGTATTTATTGCCAGTATTTTAGTGCCTTGGGTTAAAATCATCGGGCTTGCCACGTATCTGTGCGCCATCAGTTTTAATCTGCCGATTTCAAAAAAGAAGTTAATGGTGGGATTTCATGTAATTGAGTGGATTGGCCGTTGGTCTATGCTCGATTTATTTGTTATTTCACTCACTGTTGCCCTCGTCAATATGGGGCAATTGCTCGATGCCAAACCCGCCCCCGCGGCGACGGCATTTGCATTGGTTATTTTGCTGACTCAGCTTGCCGCAAAAGTATTAGATACTCGTTTACTCTGGGATCGATTGGAACCTCAAGATGACACAAATTGAATCGCCAAAAGTTGTAAAGAAAAAACTCTTTTCGCCTATTTGGCTACTTCCCATTGTTGCGCTCGTCCTCGGCGCATGGTTGGGGATAAAGAGCATAAAAGAATCAGGAATTGAAATTCAAATCCATTTTCCGAGCGCTACTGGAATTGAGGTGGGTAAAACCTTAGTCAAATACCAAGGGTTAACCGTCGGCAAAGTCAAAGATATTGGTATCGATGAGGATCTCAAGGGCGTCAATGTCAAAGTGATGATGGATTATCGCGCTAAGCCTTTCTTAAATAAACACACTTTATTTTGGTTAGTCACGCCTAAAGCCAGTATCACAGGCGTTGAAGGCTTAGATGCACTGTTTTCGGGTAACTACATCGCCATTCAACCAGGCAAAGGTAACTCTACCGCTTTCTTTGAGGCAGAGCGGCAACCACCACCTATGCAGGTCGGTTCAGAGGGGGTGATGGTCGAATTGACCTCGGATAAACTTGGCTCCCTAGACGTAGGTTCGCCGATTTTCTTTCGCCAAATTCCCGTTGGGAGCGTTGTCAGCTACCGTTTAGATGGCAATGCCAGGGTCATTATCAGTGCCTTTATTCAAGAGCAATACGCTCGTTTAGTGAAGAAAAACTCCCACTTTTGGAACGTCTCAGGCGTGAAGATTGATGCATCCCTGTCTGGCGTTAAAGTCAGCTCAGAAAGTTTAGCGTCCATTCTGGCTGGCGGTGTTAGCTTCAGCTCGGACGAAAAAGCCCCCACGGCACAAAATGGTGATAATTTTGCATTATTCGACTCTGAGATCAGCGCCTTAGGTGGGGTTGAAGTCAACCTGACCATGGCGCAGGGTGATGGAATAAATAATGGCACTCACATTGTTTACCGCGGTATCACCATTGGCAGTATTTTAAGTAAACAGCTCACTGAAAATGGCGTTACCGCAGTGGCTAAATTCGAGCCCCAATATGCCCATTTATTGACCAGCGATGGCATATTTTGGCTTGAGGGCGCCGATATTTCCCTCTCCGGGATCAAAAATCCAGAACGGTTACTCACTGGCAGTGTGATTAATTTTCTCCCGGGCACCAGTGCTAGCACTACATTACCAGCAAGTTTCGCCCTGCAATCAAGTGCACCGGATTTAATGCAATCTAAAAAGCGTCTGTTGACCTTAAGTTCCGCTGAAAACATGGGGGTTACTGCGGGCGCCGAAGTACGGTATAAACAGCTTCCCATTGGTCGAGTACTGTCGGTTAACTTAACCCAAGACCTATCGGCGGTGGAGTATCGGCTCGAGCTGCAGCCCGAGTTTGCCAGTTTAGTTCGCAGTGACAGTTATTTCGTTCCCGAGTCGGCCCTGAGTATCGATGCCTCCCTCGAGGGCGTTTCGGTCAAGACAAGGGATCTTGCCACGCTAACAAAGGGAGCCATTAGTCTGATCCCTGGTAACAATAAGACGCCGCTCGCGGGAAATACTCCTCTTTCGCTCTTTAGTTCAATTGAAGCCGCCAACGCATATTTTGAGCGCCAACATCGCGTGTACTTAACGCTGATAAGTCAGGATGGCGCCGATGTGAGTCAAGGCTCACCGATTTACTATAAGAAGATGCAAATTGGTACCGTAGAATCCGTGAGCTGGCAAAGTAAGAGTGAAGACTTTGCCATTAAACTGGCCATTGATAAGCAGTTTCAACCTCTGCTGCAAAAACCTAAGGTGTTTTGGCGTAACAGTGCCCTTGATATCAGCGCCAGTCTTGCTGGCATAGATGTCGCCTTAGCCCCTCTGCAAGGTGCATTAAAAGGCAGCATCAGCTTAGGGCTGCTCGATAAAACCACCGCAGAGCCAAATACTGCTGCACTCAAGCTGTACGAGAATCAACAACTCGCATTAGCACAGGCACAGGCTATTCGTCTCACCCTACCCGCCTCGGCTAAACTGGCAGCAAAGGCCGCCATTCGCTATCAAGGCCATCAAGTGGGTGAAGTCTCACAGGTTAAATTAAACACAGATTTGAATACTTTAACCGCCACCGCTTACCTTTATGGCGAATATGCCGAGCATTTTAGTCGCAGCGATTGTGAGTATTATGTGGTGGAAGCGCAGATCTCACTCGCGGGTATCAAAGCGCCAGAAACCTTAATCACCGGTCCCTACATTAGCGTATTGCCAGGTAAAAATGGGCAAAAAACAACCCAGTTTACTGCCAATATGGTCGAGGGCAGTTATGCCAATGTTCCAGAAAATGCACTTAAATTTACCTTAGAAGATACGAATTTAGGCTCAATGAAGATAGGTAGCCCCATTTTTTTCCGCGGCATTAAAGTCGGCCAAATCGACGGTTATGGTCTATCAACTCAAGGCAATAGTGTGTTGATGCAGGCTCATATCGAGCCGCAGTACAGTCACTTAGTGAATCAAAGCAGTCAGTTCTGGGATGCTTCAGGGATTAAAGTGGATGTGGGCCTCTTCTCGGGTGCACAAATTGAAACTGGCTCGCTGGAAACCTTACTCGCGGGCGGCATCAATGTGGCGACGAAGGACACGACCCAAGACGATAACCGTTTAGTGACGGGAACGGTATTTAGATTACAACACAAAGCCGAAAATGAATGGCAAGAATGGGCACCAGCCCAGTAATCAGTCCGAACTTAACACATAAAAATCAGGCGCATTATGTGCCTGATTTTATATACCGCGGATATTTTCACACCAATCATCTAGCCATAAAACCAGTAGCAAACTGCAATCGCGGCGCTGATCCCGGCGACATCGGCGGTTAAACCACAGGCCAAGGCATGGCGACCATGGCGTATTCCCACTGAGCCAAAATACACGGCTAACACATAAAATGTGGTTTCTGTGCTGCCCTGAAAAATCGCCGCTAAACGCCCCGCAAAGGAATCCACACCATGGTGCTCCATGGTTTCGAGCATCATGGCCCTTGCACCCGAACCACTGAAAGGCTTCATCAATGCGGTCGGCATTGCATCGACAAAACGAGTGTCAAATCCCATTAAACGCACACCGCTGGCAATGAGCTGCAACAGATAATCCAAGGCGCCGGATGCGCGCAGCAATCCAATCGCCAATAGCATGGCGAGCAGATAGGGAATAAGCTGGATGGATTGGGCAAATCCCGCCTTGGCGCCTTCGATAAACTCGTCATAAACCGCGACCTTACGAATACCCGCCACCAGCACAAAGGCAAATACGAGTAAGAGTAATACTCCATTGCCCATGGCTGTCGACACAGTGCCAATCGCCTCGGCACTTAAGGTCATTAAATAAAAGCCACTCGCGACTAACCCCGCCAGCATCAAAGCCCCATAACCGAGCACAACAGCGTTCAATAAGGAAATCCGTTGTACCAAGGCCACAACCAGCAAGCCCGCCAATGTCGATGCCGAGGTCGCCAGTAAAATCGGCAGAAAAATATCCGCAGGCGCTGCCGCCCCCTGCTGGGCGCGGTACAGAAATACCGTCACAGGCACTAAGGTCACAGAGGAAGTATTGAGCACTAAAAATAAGATTTGGGCATTGGTCGCGACGGTTTTCACTGGATTGAGGCTCTGCAAATCCTGCATCGCTTTTAACCCCAGCGGCGTGGCGGCATTATCTAAGCCAAAAATATTCGCCGTTAAATTCATGGTCATACTGCCAAAGGCCGGATGCCCCTTAGGCACTTCAGGCATCAAGCGGCGCAGCAATGGCTCAAACACAAAAGCGATAGCACCAACTACCCCCGCCTTTTCCCCCACCCGCATCAATCCCATCCACAGGGAAAGTACGCCAATCAGTCCAAGGGAGATTTCAGCGGCAAGCTTAGCACTGCTAAACAACGCCTCCACCGAGATGGATAACACTTCAACGTGCCCATGGAACAGTTGCACCGCTATTGCGAGCAATGCCGTGATAAAGAAAGCTAACCACACGCGATTTAGCACACACATCCCCTTATTTTTATTTGTTTTTATTCTATTAGCCCATGACCACTGACGGCTAAATCACTATCCTAACTATGCTACCTCGCCCTATACAGTGGGCTACAATTCTTAACGGCTTGGGCACTGGGGATAAAATCTCAGACCCAATAAGGGATTATGATATACTCGCGCCAATTGATACACAGTCTATTTTCCTATGGTCCAACGAAATCAATGGTTCAATTAAATCAAAATTTTATCAATACCATCACCCAAGAACTCCCCAGCCATTTATCGATGGACGAATTTGTCGCCGCCTGTGCCCGGCCGCTTAGACGCTCAATTCGAGTCAATACCTTAAAAATCAGCAGCGACGACTTTAAGACGCTGATGCAACCTAAGGGCTGGACGTTCGATCCCATTCCCTGGTGCCAAGATGGCTTTTGGATCAGTTACGATGAAGAAGAGCAACTCGGCAATGCCCTAGAACACATTCAGGGCCTATTCTACATCCAAGAAGCCAGCTCTATGTTGCCACCGACCGCACTTTTTACTCCTAGTGCAGAGTGGCAATGCGTGCTCGATCTCGCCTCTGCTCCCGGTTCTAAAACCACGCAAATAGCCGCGTTAATGCACAATCGAGGCCTGCTTGTCGCCAATGAGTATTCGGCGAGCCGCGTGAAAGTATTGCATGCCAACGTGCTACGCATGGGTGCGAGCCACTGTGCACTCACCCATTTCGATGGCCGAGTGTTTGGCGAATACCTGTATGAAAGTTTCGATGCCGTGCTTATCGATGCGCCCTGCGGCGGCGAAGGCACTGTGCGTAAAGACGTTGATGCGCTCAAACATTGGAGCCTAGACGATGTGTTGGCCATTAGTGAAACCCAAAAAGCCTTAATCGAATCGGCATTTTTAGCCCTAAAACCCGGTGGTAGCTTAGTCTATTCCACTTGCACCTTAAATCGCCTCGAAAACCAAGGCGTGTGCGAGTATCTCAAACAACAATATCCCGATGCGGTGCAGTTTGACTCCCTAAGCGATTTATTTGAGGGTGCTGAACGCGCTACCACTCCCGAAGGCTTCTTACATGTCTGGCCACAAATTTTCGACAGTGAAGGTTTCTTTGTCGCGAAATTAACTAAAACGGCCTCGGTACCACGCCTACAGCCAGAGCCTACACTGCAGAAAAATTTCCCCTTTGTCCCCGCGTCAGCGAAACAAGCCCAAGGGATCAAAGACTATTTTCAGCTGGATTTAGGCATAAGTTTGCCGGATGACCTTATCATGGTGCGGGACGATGAATTTTGGTTGTTTCCGAAAGAATTTAACGCGTTTATTGGACGCATGCGCTTTCAACGCATAGGTATAAAACTTGCCGATCATAGCAAACATGGCTTTAAAGTCCGCCATGAGGCAATTATTGCCTTAGCGGGAAAACAGCTCAGCCCAGCGGCAAACAGGGTCGATGTGAGTGATATCGAAGCAAAAGAGTATCTGATGGGCCGGGATATTCCGCTAAATCAGCCAGTCAAAGCCCAAGGCGAAGTGATCGTCTGTTATGGCGGTGCACCTTTAGGCATGGCGAAACATTTAGGCAATAAGTTAAAAAACAACCTGCCCAGAGACTTAGTGAAAGATAAGGTATTACTGCTGCCCGAATTGATAAAATTGTTATAGTTGCGCTGTTTTTTAGCGATAAATAACCTAAAAAAGGGGAAGGAGAAAGCGCCTCTAGGGCTAAAGCTCAACTACACTGAGTCTATTGTAAAGCGCACTGCATGGCGCTTTCACCTGTAGCGCACGGCTCTTCAACGAGCCATTCCCCTAGGCCCAAACAGCTGAATCGTTTTGGGCCTTTTTTTATCGCTGGGAAATCCGCTTTATATTATTAATATGATTGGTATAAGTTAACGCCCGACTAAACGGGCGGCATCCTTGAATAAGTTAAAGAAGTTGTTGCTAGTATATTCGGCAAGCGCTTCGTAAGGTTCACCTCTCAGCTCGGCCACAAACTCGGCCACATCCCTGACATAGGCGGGTTGGTTTTCTTGCCCACGGTGGGGAATAGGCGCTAAATAAGGCGAATCCGTTTCAACCAACAATCGATCCTTAGGTACCTTACGGATCACGGTCCGCAGCTCACCGGCGTTTTTAAAGGTCACAATCCCTGAGACTGAGATGTAAAAACCAAGGTCAATGGCTGCTTTCGCCATCTCCCAGTTTTCAGTAAAGCAATGCAGTACACCGCCCACCTTATCCGCACCGCCCTGCTTGAGCATATTGATGGTATCTTCACGTGCATCACGGGTATGGACAATCAAAGGTTTATTCACTTCGACCGCGAGGGCAATTTGCTGCTCAAAACATTGTTGTTGCAGCTGTTTCGTTTCATCGGCATAAAAATAATCTAGGCCCGTTTCCCCAATAGCGACCACTCTTGCATCGGTTGCAAAACGGCGAATTTGGTCAATATCCAGACCTTCTTTAACGTCTAATGGGTGCACTCCCGATGATAAAAAGACCTGCTCAAAGGCAGCGACCTTATCACGCATGGATTCAAACCCTTGCTGGCGTACATTTACACATAACATATAGTCAACGCCACGGGCCTTAGCATTGGCAAGGATCTGTTCGAGGGTTTGTTGATCGGGCGCCGCTTTCAAGCGATCGAGATGGCAGTGTGAATCAATAAGCACAGCAATTTCCAAGCAGAGAAACAAAAGGACGACAAGGATACCCAGCCAAGGGATCGAGGTCAAATGCCTAGCGCCCTAACGCTCCCCAAAGCTACATAGTGCAGGTTAAATCGCCGGAAGCAAGCTCGCGGGAAAGTAGCTTCTCGATATGGTGTTTATGGCTATCGGGCTCAGAAAGGATTTTAATGCCTATCCCAACGGGGCGGCCACCCGAAGCCCCTAAAGGATTGATCCAAACTACAACACCTCGAAATTCATTGGTGCTAGTCGCTCCAGGCAAACGATAGGCAATGGTCAGGGGTTGACCTAGATAGTGGCTCTCGCTGGTTGTGACAAACAAACCCGCGGGCTTAATAAAGGGCATATAGGCGCGGTATAGCTGATGTAACGTATCAAAATTAACGACGAGATCTACCATGGCGTGCTACTTATTTGTTATTTCTTTATATTCTAAGACATAACTTTGACACAAGCCCAAATAATTGACGGTCGGCATTGTACTTAAGTTATGACACATTCCCATGATCTTTGCCGCCAAATTCCCTATTTGCGCTTGGATAAACGCATCTTGGTGGCTGTTCTTCAATAAAATTTGTCGTAAAAGCAGGTATAAAACCTTAAGTGCATCAATTATTTGTAGTTCACTAATGGTTAACAAACTAGCACACAGATGGCCGGACGACAAACTTTGCGCCCAATCTTTGCGAAATTGCAGCAAAACCTGATAACGGCTCGGTTGTGTGCCCTCAGCAACTAAACTCTTGGCTAATGTTAACGGGCCGCCCACCACACTTAAACACCAAGTCACATCCTCTTGGATCTGACATTGCTGCATTAACCAGTTTTTGATCAAAGCCTTAGACGGCGCCACAAAGGGAAGTCGCTGGCAGCGACTGCTGATCGTCGCCATCAAACGGGCCGGAGTGTCCGACTGCAGTATGAGCAGTGTTTCTTTGCCAGGCTCTTCGAGGGTTTTAAGTAAGGCGTTCGCGGCGGCGGAATTTAGCCGTTCACTGTGATGAATAAGCGCAACACGCCGACCGCTTTGCTGCGCCGTCGAAGTGAGCCGCGTACAAAGCTCGCGAATTTGATCGACTTTGATTTGATTACCATCGGCTTCGATTTGATAGAAATCCGGGTGATTGCCCGCATCGAATAATTGACACGACTTGCATAGACCACAGGCTCCCACCGCCTTAGGTTGCAGGCACATGGCGGTGCGGGCCATAAACACACTCAGTAATTCCCCACCATAGGCAGAATCTATCCCCACCAACTGAGCATGTGGTATTTGGTGAGATTGTAACTGGGTTAAAAAGGCCTGCCTTGGCATATCGAGCCAAGGCAGGGTTAACACATCAAAGCCGTTATTGGCTACCATGCCATTGCCTGTAACACGGCCAAGATATCCTTATGCACCTCGGCCATAGTTTGACTGGCATCGATAACCATGATGCTATCATCTTCATTGGCAAGTCTAAGGTAGGTTGCCCGAGCCCTCTCAAAAAAATCAATCGCTTGTTGCTCGATTCTGTCAAGTTCTCCCCGCTTTGCCGCACGCATAAGCCCAAGCTTTGGGTCAAGGTCGAGATAGAGAGTTAAATCGGGTTTAAAACCTTTGAGGGTCGCATTGCTGACGGCTTCGACTAAGGGCATCAGACCACGTCCACCACCTTGATAGGCTAAGGATGACAAATTGTGCCTATCCCCCAGTACCCACTTTCCCTCTGCTAAGGCAGGTTTAATCACATTGGCGACCAACTGGGCTCTGGCGGCGTAAATAAGCAGGCATTCAGACTCATCACACAGGGGATCGTTTGGATCGGCAATTTTAACTAAATCACGGATACGCTCGGCCAACGGCGTGCCACCCGGCTCGCGGGTACACACAGGGGCAAGGCCAGTGTGCTTCTCGATAAAATCACGAATAAGGGCAATCGCACTCGATTTGCCAGCGCCTTCCAGTCCTTCAACAACAATAAATTTGGCGGATGCTTGGGTCATTTTTTCTTTCTCTGATAAATATCGACGGCGCGGTTATGCTCTTCCAAGGTGCTCGAAAACACATGAGTGCCATCGTTGCGCGACACAAAATACAAATAACTCACCTTAGCGGGTTTAGATACCGCCTGTAATGAAGCCTTGCTCGGTGCGGCAATCGGCGTTGGCGGCAAACCGAAAATACGATAGGTGTTAAAGGGCGTATCTTCGACTAAATCCTTGCGGGTGATATTGCCTTTAAATCTGTCTCCCATGCCGTAAATGACTGTGGGATCCGTCTGCAGCTTCATACCCAAATTCAGTCGATTGATAAAAACACCGGCGATTTGATCCCGTTCAAAGGCTTGGCCGGTTTCCTTTTCGACAATCGAAGCCAAGATCAGCATTTCGTAGGACGATTTTAACGGTAAACCGGGTACACGCTCCGCCCAGGCTTTGGCCAGCTCCTGCTCCATCATTTTATAACTTTGGGTTAGCATCACCTTGGCATCACTATCGGCGGTGTAATGGTAGGTATCGGGGAAAAACTTACCCTCAGGCAGTGCCGAGTCATCACCCTGCTCCATCAATACGGCACTGAAAACCTCAGGGGTTAATTGTAGGTGTGGGGCGCTCGCGAGTTGTTGTTCCCACTCTGCAATAGTTTTACCTTCGACCAAGGTCAGGCTAAAGGTTTTAACCTTACCTGCAACTAAATCATTGAGTAAATCGACAATAGTCTGTGATGGCGCCATCTCATACAGACCGGTGCGGATTTTTGCCAGTTCAGGGCGAAACTTGAGTAACCACTTGAGTTTCCATGTTGCCTGGATCACTCCCTCGGCTTCCAATTGTGAGGCCAACTGATTCACGCTCGTGCCACGGGCGATGGTAAGTTCTTTGGGTTCAGTTAAGCCCAGTGGGGTTTGGCTGTAATCGATAATAGTTTGATAGCCCCAATAGCCAGCCAAGCAAGCTAAGGTGAGCAAGGTCAACAGGGTTGAACTGGCGATTAGAATGAGTTTTTTCATAGTGTGAGTGAAAGTGTTTGTCTAAGGTGCGCGGTAATGGGAGCTCGGGTAAATGTGTGCGTATCAATCGCTAGCACATCCACGACTCCTAAAACGCTGTTAGTAATAAACGCCGAGTCAAACTCCACTAACTGCTCGGCGTCAAAGGGCAAACAATCGATATTCATCTGCTGTGCCAGTAAGGCTAGCATAACTTGCTCACGCATCACACCCGCAACACCGCAGAGTTCAAGTGACGGCGTGACTACCTGGTTACCCTTAATAAAGAAGATGTTAGCCATTGATGACTCAATCACCTTCCCCATACAATCGAGCACCAACCAATCCTCAAAGCCCTCGGGCAACGGCTGGGATCTGATCAACACTTGCTCGAGGCGATTAAGGTGTTTTATCCCCGCCAGCAAAGGCTGGTGACCTAAACGCACTGGGGAGGTTTTAAGATGAATGCCCTGCTCTTGCCAAACGGCATAATGGGCTGGAATGGGATGAACTGAAACAACTTCGGTCGCCAAAACCTGCTCTGGCGGCGCATAGCCTCTGCCACCCACTCCCCGAGTGATTAACAATTTGATGCAGTGGTGTGGATACTGCTCGGCTAAAGTAATGAGCTGCTCGGCAAGGGCTGGACTCATTTGCCAGTCAAACCCTAGCCTAGCGGCACCCGCGGTTAATCTCGCTTGGTGGGACTCAAAAAACAAAATACCATCCACACCCGTTCGCATGGTTGCAAATAGGCCATCACCATAGGCAAGTCCCCTGTCCATAGGCGCAATGCTTGCCTGTGATACCCCATTAACCCAAATCAAGGATTAGTCCTGACTGATACGGCTAGCCACCGCTTCTTGCTGATCTTTGTATTTGGCACTCTTGCGGGTGTTATAGGGGCGTGCAACCGCATGATTTAAACGTTCAAAGTTGAGCGCACCTATGGTCATCCGTGGACGCAGCGCCAAAGGTAATTTGCCGCTGTTGTAAAACTCGAGCACAATTTTACCCTGCCAACCCGGATCGATACGGTGCGCCGTCACGTGCACCATTAAACCTAAACGAGCCAGTGATGAGCGGCCATCGAGCCAACCGACGATATCGGCGGGCAAGGTTACACTCTCATAGGTCACGGCTAACGCCAGCTCACCCGGATGTAAGAAGAAGGCTTCGCCGTCGGGGATTTCGATAATTTCACTCATCACCCGATCGAGCGCCGCCTGCACTTCAACACTCGGACCACTCAAGTCAATAAAAGGCGCGGTATGATCCTTAAAGACGCGAAATTGCCCACCTAAGCGCACATCCACACTGACGCCAGAAATCGCATCTGTGCTTGGGCGAGGTTCTATAACGATAGTGCCGTTATCAAGGGCCTGTTCAATTTCGATATCGGTTAAGCGCATCTTACCTATTACTCCCTGAGTTTTTATGTCGTTATTTTGCCAGTAGATGTTGAATACGAGTCTTTAAAATATCGGTCGCGATACGGTTTTTGCCGCCGCGCGGTACGATAATATCAGCGTATTGTTTTGAAGGTTCAATAAATTGCAGGAACATAGGACGCACGGTTTTCTTGTACTGTGAGATCACCGATTCCATCGTACGGCCGCGCTCAGCCACATCACGGGTTAAACGACGTAGGAAACAAATATCCAGCGGCGTGTCCATAAATACACTGGCATCCATCAAGGCGCGCAATTTAGGATCGGTCAGCAGCAGAATGCCCTCTAAAATGATCACTTTTTTCGGTGTCATGGTTACTGTTTCAGCCGTACGAGTATGTTCGGTATAGCTATAACAAGGGATATCAACAGCTTCGCCAGACTTAAGCAACTGTAAATGTGTGCATAGCAGTTGATGGTCTAACGCTTTTGGATGATCGTAATTGGTTAATACCCTCTCATCCATGGATAAATGACTCTGATCGCGGTAGTACGCGTCTTCATTAATTACCCCTATTTGATCTGTGCCTAAATCGCGGCGTAATTCGTCAAAAATCGTTTTGGCAATTAAACTTTTGCCCGATGCTGACGCGCCAGCAATTGCAATAATGACACACTGCTGAGAATTCATACCCTTAAACCTTACTCATCATCTGATATGCTAATAGAAACTGATTTTTGGCTCTGCTTAAGTGCCAATTCGGCGCCCACTTTACGGGCGATTTCCCGGTAAAGCGCCGCGACTTCACTGTCGGGGTCGGCTACCACTGTCGGTGCACCGACATCCATGGCTTCACGGATATTGATATGCAGCGGCAAGGCGCCTAATAGTGGTACTTGATAACGCTCGGCCATTTTACTGCCACCGTGGGTACCAAAAGGGTGCTCTTTATGACCACACTCTGGGCATAAATGGAAACTCATGTTCTCGACGATGCCCAGCACAGGAATGTTCACTTTCTGGAACATAGTGATACCTTTCTTGGCATCGGCCAGGGCGATATCCTGCGGAGTAGTCACAATCACAGCGCCACTCACCGGCACTTTTTGCGACAGGGTTAATTGAATATCCCCAGTGCCCGGTGGCATATCGACGACTAAATAATCCAGCTCAGGCCATTGGGTTTCATTGAGTAATTGCGCTAACGCACCCGCCGCCATAGGACCACGCCACACGGCCGCTTCATCGCCACTTAACATAAAGCCTATCGACTGCGCGGCAATGCCATGGGCACTGGCGGCTGTCATATGCTTACCATCGGGGGAAACGGGTCTGAAATTGGGGATACCCAACATTAAGGGAACAGACGGGCCATAAATATCGGCATCTAAAATGCCTACCTGTGCGCCTTCAGCAGCCAGTGCTAAGGCGAGGTTGACCGCTGTGGTTGATTTACCCACGCCGCCCTTACCGGACGCGACGGCAATCACTTGCTTCACATTGGCAATCGGTGCGATGGAGGCAATGGCGGAATACACCTTAGGTTGAAAATCGATTTCACATTCGACTTCATCGATAGCATCGAGTACCGCTAACTTGTTGGTCAGTGCCATCACAGTATCGCGATACTGGGTCATACAAGGATATGGATAGACTAAACCAAGCTGTAACCGCTTACCTTCTATCGCTAATTTATTCACGCATCCTGCGCTCACTAATCCTTTACTTAAATACGGGTCGATATAAGCATCGAGAATAGCCAGAACAGGCCCGAGAAGATCGTCATTTAAACGATAATCAGTTTGAGTTGAAGACAAAAGCATTACCCCCACCAATAAATTTGCCCAAGTGTACCAGATAATGACAAAAACATTAGCGCAGATTTAGCTCAATTGACTCAGGTTTTGATGAAAATCATCCTGTAATCGGTTAGTATCTCTACCAATATTTTTGGCCCACCACGATATTTGAGACAAGATGGCAACTTCACAACGTAAAATTCTCGTGACCAGCGCACTTCCCTACGCGAACGGACCGATCCATTTAGGTCATATGCTGGAATACATACAGACAGATATCTGGTCGCGTTATCAAAAACTTCGTGGACATGAGTGCCACTACATTTGTGCCGATGACGCCCACGGCACACCGATCATGCTCAAGGCGCAGCAATTAGGTATGGCGCCTGAAGAGATGATCGCCCAAGTGAACAAAGAGCATCAGCAGGATTTCGCTGACTTTAATATCGCCTTCGATAACTATCACAGCACCCACAGTGAAGAAAACCGCGTGCTGGCGAGTGATATTTACTTAAAACTGCGGGCGAATGGCTATATCAAGAGCAAGAGCATTTCTCAGTTATTCGATCCTGAAAAGTCGATGTTCCTGCCCGATCGTTTCGTAAAAGGCACCTGCCCTAAGTGTAAATCGCCCGATCAATATGGTGATAACTGTGATGCCTGCGGCGCGACTTACAGCCCAACTGAGCTGATTAACCCCAAATCTGCGGTCTCTGGCGCAACCCCAGTGATGAAAGACACTGAGCACTTCTTCTTCGACCTACCTGCCTTTGAAGGTATGTTAAAAGAGTGGACTCGCTCGGGCGCCCTGCAAGTCGAAATGGCTAACAAACTCGACGAATGGTTCGAGCAAGGCCTGCAGCAGTGGGATATCACCCGTGATGCACCTTACTTTGGGTTTGAAATCCCCGATGCGCCGGGCAAGTATTTCTACGTGTGGTTAGATGCGCCCATCGGTTATATGGGTTCATTTAAAAATCTTTGCGATAAGCGTCCTGAACTGAGCTTCGACGAATTCTGGGCAAAAGATTCTAAAGCCGAGGTTTACCACTTTATCGGTAAAGACATTGTCTACTTCCACAGCCTGTTCTGGCCTGCGATGCTGCACGGCTCAGGTTATCGCCAGCCAAACAGCGTCTATGCCCACGGTTATGTGACGGTCAACGGCGCTAAGATGTCAAAATCCAAAGGCACGTTCATCAAGGCACGTACCTATTTAGATCATTTAGATCCTGAATATTTACGTTACTACTACGCCGCCAAACTCAGCAGCCGTATCGACGATTTAGACCTTAATCTTGAAGATTTCGCCCAGCGCGTGAACTCAGACTTAGTCGGTAAATTAGTCAACCTCGCTTCTCGCACCGCAGGTTTTATCACTAAGCGTTTCGACGGTAAACTCGCGAAAATTGCGGATACCACGCTGACAGAGGCGTTTTTAGCCAAACAAGAGCAAATCGCCGAGTTCTATGAAACCCGCGAATACGGTAAAGCGATGCGTGAAATCATGGCGCTAGCGGATATCGCCAACGGCTTTGTCGCCGATGCTGCGCCTTGGCAAATGGTGAAGCAGGATGATCAACAGGAAGCGGCCCATCAAGTGTGTTCAAACGCCTTGAATCTGTTCCGTATTTTGGTGACCTACTTAAAACCTGTATTGCCACGTTTAGCCCAGGATGTGGAAGCCTTCTTCCAACAGCCACTCACTTGGGCTGCCTTGAGCCAAGATATGGCTGGCCATGAAATCGCGCCATTTAAAGCCATGATGCAACGTGTTGAGTTAGACAAAGTTGAAGCTATGGTGGCCGACTCTAAGGAAAACCTGCAAGCCACAACCGAGCCAGAAGCACCTAAAGGCCCATTAGCGACCGATCCTATCAGTGAAACCATTAACTTTGATGATTTCGCAAAAATCGATCTGCGTATCGCTCGCATCGTCAAGGCCGAGCATGTGGCCGAAGCCGATAAATTGCTAAAGCTGCAATTGGATATCGGCGGCGAAACCCGTCAGGTATTTGCGGGGATCAAATCGGCCTACTCGCCAGAAGATCTGGAAGGCAAGCTGACTGTGATGGTGGCCAACCTTGCACCCCGTAAGATGCGTTTTGGCATGTCAGAGGGCATGGTACTGGCCGCAGGCCCTGGTGGTAGCGATTTGTGGATTTTAGAACCCCATGAAGGCGCACAGCCTGGTATGCGGGTTAAGTAATCTGTAATCCGTTGGACTCTGTTCGACAAGTCATTAGGGCCGCATTCAATGCGGCCCTAATTTATGGTGCTAAGTCTAAAACTGGCACGCTTTAAAGTGCATCCATTGGGGAGAAGTTATGGGAAATATCATTGAGCAGTTGTTGTTTTCTGCCTCAATAACGGGTCCTATCTGTTTGATGTTAGCCCTCGGGGTGCTCCTAAAACGCGCCCAAGTCATCAACGAAAACTTTATTGATATCGCATCAAAACTCGTTTTTAACGTCACACTGCCCGCGCTACTGTTTCTCAGCATCATCAGCTCAAATCACGATCTCGCCGCCAGCGCCCCCTTGATTGGCTATGGCTTAATAGCCAACCTGCTGTTTTTTATACTTTCCACCTATGCAACCCAGCGGCTATTTCCTGACGGCAAAGATCAAGGGGTGATCATTCAAGGGGGATTTAGGGCCAATACAGCCATTATCGGCTTAGCCTATGTCTCTAACGCCTACGGCGAATCAGGGGTTGCCTTAGCCGCAGTTTATGTGGCCTCGATGACGCTGCTCTACAATATTCAAGCGGTGATTTGCCTAAGCCCAAGGGGGGAAGAGTCGAGTCGCAGCGCATTTAGCGTAATGGTGAAAACCATCACTAAAAATCCGCTGATCATTGCCATTATGCTCGGCATGCTGTTCTATTTCCTCTCCATTCCAGTGCCGAAAATGGTGCTCGATGCGGGCCAATACTTTGCCAATATGACCCTGCCATTAGCACTACTGTGCACCGGCGGTTCGCTGGATATTGGTTCACTCAAACATGAAAAACATTCAACTTGGTTTTCGACCGCATTGAAATTGATATTGGCCCCGCTGTTTATCACAGGAGGCGCCTTGTTATTGGGTTATCGAGGGATTGAATTAGCGTTGGTATTTTTAATGAGTTCTGCGCCCACCGCTGCCGCAAGCTATGTAATGGCACGCGCCATGGGAGGTAACGCCACCCTTGCGGCCAATATTATCGCACTGACCACCGTTTGCTCGCTGCTCACCTGCACCTTAGGTATTTTTATCCTGTCCACTTTGGGGCTGATCTAATTGCGGCTAATCTGCCGCATTATTTAGGATCAATCATTAGGATCAATAATTTAGGAGCAGTTATTGAGCTCAACAGAGGAGCTGGTTTTGGGATGACAATAACAAGGCGAGCCATGCTCGCCTTTTATTTATGGCTAAAGCGGCAATAGGGTCATCATAAGCCGCCTTAAGAATGGCTATACCGGATTACTGATATTCACAAAATGATGCACTAAGTTAAACTCACGGGCGAGATGACGACCTAGGGCTTCAATGCCGAAACGCTCAGTCGCATGGTGACCCGCGGCATAATAATGTATGCCCTGCTCCACCGCGCTGTGGAAGGTGCGCTCGGACACTTCACCACTGATAAAGGCATCCACGCCCAAACTTGCCGCCATATCGATATAATCCTGCGCCCCGCCTGTGCACCAAGCTAAATGCTGGATCTGAGCCTCACTTTCACCTATATGCAATGGGGCTCTGCCTAACGCCTTCTCAAGGGTGCTGGCAAAATCGCTGGCACTGACAGGAAGATCGAGTTTGCCACGCCACAGCAGGCCCTGAGCCAGCTCTTCTATGGGTTCCGCATCGACAATCCCAAGTTGTCTTGCCAAGGTCGCGTTATTGCCGAGCATAGGGTGGGCATCTAAGGGTAAATGATAGCCAAACAAGCTAATATCATGGCTCAGCAGCGCCTTAATGCGACGCTGTTTCATCCCAGTGATGACCTCGGGTTCATTCTTCCAAAAAAAACCATGGTGGACCAAAATCGCATCGGCATTTAAGCGGACAGCCTCATCAATTAAGGCTTGGCAAGCCGTCACCCCAGTGACAATAGTGCGAATATCATCCTTGCCTTCGACCTGTAAGCCATTGGGTGCATAATCTTTAAAGGCCGACATATGTAAAAAATCGGCTAAATATTGGGCTAGTTCTGTCCGTGTCATTCAATCACCGTTTAATTTTTTATGTAAATGAGTCCATCTTGCTGGCTTACATGGCTAAGTCAATACGCACGCCACCTTGAAGATACACAACCCGCACCCTATCACCGGCATTAAATACCATTCCGGGATCATAATCTTGGATCACCATGACTTGAGTGCCATCCTCTTGATTAATCAACAATTCTACTAGCTTTAAGGATTGTGTTGTCGTCCCACTGCCATAATGATTCCCCACACCGGCACCAAGTAAGGCGCCGAGCACTGTGGCAACGTCTTGGCCCGAGCCACCACCAAATTGATGGCCAATCACACCGCCCACTAAGGCTCCTCCGAAGGTTTTCCAGCCTTGGTTTCTGTCTTCGATAAGCTGGGTTTCGGTGATATTACGTACCGAACTGATATCGCCGTAGAGCACTTTCTCCACCGGCACGGCTTGATTGCGATCATAACCCGCATGCAGTGGTGCGATGAAAAAAGCACAAATAAACATAAAGCTCGCTAGAGTAGGTTTCCACATATCTGAATTTCCGCTAACTTAATATAAGGGTTTATTACTGAATCATACGCAATTGTGAAGTCACTGTCTTTTCTGAATCACGAATTTGAAGCTTTTCCTTCACCCGAACTCGCCCTTACTGATCCCAATGGATTACTGGCGATAGGGGGAGACTTACGCCCAGAACGCTTACTGACGGCATACTATAACGGGATTTTTCCATGGTTTAACGCCGAAGATCCCATTCTGTGGTGGTCACCCGATCCCCGCGCCATTTTTATTCCCAGCCAAGTCCATCTCAGCACGAGTTTGCGTAAGTTTCTCAAAAAACAGCCCTGGCGCATTACGGTAAACCATGCCTTTACCGACGTGATGGCTGGTTGTGCCCAACCAAGACAGAAACAAGCTGGCACTTGGATAACCCATGAAATCCAAATGGCGTACCGCGAGCTTCACCATAATGGCCACGCCCATTCTATCGAAGTTTGGCAGGGTGAACGCTTAATCGGCGGCCTCTATGGGTTAGCCATAGGCCAAGTATTTTGTGGCGAGTCTATGTTTCACCGTGAAACCAATGCCTCTAAGGCTGCTATCGCCGCATTGCAACAACATCTATTGCAGATGGGCTTTAAGTTAATTGATGCACAGGTCATGAATCCACATTTAGCCAGTTTAGGGGCGCAAGCGATTAAACGTGCCGATTTTATGGCATTACTGGCACAATTGAGAGATAAAGACGTCAATCCAGAGGCTTGGATCCCAAGAGAGGTCAATCTTGAACTCTAACGCCACTAAAACCCCCATTGCGATTGGGATCAGTCAGATTTTCCCCTGCAGTTACCTCGATGGTCAGCAGGAACAATTATTGGTGATCCAAGAGGAAACGCTCGATCCGATTTTATTCGAGCGTTTACTCGCCATAGGTTTTCGCCGCAGCGGCAGTGCCATTTATAAACCCCGTTGTCCTCGATGTAACGCCTGCCAACCGATCCGTTTGCCGGTCAGGGAATTTAGCGTTTCTAAGAGACAAAAGCGCACCTTAGCTCAGAATCGCGATCTCACTTGGCGTGTCACCTCAAGCCATACGGATGCACAATACGCCCTCTACGAGCGTTATATTCAGCAGCGGCACTTTGACGGCCCTATGTATCCGCCAAGCCAAGAGCAATATGAGCAGTTTTTATTTTGCCACTGGTTACCCCCCACTTTTATTGAAGTCTACGATGGCGACAAACTTTTAGCCGTTGCAGTAACAGACACACTACCCAATAGCCTATCGGCCATTTACAGCTATTTTGATCCCGATGAAGAACATCGCTCCCTCGGCGCACTACTGATTTTGATCCAGTGCCGCTTAGCCAAATTGCAGGGCAAAGAATTCCTTTATCTCGGATATCAAATAGATGCAAACCGTAAAATGTCCTACAAGCGTTTATATCGCCCTTATCAAATTTTAACTCCCCAGGGTTGGGAGTATTGCCAAGTTTGCTAAGCACTTCCCCTTTACAGCAGGGGGAATTTGGGGCATGATACGCCCGTTTTTTATATTCGAAGGCTAATGGGATAATTAATTAATGGCGAAAGAAGACAACATTGAAATGCAAGGCACTATCCTTGAAACCTTGCCAAACACAATGTTTCGTGTAGAGCTTGAAAATGGTCATGTGGTGATAGCCCACATTTCAGGCAAAATGCGCAAAAACTACATCCGGATCCTCACTGGTGACAAAGTAACTGTCCAGCTGACTCCCTATGATCTGACCAAAGGTCGTATTGTCTTCCGCGCACGCTGATATAGCCTCATATAGTTAAAAACCCGGCAAGGCCGGGTTTTTTTGTTGGCGAAAGATAAGAAAAATGGCTGCAATTGCAGCCATTTTCATATCTAAAAAACCAAGCTAATCATGTACTAGGCTTTGGTCGTGGTTTTCTCATGACGTTCGGCGCGGATCACTATCTCGCCTTCTTTCACATCAACATAGGCAACCCCACCCGCTTCTAAGGCACCAAATAAAATCTCGTCCGCCAATGGGCGCTTGATCAATTCAGTCACCACCCGAGCCATAGGACGTGCGCCCATGTTCTTATCGTAACCTTTCTCGGCCAACAAGGTCCTCGCTTCATCGCTGACTTCCAAGATGACATGTTTCGCATCAAGCTGCGCCTGCAATTCCACTAAGAATTTATCGACCACTTTCGCAATGATGGTCATATCCAAATGGTTGAACCATACAATGGAGTCGAGACGATTACGGAATTCTGGCGAAAATACCCGATTAATTTCAGATAATGCGTCCTGAGTATGATCTTGCTGGGTAAAGCCAATCGACTTACGAATAGTCTCCTGTACACCCGCGTTAGTCGTCATCACTAACGTTACGTGTCTGAAGTCTGCCTTACGACCATTGTTATCGGTCAAGGTCCCATGATCCATCACCTGCAACAGCAAGTTGTAGACATCGGGGTGAGCCTTCTCGATTTCATCGAGCAGTACGACACAATGGGGATTTTTAATCACGGCATCGGTGAGCAACCCACCTTGGTCATAACCCACATAACCTGGAGGCGCACCAATCAAACGGGACACTGTATGGCTCTCCATGTACTCAGACATGTCAAAGCGCACTAGTTTCATCCCTAAACAGCTTGCCAATTGATTAGTGACTTCTGTCTTACCCACACCGGTGGGACCGGCGAATAAGAAGCTACCTACAGGTTTTTTATCTGTGCCTAAGCCACTGCGCGATAAGCGAATGGCCGAACTGAGACTCTCAATGGCCTTATCTTGGCCAAAGACCACCATCTTAAGATTACGCTCTAGATTACGCAGCAAGTCCTTGTCGGTGGCGGACACGGATTTCTCGGGAATACGCGCCATTTTAGCCACGATAGCTTCGATTTCTGCCTGGCCTATGGTCTTTTTGCGTTTGCTCATAGGCAGCATCACCATACGCGCACCCGCTTCGTCGATCACATCGATGGCTTTGTCGGGGAGATGTCTGTCATTGATGTGTTTCGCCGACAATACCGCCGCGCTGTTAATCGCCGCCTGAGTATAACGAACCCCATGATATTCTTCGTATTTAGACTTAAGCCCCATCAAAATTTTAGTGGTTTCTTCCACCGAAGGCTCATTGATATCCACCTTTTGGAAACGGCGAGCTAGGGCGCGGTCTTTCTCAAAAATACTTTGGTATTCTTGGAAAGTCGTCGATCCCATACAACGTAAATTGCCACTGGATAACAAAGGTTTCAGCAGATTAGAAGCATCCATCACGCCGCCAGATGCGGCGCCCGCACCGATAATGGTATGGATCTCATCGATGAATAAAATGGCGTGTTTATCGGCGGATAATTCTTTTAACAGGCTTTTAAAACGCTTCTCAAAATCACCGCGGTATTTTGTCCCCGCAAGCAATGAGCCTAAATCGAGGGAGTAAACCGTCGCTTCAGCCATCACATCGGGCACTTGGTTATTCACGATACGGTAGGCAAGACCCTCTGCAATCGCGGTTTTACCTACGCCCGCCTCACCCACTAATAATGGGTTATTTTTACGGCGGCGACACAAAGTTTGAATTGCGCGCTCAATTTCCTGATCGCGGCCAATCAAAGGATCGATGACCCCCTGTTTCGCCAGCTGATTTAAGTTAGACGCAAATTGCGACAACATGCTGCGCTCTTCGCTAGCTTCACTGTGATCTTCAATGCGTTCTTGATCCTGATGTGGATCGCTATCTTCGTTTCTTGAAAAACCATGGGAAATGAAATTCACGACATCTAAGCGACTAATATCGCAGCGACGCAGCAGATAGACGGCTTGGGATTCCTGTTCACTGAAAATCGCCACTAACACATTAGCGCCTGTCACTTCATTACGGCCCGATGATTGCACATGGAATACCGCGCGCTGCAGCACCCGCTGGAAGCCAAGCGTTGGCTGGGTTTCTTTATCATCATCGATATCGGCAATAATTGGGGTTGTTTGTTGGATAAAGCTTGCCACTTCATCCCTGAGTTTGTCTAAGTTCGCCCCGCAGGCGATTAGCGCTTCTTGAGCCGCAGGATTGTCGATAAGAGCCAATAACAGGTGTTCCACTGTCATATACTCGTGACGCGCATCTCTGGCTTGCTGAAACGCCAGATTTAAGGTGACTTCCAGATCTTTGTTCAGCATAAGCACCCCCAAAATGAACAACGGACTACAGAGTAAAGCAGATTCATGCTTTCTCTAACGAACACAGTAACGGATGTTGGTTTTGTCTTGCAAATTGATTTACTTGTATCACCTTAGTTTCTGCAATGCCAAAAGGAAAAATGCCGCAAATACCCTTTCCCTTGTGATGGATAGTCAACATGATATCGGTCGCTTCTTGCTCATTCTTGCGAAAGAAAACTTGCAATACTTCAATCACAAAATCCATTGGCGTGTAATCGTCATTATTGAGGATCACCTTGTACATAGAAGGTGGCATTAACTCAGATTTCACACGCTCTTCAACGTGTTCAATATTTCCTGTCTTACCCATTTTTTAATACTAGCCTCTCGTGTTGGCCTCTTCCAATTGATATGTTCAAATTAATCAATTGTTACCTCTTTGTTAATTTTAGCTTGACTTCCGCTTTTACTCCTTACATTCTGTAGTTCAGACGGTGAAAGAAACCCGTCTATACAGGTTTTACTATCTTACTGGTAAGTAGACAACAGAAGGAAGTGGAAGTATGGCAAGCGGAACTGTTAAATGGTTCAACAACGCCAAAGGATTCGGGTTTATTTGCCCTGATCAAGGTGGTGAGGACGTTTTTGCACACTATTCTACCATTGAAATGGAAGGCTATAGAACTCTAAAAGCAGGCCAACCCGTTCAATTTGAAGTAGAGCAGGGTCCAAAAGGGATGCACGCTTCAGCCATTTCACCAACAAAATAATGTTTGGTGAGGCCAATGATCAAAAAGGCAGGGACTTGTCCCTGCCTTTTTTTATTGCCAAGAAAATGCTTCATCCGATGTTTTAACAGATATAAAAAGGATCTGCATTGCAGACCCTTTCGCTATCTCACCGTTCACTTAACGAATTAAGCAAGCAAGAGTTTGTTCAAGGTTTCACTTGGGCGCATCGCTTTTTCCGCTTTTGCAGCATCTAAACGATAGTAACCGCCTAAATCCACTGATGCACCTTGCGCATTGTTTAACTCAGCGACAATCACTTGCTCATTGGCTGCTAGTGCGTGAGCGAGTGGAATAAAGTGTGCTTGTAACTGCTCATCTTTGGTTTGCGCAGCTAACGCCTGTGCCCAGTACATGGCTAGGTAGAAATGGCTACCACGGTTATCCAACTCACCAACACGTCTTGATGGCGATTTGTTGCTATCTAAGAACTGACCTATGGCTTGATCTAAGGTATCGGCAAGCACTTGCGCTTTAGGATTACCGACGGTTTGGCTTAAATGCTCTAGAGACGCCGCCAGAGCCAAGAATTCACCCAGTGAATCCCAACGTAGGTGACCTTCTTTTTCAACCTGTTGCACGTGCTTAGGCGCACTACCGCCCGCTCCTGTTTCAAATAGGCCGCCACCGTTCATTAATGGCACGATTGACAGCATTTTGGCACTGGTGCCTAGCTCAAGAATTGGGAACAAGTCAGTCAGGTAGTCACGTAAAACGTTACCCGTAACTGAAATCGTATCTTTGCCTTCTTTGATGCGAGCCAAAGACAAACGCGTCGCATCTTCTGGAGACATGATGCTGATGTCTAAGCCATCGGTGTCATGCTCTGGCAGGTACTGCTGCACTTTGGCAATGATTTGCGCATCGTGGGCACGTTTGCTATCTAACCAGAATACCGCTGGAGTATTGCTTAAACGGGCACGGCGTACGGCCAGTTTAACCCAATCACGGATTGGTGCGTCTTTAACTTGGCACATTCTCCAGATATCGCCCGCTTCCACGTTGTGGCTCATCAATACCTTACCGCTGGCATCAATCACATTCACTACGCCATCGGCGGGGATTTCGAAGGTTTTATCGTGGCTGCCGTACTCTTCGGCTTTTTGCGCCATCAGGCCGACGTTTGGCACGCTACCCATGGTTTTAGGATCAAAAGCGCCGTGCTCTTTACAGAAAGCAATCGTTTCTTGGTAAATACCGGCATAGCAACGATCTGGGATCATGGCTTTAGTGTCATGCAGTTGACCGTCTGGTCCCCACATTTGGCCAGATGAACGAATCGCAGCAGGCATAGACGCATCGATAATGATGTCACTTGGCACGTGTAAGTTGGTGATGCCTTTGTCAGAATCAACCATAGCCAATGCGGGACGCGCTGCGTAAACGGCGGCGATATCGGCTTCGACTTCGGCGCGACTATCGGCAGGTAATGTCGCAATTTTGGCATAAACATCACCAAAACCATTGTTAACATCGACGCCTAATTCAGCGAAAAGCGCCGCATGTTTATCAAATACTGGCTTGAAGAATACCTTCACCGCATGACCAAACATAATAGGATCAGACACTTTCATCATAGTGGCTTTCAGATGCAGCGATAACAGCACATCTTGGGCCTTGGCGTTGTCGATTTCACGCTCATAGAAGCTCACTAGGGCTTTTTTGCTCAATACCGCAGCATCAATGATCTCGCCAGCCAGCAACTTAAGACCGGACTTGAGTACCACTTCTTGACCATCTTTTTGTGTCAGCACGATATTCACGCTGTCCGCTGCAGATAAGGTCACAGACTGCTCGCTACCGTAAAAGTCGCCATCAGTCATGTGGGCAACGTGTGACTTTGAATCTTTAGCCCATTTTCCCATGGAATGCGGGTTTTTCTTGGCGAAGTTTTTCACCGATAAAGGCGCGCGACGGTCCGAGTTACCTTCACGCAGTACTGGGTTTACCGCACTGCCTTTGATCTTGTCGTAACGTGTCTTGATTGACTTTTCAGCGTCGGTTTTTGGCTCATCCGGATAGTTAGGGATGTCGTAACCTTTTTGCTGTAGCTCTAGAATACAGGCTTTTAACTGTGGAATTGACGCACTGATATTCGGCAACTTGATGATGTTCGCTTCTGGCTGATTTGCCAGCTCGCCAAGCTCAGCGAGATGATCGCCAATCTTTTGCGCTTCGGTCAGTTGCTCAGGGAAATTGGCAATAATACGGCCCGATAATGAGATATCACGGGTTTCAACCGCAACACCCGCGGCATCGGTAAAGGTTCTGATAATAGGTAAGAGTGAAAGGGTGGCCAATGCTGGCGCTTCGTCGGTTTCAGTGTAAATAATTGTTGATGAGTTATCTTTCATGTTACATCCTACATTATTGTAAAATTTAATATTTTTTATAATAATTTTATTGCATGGCGAACAAACTCTGGCACGCTGAAATAATCAATCAAGGCAGTCACTCACCCATCAAGACCGCATTTATTCCATTGTCCGTCGGTCATTTTCGTCCACCAACGCGGTTAAACGACTCATTAAAACCTAATAAACAAATAGGCGCAGATCACATTTTAGGCCGACATCATAGAGCATTCACAGTAATATTCAAATTCCACTAAGGGCGAATGCCAAGTACACTGTGTAAACATTAACGATACAATCAAGTCAGGTCAGCGTGTCTCAGCCTTCCGTTAGCAAAAGCATGAACAAAAGTAAGTTTTCCCCTAAACGCGCCAATTCCAGCGCCAACTCCCCCACCAAAAGCGCGCTTAGGCCCACAGGCAAAGGCCCTGCTAATCGTTCTGCCGCCGAAGACAAGCTTCCACCCGCACGTAATGCCAATGGCAGTTTGAAAAAGACTCCCTTTAAAAATCCTAACCGCCGAGCGATTGCGGCGGCAAAACCGGTACAAAGCCAAACGCTCGCCCCGATTATTGTGCTGTTTAACAAACCCTTTGATGTACTTTGCCAGTTTACTGACGAACAAGGTCGCAAGACCCTAAAAGACTATATCCCGATTACGGATGTCTATGCCGCAGGCCGCTTAGACAGGGACAGTGAGGGCTTGTTGCTGCTAACCAATGACGGTCAATTGCAGGCCAGACTGACTGAGCCGAAAAAGAAAACCTTTAAAACCTATTGGGTGCAAGTAGAAGGCGTTCCGACCGAGGAGGCTCTAACAAAACTGCGCCAAGGTGTTGAATTAAATGATGGAATGACACTGCCAGCTAAAGTCAAAATCATGGAATCACCCGACGTTTGGCCACGTAATCCACCGGTGAGAGAGCGTAAAAATATCCCAACAACTTGGCTAGAAATCCAAATCCATGAGGGCCGTAACCGCCAAGTGAGACGCATGACAGCACATATTGGTTTTCCAACCTTAAGATTAATCCGTTATAAAATAGGCCAATGGAGTCTAGATAATTTGCCATCGGGCGAGCATAAATGCATTCGCCTTGGAGATGAAGTCTAAATTTCTGCTAAATTTCTGCTAAGTTTCTGCGCTCAACGCCACTAAAAAGTGGCACCATGTCCGCTCAAAGGAGCATTTATGAGCCTAAGGTATAAACCCAATGTGACCGTCGCTTGTATTATTCATGCGACTGCACAGGACAAATATCTGCTGGTAGAAGAGTGGATTGACGGCGAGCAGCGCTTTAATCAGCCCGCGGGTCACTTAGAAGCCAATGAAAGCTTAATCCAAGCCTGTGAGCGTGAAGTGTTTGAGGAAACGGGGCTGTCACTCAAACCCCAAGGACTCGTCGGCATCTATCAATTTAGCGCCAGTGAAGACTTAGCCTTTATGCGCTTTACCTTCTTAGTGCAGTTAGATGATATGCCCTCTCCCATGCCGCAGGACGATGCCATCCATGCTGCTCACTGGTTGGACTTTGAGCAAATCGAAGCCAAGCAATCTTTACTGCGCAGTCCCTTAGTCCTCGACTGCCTGAGAGACTATCGTCATCATCTGCAACAGGGAATGGCTTATCCCTTAGACTTACTCAATAGTGATCGTCTCACGATAGCCCCAAAGAGCAAGGCATGATAGAATACGCCGCCGCGTAAATCCGCAAAGAGTTAGCCTGATTTTAGCTTAGTTAACCTTAGTTTTAGCTTAGTTAACTAAGTTAAGGGTTAAGGTAAATCTGCGTTAACTTGATACTCAGAAGATTAGGCTGCTATTCAAGCCTTTTACACGATATCTGGGCGGGGATAAATCGTTTACGCAATACACAGATTTTAAGCTAGGCCACGCTATTACTTGGGTGACACGCAAGTCACCAGCAAAAGTGCCTAGCCAACATATACTCAATGGTTTTTAGGATCTATGACATCAATCGAACCCACTCATACAGGAAAAAAAGTCATTGTCGGCATGTCCGGCGGTGTAGATTCATCCGTTTCAGCCTATTTGCTTATGCAGCAAGGCTATCAGGTTGAAGGCCTTTTCATGAAGAACTGGGAAGAAGATGACAACAACGAGTACTGCGCCGCTGCTGAAGATTTAAAGGATGCCCAAGCCGTATGCGACAAGCTTGGGATCAAGTTACACACAGTCAACTTTGCTGCCGAATATTGGGACAATGTTTTTGAGTATTTCCTCGCCGAGTATAAGGCGGGTCGCACGCCTAACCCCGATATCATGTGCAACAAAGAAATCAAATTTAAGGCATTTTTAGAATTTGCCGACGAAATCCTCGATGCCGATTACATCGCCATGGGCCACTATGTGCGCCGCCGCGATAATAGCGATGGCAGCACGCAAATGTTACGTGGTGTCGATGGTAATAAAGATCAAAGCTATTTCCTCTACACCTTAAGCCACGAACAAGTGGCCCGTAGCCTGTTCCCCGTCGGTGAGCTTGAAAAATATCAAGTTCGTGAAATTGCAAAAGAAATGGGCTTAATCACCCACGATAAAAAAGACAGCACTGGCATCTGCTTTATCGGTGAGCGCAAGTTCACTGAATTTCTGGGCACTTATTTACCCGCCCAACCTGGCAATATCGAAACCCCAGAAGGCGAAGTCATAGGCACGCACCAAGGACTCATGTACCACACCTTAGGCCAACGTAAGGGCCTAGGCATTGGCGGCATGAAAAACAGCAGTGACGATCCTTGGTATGTGGTCGACAAAGATCTCGAGCGTAACGTGTTGATTGTGGGTCAAGGCGGACACCATCCGCGTTTGATGTCGACAGGCATGACGGTTAACCAACTGCATTGGGTGGATAGAGTTGGTCCTGTTGACGGCTGTCATATTAGCGTCAAAACCCGCTATCGCCAGCAAGATGTACCTTGCACGCTAACGTATAGCGATGAAAACACCCTAAGGGTTATATTTGATGAACCCGTTGCGGCGGTAACGCCTGGGCAATCTGCGGTATTTTACGAGGGTGAAGTCTGCCTAGGTGGCGGCATCATCGATCAATTAATACGAGGATAAAGCGTGAGCGATCAGCTAATTAACCGTACTATGGCATTTGCAGGCATACTGCAGGCCATAGCCCAAGTGCAACATTTAGCGCGCCAGGGTGAAAGCGATAATGCCGAGCTCGCGGCGAGTTTAAATACCATACTGGTCACCAATCCTGACAATACCGCCGATGTCTATCAAGATAAAGCCGCGCTGAATAAGGGTTACAAGCTGATCTTAAATCAGCTGGGTGACAGTAGCCAAAAAGATGTTGAGATCACCCGTTACCTTGTTGGTATCTTAGCCCTCGAACGCAAGCTAGTGCGCTCAAACAGCGGCCTAGGCATGTTGGCCGAGCGCATTAATCAAGTACATCGCCAGCTACATCATTTTGCGATCACCGATGAACAAGTGATTGCCAATCTTGCCAGCATTTACAGTGACATCATCAGTAATTTAGGGCCGAAAATCCAAATCTCTGGTAATCCAGTGTGTTTGCAACGCCCTATCGTACAACAAAAAATTCGCGCTCTGCTGCTTGCAGCCATGCGCAGCGCTGTACTGTGGCGCCAACTAGGCGGTAAGCGTCGACACTTAGTCTTCGCCCGCAAAGCCATAGTCGATACAGCCAAGAAAAGTCTTACCCTATAATAAAATTAGCGTTCATCAAGGAGCTTCACATGGATCTTTCCGCACTAACTGCTATCTCTCCGGTAGACGGCCGTTACGGTAGTAAAACTGCGTCATTGAGAGGGATTTTCAGCGAGTTCGGTCTTACCAAGTACCGTGTTCAAGTTGAAATTAATTGGCTAAAACTGTTAGCTGATTGCCCAGAAATCATCGAAGTGCCGCCGTTAAGCGAGTCTGCTATCGCCGTGCTCGATGCCATTAAAGACAATTTCAATGAACAAGATGCGCTGCGTGTTAAGGCTATCGAAAGCACCACTAACCACGATGTGAAAGCGGTTGAATACTTTATCAAAGAAAAAATCGCCGGCAATAGCGAATTAGCGGCTGTAGGTGAATTTGTTCACTTTGCTTGTACTTCTGAAGATATCAACAACTTAAGCCATGGTTTAATGTTGACTGAAGCCCGTGAGCAAGTCTTACTGCCCTACTGCAACGAGTTGCTGGCGGCGATTAAAAAGCTGGCGATGGAATATCGCTCAGTGCCATTAATGTCACGCACCCATGGCCAACCGGCTTCACCTTCGACACTCGGTAAAGAGATGGCGAACGTCGCAGTGCGCCTTGAACGTCAAATCAAACAAATCGCCAATGTTGAAATCATGGGCAAACTGAACGGTGCCGTGGGTAACTACAATGCTCACCTGTCAGCCTACCCTGAAGTGAACTGGCATGAATTATCTGAGCGTTTTGTGACTAGCCTTGGCCTTAACTGGAATGCCTACACAACGCAAATCGAGCCACACGATTACATTGCCGAACTGTTTGATGCGGTTGCCCGCTTCAACACTGTGCTGATTGATTTTGACCGTGATATTTGGGGTTACATCGCCCTAGGTCACTTCAAACAACGCACTATCGCCGGTGAAATTGGTTCATCGACTATGCCACACAAAGTTAACCCCATCGATTTTGAAAACTCTGAGGGTAACTTAGGGATCGCCAACGCACTAATGCAGCACTTAGCCTCTAAGCTGCCAGTTTCAAGATGGCAACGTGACTTAACTGACTCAACCGTACTGCGTAACTTAGGCGTGGGTATTGCCCATGCGCTGATCGCTTACCAAGCGACCTTAAAAGGCATCAGTAAGTTAGAAGTTAACGAAGCGCATCTGCGTGATGAACTCGATCACAACTGGGAAGTGTTAGCTGAACCCGTACAAACGGTAATGCGTCGTTATGGCATTGAAAAGCCATACGAAAAATTAAAAGAACTGACGCGCGGTAAACGTATCGACGCGCAGCAACTGTCAGTATTTATTGATGGGCTGGAATTACCAGACTCAGTAAAAGCTGAACTGAAACAAATGACGCCAGCCAATTACATTGGTCGCGCCGAAGCGTTTGTCGACGAACTGAAGTAAGCTATTAATTAAAATTGGCTATTAACCCAATTAGTTATTAACTGAAGTTGGCGACGAACAAGACTCTTTCTTAAACAGAAATAAGGATTAAGGCGACGCACATCACCGCGATGTGGTCGCCTTTTTTAACACTATGTATACACTCAATCTCGATATTCCCCAGTTTCTTAATGAATACTGGCAAAAAAAACCTCTGCTGATCAAAAATGCCTTTCCGCAGTTTGAAGATCCGATCAGCGCCGATGAACTCGCAGGCCTTGCCTGTGAAGAAGAAATCTCTTCACGCATCGTCGTCACCAAAGACAATGATTGGGAAGTGGTGCAAGGTCCGTTTGAAGATTACGACAGCTATGGCGAAACCCATTGGCAGTTATTAGTGCAAGCAGTCAACCATTGGTATCCTGATTCACAGCCATTCGTCGACGCTTTTCGCTTTTTACCGGACTGGCGCTTCGATGACTTAATGGCATCATTTGCCACCCCAAGTGGCGGTGTTGGACCACACGTCGATAACTACGATGTGTTTATCATTCAAGGCGAAGGTGAACGTCGCTGGACTGTCGGTGACAATACCCCGCAACAACGCCGTGGTGGTAATCCAAACTCGCCGCTGGTTGAGGATTTCACGCCGATTATTGATGTAGTGTTAGAAAAAGGCGATATGCTTTATATTCCACCCGGTTTCCCACACTGCGGTGAAACATTAACCATAGCAATGAGTTACTCGATTGGTTTCCGTGCGCCAAGCCAGCAAGAACTGGTCAGTGAAGTCGCCGACTATTTGCTTGATAAAAACTTGGGGCAACAGCGTTTCACTTCTATTTCTGAACCTGACTCCCCCGGCGTGATAAGCCAAGAGCACCAAGTTGGGCTGATGAATTTACTCGCACAGCTGAGCCAAGATCCGCACAATTATCAAGTCGTTTTAGGCAAACTACTAAGTCAAAATCGTTTTGAGTTAGATATTTGTGAAGGAGAAGAAGCCTATACCGAAGCGGATCTGCAAGATGCCTTCGACCAAGGTGCGGGCATAAACCGTATCGGTGGCTTAAAAGTATTGCGCCTCGAAAATGACACAAACAGCAGATTGTTCATCAATGGCGAAGTCTACGAACTGCCAAACACCCCAGAAGAGGTACTGGCGATCCTCAGCGACAACGTCAGCTTATCCTCTGATATTGCATCGACACTCTGCCAACACGACGAAGTACAGAGCTTGCTGTTAACCTTGATCAATCAAGGGCTATGCTATCTCGCTGATACCGAAGCTTAGTTCATTAACAGTTTGATAAAATAAAGGCACTCCATCGAGTGCCTTTCTTATTTATCTATCCTAAAGTTTATCTATCCTAAAGCGTACCGACAAAAAGCAATAATAACTTAGGCATTCCACAGTTTATCGTCGTTATGCATACGGTATAAACTCTCAGCACGGGATACCAGCAACTGTGCAAACTTGGCCTGAGTCGCATCACGGGTGGCACCCGAACGCACTAAGTTTTCTGCCTGCATTTGCCACATCATCGAAAAATGACGCACGGCATCACGGGCCGTTGCGGCAACTTTCACATCGACAAAATCCGAGGGTAAATCCCCTGACATCACCCAATATGTCTTATTCGTTGGGCGCTTAGACTCCATTTTCCAAATGGCCATATAAGGGGCAAGGTAGCGACTCTCATCGGCCAACACTTTGCTTGGGATCACACCTTTCTCGGCAAGGAAACGATTCGCTTTTTGAAATTGAGTTCTGACCCACTCTTGGCGCAGTTTTTCCAACTCTTCTGCAGATAATGTTGGTTGAGCTTGGTCGACAGCTTGTTCAGTCATACTTCCGTCCTATCTTATTGTTATAACGCGGCTCTCATTCTTCGGATGAGTGTGCGGTCCGTACTATTCACAGATTTTGTATCCAATTCCATCTCTTTTTCACCGTAAAGCTTACGTTTACGTAAAGTGGAAAGCTAGATTGCCACAAATAATCTATTTATTCGGTCATTATGCATGGTTGAGAGTATCGCTAAATGCTATGGTTCTGCAATAAATATAACAAGCAGTCGATGGGAGTTTGCCCCATCGGCTTTTTCATTGTGTATAGCGGAGAACTTCACGTGGCTGTATTTAATCATGTATCCTTTGACGAACATGAACAGGTCGTATTCTGTCATGATAAAGAAAGTGGCTTAAGAGCCATTGTCGCCATCCATAACACGAATTTAGGCCCTGCTGTGGGTGGATGTCGTATGTGGAACTATCAATCGGACGACGAAGCCCTCACTGACGTATTACGTCTTTCCCGTGGCATGACCTACAAAAACGCACTTGCGGGCCTTACCATGGGCGGCGGCAAATCCGTGATTATTGCCGATCCTAAGCGCCCTGACCGTGAAGCCCTCTTCCGCGCCTTTGGTCGCTTTATCAATAGTCTCGGCGGCCGTTATTACTCCGCTGAAGACGTCGGCACGACCACAGCTGATATTATGATCGCCCATGAAGAAACCCCTTATATGGCGGGTCTTGAAGGCAAGAGTGGCGATCCATCCCCGTTCACAGCACTTGGTACCTATTTAGGTATTAAAGCTGCAGTAAAACATAAGCTAGGGTTAGATAGCCTAAAAGGGCTTAAAATTGCCGTTCAAGGTGTAGGCCATGTGGGTTATTACCTGTGCAAACATTTGCATGAAGAAGGCGCAGAACTGATTGTGACTGATATTCATCAGGCTTCATTAGATAAAGTTGCCACGGATTTTGGTGCCATTATCGTCGCGCCGCAGGACATCTACGCCCAAGATGTGGATGTGTATGCTCCTTGTGCCCTTGGCGCAACCTTAAACGATGCGACCTTACCGCAACTCAAAGCTAAAATTGTTGCTGGCTGTGCCAACAACCAATTAGCCGAAGTACGCCATGGCGAACAACTGAAAGAAATGGGCATTTTATATGCTCCTGACTATGTCATTAACGCGGGTGGTATTATCAACGTATCATTCGAAAAAAATTATGACGCCGCAAAATCCGAAGCTAAGGTCAGAGAAATCTATCACACGCTACTGAAGATTTTTGCAAAGGCCGATGAACAGAATCGCACGACTGGCGCAGTTGCCGATGAAATGGCCCGCGCCATTTATCAAAGTGCAAAAGCCTAATTAAGCTTTGGGGCGGACAACAAACACTTGTTGTTCGCCTTTTTACCCTTCCCTATCGTCAAAAAATAAATCCTCCTTAATACCAATCAGATACCTAAACGACACGTAAAATTCACTATTCTGTAGTGGAAAACTGTAACCTGCTCTGCTTGAATTAACCACTCGTCAGTCAGTGGAGGAATGGCATATGGTCAGTTTCAAATATGAGCTAAATCAGGACTCGGTTGAGTTGCAGGCCAGCGATTGGTTTGGATTAGAGCGGGTTTTTATCAATGGGCATATGGTGTCACGTAAGCTCAATTTTGGTCAAAACAGTGAGCACTGCATCAAACTGAACGATGGCAATCAATGTCGTTTTAAGCTGTTTATCGACCCCCAGACCGATGAATTAACCTGCCGAATTTACAAGCATAATCAATTGATCACTAGCTTAAAACAGGGCAAAGAAAGCCTAGTTCAACGTCAACGCATGCTACAGCAAGGGTTACTGTTTGGCTCGAGTTTAGTGCTATTGCTTATATTGCTGCCCTTTTAGGCCCACAAAACACTCGACTTAGTATACTTAGTCATATTCATCTACTGACAAACGGTTGATTTTGTTGAGCAGTTTTATAAATTGTGAACGTTCATCCTCATTCAGATTAGAAAGAAACTTTTCGTTAACCCGCTCAGCTTCTCGGATCAAATCCTGCTCTAAAGCTTTGGCCTCATCGGTCAAAAATATTTGAAAAGCACGGCGATTGTCTGACTCTTGGTGACGGGTGATAAATCCTTGTACCTGTAATTGGTCAAGTAAGCGCGTCATAGTGTAGTTTGCGACATCACAACGTTTTGATAATTCGGTTTGAGTGATGCCCTCTTCCTGCCAAAGAGCAAACAGCACAGGCCACAACTTAATATCGAGTTGATAGCGTTTAAGTTGCAGATCGAGCTCATTTTGCAGCTCAAGATTTAAGTGGGAAACAAGATAGCCTAAGCTTTCATAACGGTTCAAACAGCACCTCCGAAAACAGCGGTTTTAGACCCATCTAACCTGACACTCACCTAAGATCCAATGCCAAGTGTCATTTTTAATACTATCACTTAACCTATAATAAACTAGTCAATCCCCCGAACTAATTGCAATCAATATCCCAGATCTTAGGGTAGTTCTAAGTCAGATAAGTTGAATTCATTAACAAAATTATAATAACAAGCTCGACTCAGTTTTCCCCACAAACCACGCTCTAAGGGCAAATAAATACCAAAGTCGGTCAGCTTCATCCGGTTAATATCCATGATCTGATGCTCGGTATCGATACTGGTCTTCACCTGCAGATAAGCGGGATCTGGGCCGCGCTCAAAATCGATAATCACTAAGGGAACATCGGTCACTGTGACTCGAACTTTTTCCACTGGGGTAATTAAAAAATGCTCATCCTCGATGCAGTGTAAAATGCCCGCAAAAAGCTTTGCAAATTTAACGGGCAATGCGCTTCCCTGATACTGCCAGTCTCCAGTCTCTTGAATATTAAATAACGCGACCTCACTGCATAATGGGATCACCTCAGTCAACACTGCAGATATGGGAGAGTCAATATTCAGCGCAAGTTGTTCTAATGTGTGCTGCTCGCTTTTGGTCAACTTATCCATGATCCATTTCCTTTAACAAAAAACCAGCCTTTTGGCTGGTTTTAGTGTGACATCTATTACCCAGAGGATCCAATTAACCGTTTCAACCTAACTCGGCTTTTGTATTCATAGGCAAACCCCTATCTAACCTTTTGCGAGCTCGAGCAATGCCTCCAATGGATGTTTAGGCTTATAGCCCGCAAAGCGTTTGACTTGACTACGACAGGAATAACCCGATACGAGTACCTGTTGTTTATCAAGTTTAGCTAAGGTCTGTTTCCACGACATATCGAACAAAGCTTGAGAACGTTCAAGATTCTCCGCCTCGTGGCCATAGGTGCCCGCCATACCGCAACAACCAAGATTCATAGCCGATAACTTAGCACCAAAATGCGCAAAAATTTTAGTCCATTCGTTGGCCGTATTAGGCCTAGCAGTAGACTCTGTGCAATGGCTAAACCAAGTATATTGTTTATCTTGCATGGTCTTAGCGGGAATATCCTGCAGTATGCCGAGTAACCATTCGTTGGCAAGTTTCACCTCAAATGCACCACGATTCACCCCAAGAATTTCTTTATATTCATCGCGATAACAGAGCACTAAGGCAGGGTCGATGCCCACCATAGGCATGCCTAGCTTATGCACTTGATTTAAGAAGTCCGTACTCGACTGTGCTGTTTTAGCAAATTTATCCAAGAAACCTTTGATATGGGTCGGTTTACCGTTGGGTTTAAAGGGCAGCAGAACTGGCTTTAATCCTAAGGTTTCAATCAATTGGATAAAACGATACACCAAACCTGCATCGTAGAAGCTGTTAAATGGATCTTGAACCACCAAGACAAACTTCGAACGTTCATCGACGGGAATAGCCTGCAGCGCGGCCAGATCATAACCCCGGCTCGCGTGGCCATCGAGTCGTTGTTTTAAGGTCGGCACAGATAATGCGGGTGCATCCACATAACCAATCGCTTTTTTTATCACCCATTGGCTCAATGGATTTTGGGAAGCAAAGTTAGTTAATCGCGGCGCTGTCGCCATTAAGGGGAGACTGTCTTCAATCCCTGCGACAAGATAATCCTTGGCGGGCCTTAAGTAGCGTTGATAATAAATATTAAAAAACTGTGCCCTAAATTTAGGCACATCCACTTTAACGGGGCATTGGCCAGAGCAGGCTTTACAGGCTAAGCAACCCTTAAGGGATTCCATCACCTCATGGGAATAATCATAATCACGTTTAGCGTTAATGGTGTTTTGTATGCGCTGCAATATACCGAGCGGCTTGGCCTTGGCGAGTGCATTGACATCCACGCCTTCGGTTTCAAGCAGTCTTAGCCATTCACGCATCAATCCTGCACGACCTTTAGGTGACTGCACTCTATCCCCTGTCACCTTAAAGGAGGGGCACATGGGCGAATAGCTGCTGTAGTTAAAACACAGGCCATTACCGTTACAGTTCATCACATCGGGGAAGGCATCACGCACAGTAACGGGGATTTGTCTGTCAAACTTACCGCGCTTAGCACTATCAACATCGTAATAGAGGGCACCTGTATCTTTAGGCGCCACCAGCTTGCCTGGGTTAAGTCTATTATCGGGGTCAAACAGGCCTTTGATATCTTGAAGTACGCCATAAAGCTCATCACCAAAAACGGCGGGACCGTATTCACCGCGCACACCTTTACCGTGCTCGCCCCACATCAGGCCGCCGTATTTAAGCGTGAGTGCCGCGACTTGATCGGAAATAACCCGCAGTAACTTTTCATCTTCCACATCGCACATATCGAGCGCGGGCCGCACATGCAGCACACCGGCATCCACATGACCAAACATGCCATATTGCAGATTGTGTCCATCCAATACTGCGCGAAACTCCATAATATAATCGGCAAGCTTTTCGGGCGGCACCGCGGTATCTTCGGCAAAGGCGATAGGTTTACGACGTCCCTTAGTGGCGCCCAATAAACCAACCGCTTTTTTGCGCATACCGTAGATTTTTTCGATACTTGGCTTATCTTGCGTCACTTGGTAACCCAATACGCCGCACTCACCTTTACTGATTTGCTCGGTCAAAACCGCTTCAAGACTGGCAAGCTTTTGCTCAACTTCTTCAGTGTCACCGGCAAATTCGACCATATTGAGGCCGTCGATGATCTTACCCGGTACTTCCTGGATAAGTTCAGCAACCGAATGCCAAACAATGTCCTCACGGGCCAAATTGAGGACTTTTGAATCGACGGTTTCGACCACAGTCGCCCGGGCAGCAACTAATGATGGCGCGTGGCGCAGCGCCGATTGAAACGAATCATACTTAATATTCACCATCGCCCGCTCGGTCGGCAGCGGCGTAATATTCAGCTTGGCCTCGGTAATGACCGCCAGTGTGCCCTCTGAGCCCGTTAAAATCCTCGATAAATCGAATTGTGTCAGGCCATTATTCCACACATGTTTTAAATCATAACCCGTTAAAAAGCGGTTAAGTTTCGGGAATTGCTTTTCAATCAGCGCGCGCTTCTCGCGGCAAACCTTTGCAATGGCCGAAATCAGCTTTTGCCCGAGTGGATTGTCACTCACATTATCGGGATTACACAAAAGTCCCGCATCCAATGGCTGAGTGTCTAGCACACTGCCATCGATCAACACACTGCGCAGCGCCAATACATGGTCCGAGGTTTTACCGTAAACCAAGGAGCCCGCACCCGAGGCATCGGTATTGATCATGCCGCCAATGGTCGCGCGGTTAGAGGTGGATAAATCGGGACTGAAAAAATAACCGTGCGGGCGCAGCGCATCATTGAGCGCATCTTTAATCACCCCAGCTTCAACCCGCACCCAACCCTGCTCAGCATTCACCTCAAGCACACGGTTCATATAGCGCGACACATCGAGGATCAGACCATGGGTCAAGGACTGGCCATTGGTGCCCGTACCGCCGCCCCGGGCACTAAAAGTGACCTCACGGAAGATATCTTTCGCCGCGAGCGCTAAGGCTATTTGTATATCCTTTTGATTTTTAGGATAAAGCACCGCTTGGGGTAAAAATTGATAGACAGAGTTATCGGTCGCTTGCACTAGCCGTGCACTGTATCGCTTGTCTATATCACCGGAATACTCGCTTTGCTCGAGTGCATCAAGGTATGCCAAATACACTGGCTCTAATGTTTGTTGATGTGATAGCAGGGGTAACATGGATGGCTTCTGTCAATTATCGTTATGGGGCCATTATAAACAAAAAAAAAGCCACTCAAAGCGGCTTTTTTAACATCTTTATCAAATTACAGCCTAGATCACCCGTGGGCTTCGGCCAAATATAACCATGTATCAATAACAGTATCAGGGTTCAGAGACACGGTATCGATACCTTGTTCAACTAACCAAGCCGCGAAATCGGCGTGATCTGAAGGGCCTTGGCCACAGATACCGATATAAGCGCCCTTAGCCTTAGCCGATTTAATGGCCATAGACAGTAGGATCTTAACGGCTTCATTACGCTCATCAAACAAATGACTAATAATGCCTGAGTCACGGTCTAAGCCAAGTGTTAACTGGGTTAAGTCGTTTGAACCGATAGAGAAACCATCAAAATGTTCGAGGAATTGATCCGCTAACAGGGCGTTTGACGGCACTTCACACATCATGATGACGCGCAGACCGTCTTTACCACGCTCTAAACCTTGCTCTTTGAGTAGGCCAATCACTTGTTCGGCTTCTTTTACGGTACGCACGAACGGGATCATGACTTCGACGTTTGTCAGACCCATTTCGTTACGAACGCGTTTGATCGCTTCACACTCTAGGGCAAAACAGTCACGGAATGATTCAGAGATATAACGGCTTGCACCGCGGAAGCCCAGCATTGGGTTCTCTTCTTCTGGCTCGTAACGGTCACCACCGACTAAGTTTGCGTATTCGTTAGACTTAAAGTCTGACATACGTACGATCACTTTCTTCGGATAGAAAGCTGAACCGATTGATGCAATACCTTCAACCAGACGGGCAATGTAGAACTCAACGGGTGATTCATAACCTGCGATCATCTCGTTAATTTCAGTTTGCAGAGCGGCGTCTTGTTGATTGAATTCAAGCAGCGCTTTCGGGTGAATACCGATCATGCGGTTGATAATGAATTCTAAACGCGCTAAACCGACACCTTCGTTTGGCAAACGGGCAAAGTCGAATGCACGATCAGGGTTACCCACGTTCATCATGATTTTCATCGGTAATGCAGGCAGTGAATCAACACGGTTTGAAATCACTTCAAACTCTTGTTTACCTTCATAGATGAAGCCTGTGTCGCCTTCGGCGCAAGACACAGTCACTAATTGACCATTTTTGATACGGTCAGTCACATCACCACAACCTACCACTGCGGGTACACCTAATTCACGGGCGATAATCGCCGCGTGACAGGTACGACCGCCACGGTTAGTGACGATGGCGCTGGCGCGCTTCATGATAGGTTCCCAATCTGGGTCGGTCATGTCAGTCACTAACACATCGCCAGGTTGGATTTGATCCATATCGGCGATAGAGGTTAATACCTTAGCCACACCTGAACCCACTTTATGACCGATAGCACGACCTTCAGAGATCACAGCGCCACGGCTCTTTAAGTGGTAACGCTCAATGAGTTGCACATCTTCACGGCTACGAACCGTTTCTGGACGCGCTTGCACGATATACAGCTTGCCATCGTTACCGTCTTTCGCCCACTCGATGTCCATTGGACGACCGTAGTGTTTTTCGATAACCATAGCTTGTTTAGCCAATTCCATCACTTCTGCGTCATTGATAGAGAATTGACGACGCTTGTCAGCGGCAACATCTTCAATTTTCACTTGTTTGCCGTGAGCAGCATCATCGGAATACACCATCTGGATGAGCTTGCTACCGATATTACGGCGAACAACGGCTTTATGGCCTTGGGATAAAATTGGTTTGTGAACATAGAATTCGTCAGGGTTTACCGCGCCTTGAACGACCATTTCACCCAGACCGAAAGAAGAAGTGATAAACACCACATCGTTATTGCCTGATTCAGTGTCCATAGTGAACATCACGCCTGATGCCGCTTTGTCTGAACGAACCATGCGTTGTACGCCGGCAGACAGGGCAACACCGTGGTGCTCATAACCTTGATGAACACGGTATGAAATAGCACGGTCGTTAAAGAGTGACGCGAACACGTGCTTGATAGCCACGAGAACTGAGTCAAATCCTTTCACGTTTAAGAAGGTTTCTTGCTGACCAGCAAAAGAGGCATCTGGCATATCTTCTGCGGTGGCAGAAGAACGAACCGCGAATGACGCATCGCTAGTTTCAGCGGCAAGTTTATCGTAAGCTTCACGAATGGCTTGCTCTAAAGCTGGTTGGAATGGGGTGTCAATCACCCATTGTCTGATCTGTGCACCTACTTTTGCCAGTGCATTGACATCATCTACATCCAGTGTGGCTAGAATGTCATAAATCTTCTGGTTTACTCCACTTTGTTCAAGGAACTCATTGAACGCATAAGAAGTCGTCGCAAATCCGCCAGGTACTTGAACACCGGCATTGGCCAGATTGCTGATCATCTCGCCTAGAGAAGCATTTTTACCGCCAACTAAGTTGACGTCACCCATGCCTAATTCCTGATACCAGAGTACGTATTGCTGCACAGTTCTATCTCCGCAAGTTTATTTCAGTGGCCCCTTCACACGAGGGCAGCGGCATTTTACACTCCTGCCGAAGAAGCGTAAATCTATAATTTTATTTGTAATTTTATTACTACAAGAGGTCAGTATGGCACCAAAAGTATTCTACATCTCCGACGGGACAGCGATCACAGCTGAGGTTTTTGGACATGCAGTTCTCTCGCAATTTCCACTAGAATTTGAGTCACTTACGATTCCATTTGTTGAAACCTTAACGAAAGCCGAGCAAGTTAAGCGACAAATTAATGATTGTTTTATTACAACAGGTGAACGGCCATTAGTGTTCCATTCGATCGTAAAAGCCGAAATTCGCGACATCATCTACTCGAGTGAAGGGGTAGATTATGATTTTTTAAATACTTTTGTGGCACCACTTGAGCAACATTTAGGCGTAAGCGCCTCACCCGTAGTTCACCGCACCCACGGCAAAGCCAATCACGGCTATGAAGCCCGTATCGATGCCATTAATTTTGCGATGGATAACGATGACGGCCAGACGATGAAACACATGGATGAAGCCGATCTGGTTTTACTTGGTGTCTCTCGCTGTGGCAAAACCCCATCGAGCCTGTATTTATCCATGCAGTTCGGCATAAAAGCGGCAAACTACCCTTTCACCGAAGATGATATGGATAACCTTAAGTTACCTGAAGCGCTGAAACGCAATAAGAAAAAACTGTTTGGTTTAACCATTGATCCCGTGCGCTTACATGAAATTCGCCAGAGTCGAATGGAGAATAGTCGCTATTCATCGCTCAAACAGTGCCGCTTAGAAGTCAAAGAAGTGGAAATGATGTTTAAACGTGAACGTATTCCCTATATAGACACCACCAATCATTCGGTTGAAGAGATTGCGACTAAGATTTTAGATGTGACCGGTCTTGAGCGCCATATGTTCTAAATCGACAGTCTTCTAAATCAACAGACCTTAACCTGCTAATCCACAAGGGCAAATTTAGGCTAAATAGATCTAAGTTAAATTAAATTCATTGCACAGATGCCGACAATTAGCACAATTGGCACTGTGCAACTCGGCTCGATTCGTTATAATCCGTGGCAATCTGGCGAAAAGCGCCGCATGCAAGCTCGGTATTTTGAATGACCATTAAAACAGACGAATTACGTACTTCTTTATTAGCTAAAGTCATCTCACCTGCACAACTGGCATCTGAGTACCCATTAACCCAAGAAGCCGCCGACTACCTTATCCAACAACGTCGTGAAGTTGAAGCCATTATTATGGGCGAAGATCAGCGTCTGCTGGTGATCATTGGCCCCTGCTCGATTCATGATACTAAGGCAGCCCTCGAATATGCCCAACGTTTAGCGGCCTTGCATCAAGAGTTGAAAGAGGACCTGTGCATTTTAATGCGCGTTTATTTCGAAAAACCTCGCACTATCGTTGGCTGGAAAGGCTTGATATCCGACCCCGATCTCGATGGCAGTTTCGAGCCCAATAAAGGTCTGCGTATTGCCCGTGAATTGCTGCAACAAATCACCGAATTAAAGTTACCCATAGCCACCGAATTTTTAGACATGGTGAACGGTCAGTACATAGCCGATTTAATCACTTGGGGCGCCATTGGTGCACGCACCACCGAAAGCCAAGTTCACCGAGAAATGGCCTCAGCCCTCTCCTGTCCCGTGGGTTTTAAAAACGGTACCGATGGCAATATCAATATCGCCGTCGATGCGGTGCGCGCCGCAAAAGTGCCGCATATATTCTATTCACCGGATAAAGATGGCGCCATGGCGGTCTATCGCACCCACGGTAATCCCTTTGGCCATATCATATTGCGCGGCGGCAAAAAGCCTAATTACTTTGCACAAGATATTGAAGAAGCGCGTTTAAAGCTTGAGTCCGTCGATGTCACGCCTCGAGTGGTAGTGGACTTCAGCCACGGTAACAGTGAAAAAAATCACCTTAAGCAATTAGCCGTTGCCGACGACATCATGGCGCAAATGCGTGCGGGTAGCACGGCAATTGCCGGGATAATGGCCGAAAGTTTCTTACAGGAAGGCAATCAAAAGGTCATCAAAGGCCAGCCACTTTGTTACGGCAAAAGTATCACCGATGCCTGCCTACACTGGGATGATTCAGAAAAGTTACTGCGGGATCTGGCCAAAGCCTCCCGCGATAGACGAGCCTTATTAGGCCAATAAGCACAGTAAAGCGATAACTCAAGGCTTCCAATGGAAGCCTTTTTACTTTTAGTTTGGCTTTAAAACGGATTGGAATAGGCGTTTTCTATCATTCAAAATTAAAACTCACTATAATTGCGCCTCGTTAAAAATGCATAACCTCAGGTTGCCGTATGCCAAATTCCCTCGATTCTTCACATCCGACATTTTCAGACGCTATTGAGCAAAGGATCAATCAATCCGAAGCCCGTGTAATCAAAGCTGTTTTCCCTTCTATTACCAATCATCACAACACCTTATTTGGTGGCGAAGCCTTAGCGTGGATGGATGAAACAGCGTTTATCGCAGCGACCCGTTTTTGCCGTAAAACCTTAGTCACTGTGAGTTCTGACCGCATCGATTTTAAAAAACCGATCCCCGCCGGCACGCTAGCGGAACTGATCGCCCGGGTGATCCATGTCGGCAATACATCCTTAAAAGTCGAAGTGAATATCTTCGTGGAGAATATGTACCAAGATCACCGTGAGCATGCGATACGTGGCGTATTTACCTTTGTTGCTGTAGACGAACAACGAAACCCCACGCAAGTCTGGACGGCTGAATAGAATTTAAGCACTCAAGACAATATACTTGGCCCCTTAAATGCAACTGTTTTTGGGGCAATGTTCGCCATCATTCATAACTAACAACCACTAGACAAAAGTATAACAACAAGAAACATATAAAAATTTTGTCAAAATTCCTGCATAAAGCAATAGGATCCCCTATTACTTTTCTGTTACATTGAGTTCAATCTTCACGCGCCACGAACATAATCATAAAAGCCATGAAGCTAGAAAACTTAAATATCATTATCGCAGACGATCATCCATTGTTCAGAAATGCACTACGTCAGGCACTCACCAGTGCCTTTGAGCATGCCCAATGGTATGAAGCCGACAGTGCCGATGCATTACAATCGGTTTTAGACGCACAAAACTCCAGTTACGATTTAGTGCTGCTGGACTTACAAATGCCCGGCTCCCACGGCTATTCCACCTTGATCCACTTACGCGCCCACTATCCAGATCTTCCCGTGGTGGTGATTTCTGCCCATGAAGATATCAATACGATAAGCCGTGCAATTCACTACGGCAGCAGTGGCTTTATTCCTAAATCTGCATCGATGGAAACCCTAAAAGAAGCGTTGAGTGCAGTATTATTTGGTGATATTTGGCTACCTGTGGGGGCGGAAATTATCCCAATTGAAGATGACGATACCGATAAAATGGCGAGTAAGCTGTCGGATCTCACCCCGCAGCAATATAAAGTGCTGCAAATGTTTGCCGAAGGTTTACTGAATAAGCAAATTGCCTATGATCTTGGCGTATCTGAGGCCACCATCAAAGCCCATGCGACGGCGATTTTTAGAAAACTCGGTGTGCGTAACCGCACCCAAGCGGTTATCGCTCTCGCTCAGCTCGAAATGGATAAGGGTGATTTATCTTAAGACCTAATACTGAGGACGCCATCCTCTATCAGAACAGTAAAATTTAATTACCCCATAAAAAATGCCGCGAATATTCGCGGCATTTTTTATCGGACTAACAGAGTTAACGCATAGGGAGGTTTTTATCGGCAAACATCTCATCAATTAACTGTTGATCCCGCAAAGCAACGGCCTTCTCAACCACATCCCGCGTCAAATGTGGCGCAAAATGTTGTATAAAATCATACATATAACTGCGTAAAAAACTGCCCTTCCTAAAACCAATTTTCGTCGTACTGTGGGTAAATAAATGCCCTGCATCTATGGCGACTAAATCTTTATCCACATTTGGATCAATGGCCATAGAAGCAATCACCCCTACGCCTAAACCTAAACGAACATAGGTTTTTAATACATCGGCACTGGTCGCACTGAATACCACCCTAGGCTCTAAGTTCGCGCGATTAAAGGCTTTCTCGATTTCAGAGGCACGGTCAAACCCAAATACATAGGTCACCAAAGGGAAACGGGCTAAATCTTCGATGCTGATATGACTACGTGAGGCAAGAGGATGATCTTTAGGCACCACAACCGAGCGATTCCAGTGGTAGCAAGGCAACATGATTAAATCTGAGTATAAATGCATGGCTTCGGTGGCAATCGCAAAATCCGCATCGCCGCGGGCAGCTTGCTCACTGATCTGTGAAGGAGTGCCTTGGTGCATATGTAAGTTAACTTTAGGATAACGGTCGATAAACTGGCGAATAATATGCGGCAAAGCATAACGTGCCTGGGTATCTGTGGTGGCAATGTTTAACTCACCTTGATCCGGCTTAGTGTACTCTTCCGACACTTTTTTAATGCTTTCAACTTTACCTAAAATATCATTGGCAATATTAATGACCTGCAGCCCCGCAGGCGTCACATGGGTTAAATGTTTACCGCTACGACCAAAAATTTGGATCCCCAACTCATCTTCCAACATGCGAACTTGTTTACTGATCCCGGGTTGAGAGGTATACAAATTTTCAGCGGTTGCCGATACATTGAGGTTATGTTTTACCACCTCGGCAATATACCTGAGCTGTTGCAGTTTCATCTTCTATCCTTGTCTCAAATACGCATAAAGGTATTGTTCATTGAGTGGTAACATCACACTCATCTATAATCAATCGTTATAGTATAACGTAAAAATTAAAGCAAATAGGAATATAGAGCACAAGTCTAAAGATTCATACGACAGAAATGATAACCTAGGCTAAGATAACTATGCTAGTTTATTGATTTATTGTAGCATTAGCTCAATTGGATAAATAATGGAACATCTATGTCATTCACCTTGGTTCTGATCCTCATCGGTGCACTTTTACTGCTTGTTATCGGAATTAACGTTATACAACAACAAAAAGAACGTGCTGAGGCTGAGCGTCGCATCGAGTTTGCTCGTCAAAGGGCCATCATCGATGAAACGGAAACGGTATTATCCAATACCGGCATGATACCTTGCAGTACCCATATTATGTTGGTGCTGTATCGCCGCGTTCAAGATGCGTTAGAAATTGCAACAACATTAAGCGCCATCCAACAAAAGGCGGATTTTCAACGTCGTCTTGCCGATATTAAAAATCAGATAGACTCGTTACAATCTAGTCCCCCACAAGCCCCTCCTATTGAGGGTTTTAGACTACCAGACAACGACAAACAGATTTTAGCTTTAGTGCAAACCCTCAAAAAACTCAAGGCAATATTACGGGCAGAACACAATAAAGGCCGTGTTGACCCGAATGTGTTTGCGCAGGAAGAAACCCGTATCGATAACTTGCAGCTCAGGATTAATGTTGATTCTATGCTTTCCCGCGCCCGTGCGGCGAGTTTTATGAAACAGTATGGTTCTTCCAAGCAAATGGTGACTAAAGCTTTGGCCACATTACATGCAATTAAAGCGCAGACACCCAACGACCCCTTTATTGGTCGTAAGGTTGATGAAGCTAAAATGCTACTCGATGAAATTATGGGCGCTCAAAAACTGTCTGAACCAAGTGCACCTAGATCTAAAAATGAGGAAGATGATATCGATATGTTGTTCCAGCCTAAAAAGAAATGGTGATGGCTCTCGATATTCGTTAAGCAAAATCGGATTGGATACTCATAAAAAGTTAGATAACAAAAAAGCCAAGTCATTAATTGACTTGGCTTTTTTGTTAGTGCATGTCAATCACACATTCTATACTAGGCTTTCTTCGCTTTTTTAGTGGTCGACTCAGAGACCCACTTACCATTGATATAATGCGCAGACCAACCAGTGGCTTTACCATCAACCTCAGTGGCGACGTATTGCTCTTTGGTCTTACGGCTAAACTTAACCGCGGCCTTATTGCCTTCATCGTCTGTCACTGGTGCATCGGCTAAGTATTGATACTTAGGCCAGAGTAAGTCACGGTACTTGACTAATTCTTCTACTAAAGGCGCTCTAGTTTCCCGTGATTTAGGGAAAGTACTCGCCGCGAGGAAAATACCCGCAGCACCATCACGCAGCACAAAATGCGCATCTGACTTACTGCATTTAAGCTCAGGCAAATAGATTGGATCTTCTTTTGGCGGCGCTGCCTCACCATTTTTCAGCAACTTACGCGTGTTTTTACATTCTTCGTTAGTACAACCAAAGTACTTACCGAAACGGCCGTTTTTCAGCTCCATATCGTGACCACAACGGTCACACTCAATCAATGGACCTTCATAACCTTTGATCTTAAATTGGCCCTCTTCGACTTCGTGACCTTCACACTGGGGGTTATTACCGCAGACATGCAACTTACGTTTTTCATCTATCAGATAGCTATCCATGGCGGTGCCACAAATACCGCAGCGATGTTTTGCTCGCAGTGCATCGGTTTCTGCATCTTCACTGTTTTCACTGATGGCCTCAACGCCAGGCGTTAAGTTCATGGTGGTTTTACAGCGCTCTTTTGGCGGTAACTCATAGCCAGAGCAGCCGAGGAACACGCCTGTCGTTCCGGTGCGGATCCCCATGGGCCGGCCACAGGTTGGGCATTTGATATTGGTCATCACCATTTGGTTTAGACGCATTCCGCCTTCTTCGGGATCAAGCTCCGCTTTTTCTAATTGCTTAGTAAAGTCAGCATAGAAACCATCGAGCACTTTTTTCCAATCTAACTCGCCACGGGCAACATCATCTAAAGTTTGTTCCATGCTGGCGGTAAAATCATAATTCATTAAATCGGCAAAGCTACTGACTAAACGTTCACTAACGATTTCGCCCATTTTCTCAGCGTAGAAGCGACGGTTTTCCACTTTGACATAGCCACGGTCCTGAATCGTCGAAATAATCGTCGCGTAGGTAGACGGACGACCAATGCCACGCTTTTCTAATTCTTTGACCAATGACGCTTCACTGTAACGCGCTGGCGGTTTTGTAAAGTGTTGTTTAGGTTGTAATTCAGTTAATGAAAGCACATCTCCTTCGTTTACAAACGGCAGAGTATTGTCCTCTTCATTTTTCTTCTTAAGCGCGGTTTGCACCCGTGTCCAACCGTCAAAGCGCAGGGTTCGGCCCGAGGCTTTTAACTCATAGTCACCCGCTTTAACGGTTAATCGAGTGGCATCATATTGGGCAGGTGTCATCTGACAAGAGACAAACTGACGCCAAATCAGCTCGTAGAGCCGCTGAGCGTCACGTTCCATATCGGTTAATGCTGCGGCTTCGACTTTTACGTTAGAGGGTCTAATCGCTTCGTGCGCTTCCTGTGCACCTTCTTTAGATCCGTAACGGATAGGCTCAGAAGGCAAATACTTAGCACCGAATTCCTTGCCGATCATCTCACGCACACTGTCTAACGCTTCTTGGCTTAAGTTCGTCGAGTCAGTACGCATATAAGTGATATGACCCGCTTCATATAAACGCTGCGCCATCATCATGGTTTTCTTCACCCCAAAACCTAAACGTGTACTTGCAGCCTGCTGCAACGTCGAGGTGATAAAGGGGGCAGAAGGTTTACTTTGGGTGGCTTTATCTTCGCGGGCAATCACTTTAAAACTCGCGGAAGATAGGGCCTGCACAGCCGCTAAGGCTTGCTGTTCGTTCGTCGGTTCAAAAGCAGAATCGAGGTATTTAACCACTTCCATCCGCAGCGCATCGCTCGAAGGAGTATTCAGTAAGGCGTGCACATCCCAAAACTCTTCTGGCACAAAGGCTTTGATTTCACTTTCACGTTCAACCACTAAACGCACGGCAACCGATTGCACTCGTCCTGCGGATAAACCACGGGCCACTTTTTTCCACAGCAGTGGCGACACCATAAACCCCACCACTCGGTCTAAGAAACGCCGCGCCTGCTGAGCATTGACCATGTTAGTGTCGAGCGTCGACGGCTTGCTAAAGGCATCCTGAATCGCTGACTTAGTGATCTCGTTGAACACCACACGTTGATACCGTGAAGGATCACCACCAATCACCTCCTGCAAATGCCAGGCGATGGCTTCTCCCTCACGGTCTAAGTCGGTTGCGAGATAAATTTGGTCAGCGGAATCGGCTAATGCCTGAAGCTCCTTTACGACCTTTTCTTTACCCGGCAGGATTTGATATTTAGCCGCCCAGCCCTTTTCAGGGTTAACGCCCATGCGAGACACCAGCGCCTGCTGATCTTTCACCTTTTTATATCGCGCCTTTTCTTCAGGCGTCATCTTCTTCACTTCGGCAGCGGATTTAACCTTTTCATTGCCTTCGGAGGTGGAGGATGTAGGTAGATCACGGATATGACCCACGCTCGATTTAACGATGAACTCTTTGCCAAGATATTTATTAATAGTCTTAGCTTTGGCCGGCGATTCGACAATAACTAGCGATTTACCCATAGTTTGATTTGCGCCAAAAAATCTCAAGAAGGTGGAAATTGGCTCCATATATAGAGGGTTGCACTGATTCTTTCAAGCTAATCCCTCTTTTATATGTACCAGCGAGTCACTTTTTAACCAAAGTTGAAAAAATGTAAAAAAATAATATTGCGTAATTAAAAACTAATATTTCATTATTTGCCAGCAAGCAAGAAATAGTTATGCATTTATTGCGAAAAAGTCGCTTTGAGCACAAAACCGTCCGCTTGTGCACACGAATAGCTTCAGTATACTGGGTCCCCTCAGGGAGCATATGAACAAATAATAACCTTCCCTATCACAAGGATAAGCAATGAAGCACTTTGAAGCGAATTTTGACGGACTCGTTGGCCCAACCCACAATTATGCGGGATTGTCTTTTGGCAATGTGGCCTCACTCAGCAACGCCGCACTGGTATCTAACCCTAAGGCTGCTGCAAAACAAGGTCTACAAAAAGCTAAAGCTCTGGCCGATTTAGGGATAGTTCAAGGCATGTTAGCGCCTCAAGAACGCCCAGACATCTATACACTGCGCCGAATTGGTTTTTCAGGCAACGATGCTCAAGTGTTACAACAAGCCGCGAGAGAGGCTCCAGCGCTGCTTAATGCCTGTTGCAGTGCATCCAGTATGTGGACAGCCAATGCTGCGACCGTATCGCCAAGTGCGGATACCCGTGACGGTAAACTGCATTTTACCCCAGCCAATCTCGTCGATAAATTGCACCGCAGTCTCGAGCCCATCACAACGGGGCGCATCTTAACAGCAACTTTCAACGATCCCCACTATTTTCATCACCATAATCATTTACCTGAACATAATAGCTTCGGTGATGAAGGTGCGGCAAACCACACAAGGCTATGCAACGAATACGGACATGCCGGAGTAGAACTGTTCGTTTATGGACAGGAAGCGACCAATCCCAATGCGCCTAAACCGCAAAAATACCCCGCAAGACAAACCCTAGAAGCGTCCATGGCGGTAGCACGTTTACATCAACTTGAAGAGGATAATTGTGTTTTTATCCAACAAAATCCCGATGTGATTGACCAAGGCGTATTTCACAATGACGTTATCGCCGTAGGTAACCAAAATGTCCTGTTCTACCATGAGCAAGCATTCTTAAATACTCAGCAAAAAATCGATGAAATTAAACGTAAGCTCAATACAGAACTGTATTTTATCGAGGTCCCAACGGCAAAAGTAGCCATTAATGACGCCGTCAAAAGCTATTTATTTAATACTCAAATTATCACCCTACCCTCAGGGGAAATGGCGATTATTGCCCCCACAGATTGTCAAGAAAACCCAGCGGTATTTGCCTATTTAAACGAATTACTGACGCTAAACACGCCCATTAAGCAAGTGCGCTATTTCGATGTAAAACAAAGTATGCAAAACGGTGGCGGCCCAGCCTGCTTGCGTTTACGGGTCGCCATGAATGAACGAGAAGTCGCGGCAGTGAATCAACACACCTTATTGGATGATGCCTTATTTAGCCGCCTAAATACTTGGGTAGACAAACACTACCGCGACAGATTATCAACTCAGGACCTCGCAGATCCGCAGTTAATGATAGAATCTCGCACCGCCTTAGATGAGCTAACGCAAATCATGAAATTAGGCAGTGTTTATCAGTTCCAACGTTAGACTACAGCCTGTTATCAAGCTTTATTTCATTTTTGAATTAAAAATAAAAAGAGCACATTGTTGTGCTCTTTTTTTCATCAACAAACTTGATCAACTAATTAATGATAATTGGAATCGAAAGAACTTGAGTCACTAATCCACCAGGTGTCTCAACCTCAACAATAAAAGTACCAGTATTTGGCTGCTCTTCGCCTTTTAAGGTAACGCTAAATTCACGTCCAGCATTATAATTGCTACTAGGCCAAGTATACTGAGTCCCACTAGCAACCGATCCCGCACTCGCTGTAAAACGAACAACGCTGCCAGCAGGCATTTGTTGGTTATGTAGATCAGAAATAGTGAAATATACAGTAGCAGCACCTTTCCCTATAATATCAATACTTTGGTCTTTATTAATACTATAACTGTCATCAATCAGCACATCGCCAATAGGTGTTGCATAAGCAGTACTGCCCGACATCACTATCACCAAACTGCCCCGAACATATAGAGACTTAGAGTTAGCGGTACCATCAGCACAGGCTGAATGTGCAGGCTCCGCACAAAGCACCCCGTTGTACTTATTATCTTTTACATCAAAAATACCATTAGAATTAAAATCAATAAGTTCTTCTAATTCACCACCAGTTTGTCCGCCTGATTGCTGTGGATTGAAAACACCATCCTCGTTGTAATCGTTAAAGGCATCGTTTAAATCAAATGGTCTACCGCTCACGTCTTTCTGATTTAAAAATGCCGTCACCTCTGTAGAATCGAAGCGTCCATTACCATTTAGGTCTGGAAATGATTCCTCACCAATCGCTGTTGCCGTAATGGTTGCTCGGCCACCGTATTTTTGTCCATAAAAGTTACCCAAATTGGGTGCAAGTGCTGCAATAGGATTTCGAATTAATGCACCTGTCTCATCAATAAGTAACTCTCCCTCTGGCCTCGCTAATTGACTTGTCCAAATCACACTACATGTACCTTTAACTGTTTGGCAGGCATCTTCAATAGCCCCCCCTTCTGTAGTAAAGGAAACGGTTGTACCATCTGGTACGGGGTTATTGAAGGCATCAGCCAAACGTGCCGTCACAGTAACTTTTGTACCGTCAACATCCCATCCTTCAGCATTGAGTATTGAAGCAGAAAGTGAAAAGCTATCTTGGTCAGGGATACCTGTTGACACAATTAACTGACTAGACTGACTAGAAATCACAGGTGATGAACCAGCAATAGTACCTGTTACTCGAACAGAAGTTGCAACCGTACCCGTTTTAACCACCGTCTGAACAATGCCTTGGCTATTTGTCGTAGCACTTAATGGATCCAATTCAATACCTCCAGTGGTGGTATTGAGACTAAAATTGACTAATTGGTTACTGACTGGATTACTATTAGTATCTAATACTTTAAACTTCACTTCCGATGACTCAGCACCACCTGTGCCTAAAATAGCAATATTTTGAGGTGTTGCAGAAAGGAATACTATGCTTCCAACATTCGCAGGAAGAACCTTAATAGTACCAGTCGCAGATAAATTTAATCCGCCAGCATTAGCCGTTACATTTATAGGGTCATCACCAACACAGCCTTTAGCAAGGTAAGTCGTTGTTGCTACCCCATTGACTGAAGGAACAGGAGAACTAATAACTGCTTCAGGAGATGATTTTGTTGAACAAGCCGAAGAAAACTTAACATCGACAGGCTGGGTAAAAGGCTTACCTTGGTCATCTTGGATCATGACAGAAATTGTTGCAGTACCACCCGCAGTTAACTCGTCTACGCTCACATTTGCTTTACCTGCAACAAACGGATCGCCACTCCCCATAACCACATTTGTTGCACCAACAACAACGACAATACTGCCTTTTTCTCCACTTGCCAGAGAAGCGACTATCGTACCTGCACCTAAAGTGTTACCTGCATAGATATCAACGCTTGCTTTACCCTGACTGTTAGTAACCGCGGTTTTTATAGGAAGATCGCCAATATCATTATCGAAGGTCACTATGGTTGGTTTATTTATACCTGTAACTGTGGCGGTTAATTTTCCTGGATTTAAAGAGGTAATGGTTTGAATCGGCACACCATTTACATCAGTTAATGCTAAATTAACTTGGGCTCCACCTCCCGCTTCTCCGCCATCACCCTTCATAACAAAACCAATCTTACCCGACTCCCCCGAATCAACTGTACCAGTGACGGTCCCAGCTCCAGCGATGGTTGCGGTATTCAAAATGATAGTTGCAATACCATCACTATTTGTCAGCGCCGTAGCCGCACTTGGATCAAATGAACCAATATTCGCGTTACTCAAACTGAATGTAACTAACTCACCCGCTAAAGCACCCAATTTTGAATCTACTACTTTAGCTGACACTGTTGCAGGCGCTAATGCAGAGATATCCGTATTCGAAATACTAAGAGTGACAGTCACTACACTAGGTGGGGGTGTCGTTCCTGAGCCATCATCGGTGATATTGCCTCCACCACCACACGCGACTAAGAAAAGTGAACATAATCCTGCAAGAAAAACCTTATACGCTGACTTCATTGTCAGGCTCCCTGTTACTCAGATGATAATACTAAGATTGACGCTTATAACTTATAGGCTAACATTACACAATTTTCACGTAACTTTTCCATAACTCTCTTATTTTATTTCGCATAATGTCCACTTAGTTTAGTATCGGTTCTCATTTCAACTTGCGCATTTTCTTGCTAGGCTTGTTGGCGCCAAAATTAGAATGTATAAAAAACACACAGGAATCCCCATGGCAAGCTCGTTAAATAATAAACTCGGTCTCACAAGTAAAATCCTGCTCGGTATGGTAGCGGGCATTATATTTGGACTTTTGCTCCGCAATTTTTTCCCCGAAAGCACTTTTGTTAAAGACTATATTACCAATGGCTTTTTACATGTTATTGGTACCATCTTTATATCTAGCTTAAAAATGTTAGTCGTGCCTTTGGTCTTTATTTCGTTGGTATGTGGGACATGCTCCCTCAGTGAGCCATCAAAATTAGGCCGCCTAGGTGGCAAAACATTGGCTTTTTATTTATTTACCACGGCGATTGCGTTAGTACTTGCGATTATTGCCGCAGTCATAGTGCATCCAGGTAATGCCTCTCTGGCCACAGAAAAAATGCATTACGTGGCTAAGGATGCACCGGGTCTCGCGGATGTGTTAATTAGCATAGTGCCAACCAACCCTATGCAGGCCATGAGCGAAGGTAACATGTTGCAAATCATTATCTTTGCAGTGATTTTTGGTTTTGCCATTGCCCATATTGGTGAGCGCGGAAAGCGTATTGCCGTATTGTTTGAAGATTTAAATGAAGTCATTATGCGCGTAGTGACCCTTATCATGCAGCTAGCACCCTATGGTGTGTTTGCCTTGATGGGAAAATTAGCATTAACATTAGGCTTAGAAACCTTCGGCAGTGTGGTGAAATACTTTTTTGTCGTGCTGGTTGTATTGCTGATCCACGCATTTATTGTTTATCCGACCTTACTCAAACTACTTTCAGGCTTAAACCCACTGATTTTTATCCGCAAAATGCGTGATGTGCAGTTATTTGCCTTTTCGACAGCCAGTTCAAATGCCACTCTGCCCATTACTATCGAGGCTTCGGAGCATAGACTGGGGGTCGATAATAAAATAGCTTCCTTCACCCTTCCCTTAGGCGCAACTATCAACATGGATGGCACCGCCATTATGCAAGGGGTCGCCACGGTATTTATCGCACAGGTATTTGGCATAGAGCTCACCATGACCGACTATGCCGCCGTAGTGGTTACCGCAACACTGGCCTCAATTGGCACCGCTGGCGTCCCTGGTGTTGGTTTGATTATGCTTGCTATGGTTCTAAATCAAGTGGGTTTACCCGTTGAGGGCATTGCCTTAATCATTGGTGTTGACCGTTTACTCGATATGGTGCGCACCGCAGTCAATGTCACTGGAGATTGTGTGGCGACCGTTGTGATCGCTAAATCCGAAGGTGAATTTAACGAAGCCGTATTCAACAATACCCAGGCTGGAAAAGTAGCCAGAAGCTTTGATGAGCAAGTACATCAAATGGATAATAAAGCCTAATACAATGAGTTAAGCCTCTAAACGCCCAGCCTTTGCTGGGCGTTTTTTATGGGTGATGTTTAAATCTGTGAACATGCCATTAGAATGTAACTTTATTTTTCGCTACATTAGCACACTAGATACTGATCCAAAGATGAGGAGAGACTATGTGGTGGAGAACAATATGGGTAATCGTAGCGTATTGGCTATTAAGCGCCCACTTTTTACGTTATGACCAAGTGTATTTGACCGGCATATTCGCATTAGCGCCCCTTGGTATCTTGCTCAAACACAGCCTCGTTATGCGGTTACTTCAAGTTGTGCTATTTACCTGTATATTCGCCGTTTGGGGCGTAACCACCATAGAAACCATTCAAATGCGTATTGCCCAAGAAGTACCTTGGATAAGATTGGCAGCCATTATGGGGGGCGTGATGCTCTTTACTTTAGGCTCCATATTGTGTGGAAATGGGATATTACGCTTAAGAATACAAAACGCCCGTTGGCGTACATCGCCTATTCGCTAAGATGTTAAATGCCTTTTAAGACAAGAAATTAGTTTTTATTTTAATCACGGGATAAACTTGGTCAGCAAAGGTTAAGTTCATCTAGAATATGATAAGACAATATTTGGTCCTCTCGGATAATTTGCGTAAACTGGACCTAATCGACTTAGAGGCATGAGCACTATGAGAATTTTGGTAGTTGAAGATGATCTTATTTTATCCCACCATCTGAAAGTACAATTAAGCGATTTAGGCAATCAAGTACAAGTCGCCCTTACGGCCAAAGAAGGATTTTACCAAGCGACAAATTATCCTATCGATGTTGCCATTGTGGATCTAGGTCTGCCAGATCAAGACGGTATTAGTCTTATCCAGCAGCTGCGTGACGAGGGACTTAAAGCGCCGATCCTCATCTTAACTGCCCGTGTCAATTGGCAAGATAAAGTAGAAGGCCTAAATGCAGGCGCCGACGACTACTTAGTAAAACCTTTTCAAAAAGAAGAACTTGTCGCAAGACTCGATGCCTTGGTCAGACGTAGTGCAGGCTTTGTTAAACCTGTGATTACCAGCGGTGAACTCAAGCTCGATCTCGCCGCCAAACAAGTGACTCTGGGTGAAGAAATAATGGAAGTCACCGCCTTCGAGTACCTAATTCTCGAGTACTTAATGCGCCATTGCCACGAAGTTGTCGCCAAACAACGACTGCTCGATGTGATCTATGGTGATAAAGAAGGCGACCCTAATACCATCGAAGTCATGGTCAGTCGTCTTCGCAAAAAACTCACCCGTGATGGGATAGATACCCCCATAGTCACCATTCGTGGCCAAGGATACAAGTTCAATCTGCCATGCAACTAAAATTAAAATTTAAGAAACGCCTGCTCACGCGGATGTTTCTCACCTCACTATCGATTATCACCTTAGTGGGTTTCGGTCTCGCATGGATGGTCAACATTCTGCATGCGCAAAATAGTTACAATGAAGAAACTGCCCAGCTGATCGCAGAAATCCCCCAAGTCGCCGCGGAATTACGGGAACACGATCTGATCCCCGATACTAGCGCATGGCTTGAGGAGAATAACAAACAAGAACGTTATGTGATTGCCAGCTGCGATGAAAAATTCAAACAGGTATGGACATCCTCCCTCGCCGTTGATCGCGGCTTATTTGATACCTGCGAGCGATTTAATGAAATACGCAACGATTCGCCCCCCTATTACTTAACCTTGGCCGATGACAGGGGCTACTTTGTCTACTTACTCGCGGTAGAAATCGCGGGAGTACATTACAACCTGCTAGTGATGAAAGATGCCGCCAAACTCGAACAGGAATACAGTAAATTCAGTAAGCGCACCTATATTCGCTTAGCCATGGTGCTGGCGCTGGCGTTGATCCTGCTGGTCAGTGCGGCTTATTGGGGAATGCGCCCACTGGTTCGGATGCAAAATGAGCTGCAATCGATTAACCAAGGCAAGAGTAAGTCACTCTCTGACGGTTATCCCGTGGAACTCGAAGGCGTAACACAGGCACTCAACCAAATGTTGCAACAATCGAGTGCCCAGCAGCAACGCTATCAAAATGCCATGAATGACCTTGCCCATAGCCTTAAGACACGCCTTGCGGCAGTCCATGCGATCACCGACGATACCAGTTTAAATAAGCAATCTGCCAATGAGAAAATTATGGAGCAGATAAGCCAAATGGATCAATTAGTTAAATATCAACTCAAACGCGCTATGTTAGGTCGCCAAGGGTTAAAGCAGGAACATACCGCTATTGCGCCCCTAGTGGATCAATTAGCTCAAATGTTATTTAAAATTTACCGCGACAAAAAAGTGCAATTTAGCGCCAAAATACCCGCTAGCTTGTTGTTTCCAGGTAATAAAGGCGATTTGATGGAACTGTGCGGCAACTTAATGGAAAATGCCTTTCGCCTCTGCATCAGCCAAGTACAAGTGAGTGCCCAATTTAATGAGCAGGGGGAATTTGAATTAATCGTTGAAGATGATGGACCCGGTGTTGAAGAGAGCCTACGACAAAAAATCATTCAGCGAGGGGTTCGCGCCGACACTCAATCCCCTGGCCAAGGCATTGGTTTAGCGGTATGTGATGAAATCGTCAACAGCTACGGTGGCAGTCTAAGTATTGAAGAAAGCCACTTAGAAGGGGCGCGTTTTAGAATAAAAATCCCCGTCTAAGCAGCGTCACTCAATTAGCCATATACCGCGTATAACTGCTCTGCGCGGTTAAACATCACCCAAGAAGTCGCTATATATTTATCATTGCTTTTTGGCATATTGCCACGGTGGGAATGGGTAAAACCGGCCGGTGCAATCACCATAGTGCCTTTCTTCGGTGAGATTTTACGCTGCTGATAATAAAACTCAGTTTCGCCGCCCTCTTCCACATCGTTCAAATAAAACATATATAGCACCACACGGTGCAGCGCTTCATTATGGCCGTTCTGCGGAAATTGCTCCGAATGCCAATGGGGATAACCGCCTTTATTACGTTGATATTTTTGAATATTGATACTACCGCTGCGGTATAAATACTTTACTAAGGCTTCGGCTCTGGGCTGACCAAGACGTTCAAAATTACTGGGTGTTAACGTGACGGCTTGCCCTTGTTCATCACTGACAGAGACAGATACCGCGCCCATTAACGCCATCGCATATTTAGTAAAATAATCTACCGTCCCTTTTAGGGTATAGCCTAACAGCTCATTCTTTAGGGGCTGTAGATCGGCAAAGTTATCTAAGGTTAAATCTCGGCTGACTTTTTTTTCAGGATCGACACCATTTCCCGTTTGTCCATCGACAACACCGGCATGTTGATCAAATGCTAAAATGAGACGGTTACACAGGTCATCTGGCAACGCATTAGGGTATACTTCAATAAAGTCCATACATCCTCAATGGTGTGGCTATTGCTACTCTTACTATGCTGACATGTTAGTTAAGTAATTGTAAAGCTGCGGCATTGATATAAAATAACGCGATTGCCTCCACGATAACAAAAATATGAAAAAAAGCTGTAAAGTTTCAGTTCACCAATTGCAGGTCGGCAACTTTGTACGTTTGCCCGTGGCTTGGAAGGATCATCCCTTTTTATTCAGTAGTTTTCATATAAAACAAGCTGCACAAATCGAGTTAATCAAAAGCTTAGGTATCGAGCATGTGATTGTCGATCTTGAGCGCAGTGAAGCGGCCCCGCTGAATGCCGATGCCATTAATCCCATCACACAGCCGCCAAGCTCTGAAATCAATGTGCTTAAAAACGACATGGATCTATACAAGGCCGAGCAGATTGAAGTGCAAAAAAAGTTGCGCCGCGATATCCACAAAACCGAGCAGAACTTTACCCGCTCTGTGGCTATGATGCGCAGCCTTATCTCAAAGCTGCGCAATCGTCCCTTGAATGCGGTGGACGATGCTAAGGTCTTAGTCCACAGCATGGTTGAGCAGCTTTTGACCTCAGATAACCTAGTGCTGCACTTAATGAGTGATGCCAAGCAGGATGAAAGCATTTATTACCACTCGTTAAACGTCGCCATTCTTTCCATGCTCATTGCCAAGGAAATGGAATGGGAACGCAGTGAGATTGAAGCGATAGGCTTAAGCGCCTTATTCCATGATGTGGGTAAGTTAAAAGTTCCCCCACAAATCCTGAAAAAATCTACTCCTTGGTCGGCGCCAGAGCTGAATTTTATCAAGCAACATCCACTGCTCGGCATTGAGCTACTCAAACTGGCGGATAACTTCCCCCAAGCGGCCTTACCCGCAATCGCCAACCACCATGAGTTCCTCGATGGCAGTGGTTATCCTAAGGGATTAAAGGAAGATGCGCTGGATAAATTGTCGCAGCTTTTGGCCGTTGTAAACGAATACGACTCCCTCTGTTATCCCAGCCAGCAGGGCAAGGCTCGTATGCCTTATACTGCCTTAGGATATTTGTACAAACAGTACAAAACCAAGTTGAATCAGGAATATATAGGTAAGATGATCAAGATGCTCGGCATCTATCCCCCCGGCAGTGTGGTAGAACTGTCGAGCGGACAATATGCCATGGTGATGTCGGTTAACTTACAGAAATTACTCAGTCCTAAAATCCTCGTATATGATGCGCTGGTGCCTAAGGATCAGGCCCCGATTGTCGATCTTGAAATCGAAGGCATCAGTATTGTGCGCTGTCTTCCGCCGGCGGCCCTCCCGGAGAAAGTACACGAATACCTCAATCCCCGAGAGCGTGTCAGCTATTATTTTGGCGGAGATAGTCGCAAATAAATCGCCAATGAAGCCAATGAAAAAGCCGGAGAGACTCCGGCTTTTTGCTAATGCTTTGCGATTAAATCAAATAGTCGATTAGAGCCAATGCTTACGCTTAAAGAAAAAGTAAGTCCCCGCCGCACTGGCTAACATCATCAAGATCGCCATTGGATAACCGTATTGCCACTCAAGCTCAGGCATACTGCCAAAGTTCATGCCGTAACTGCTGGCGATAAGCGTTGGCGGCAGAAACACCACGGCCGCGACCGAGAAAATTTTAATGATTTTATTCTGTTGCAGACCGCTAAAACCCATAGCCGCATCGAGTAGGAAGTTCAACTTATCGAAAATAAACTGGCTGTGGGGCATTAAGGATTCGATATCCGACAACATTTCCCGCAGATCCTTAAGGTGCTCATCGGAAAGCTGTCCGCGATAATAACGCTGCATATAACGCAGTGAACGTTGGGTATCGAGCAAACTCAAACGAATTTTACCGTTAGAGTCTTCCTGCAGCGTAATGAGCTTAAACACATCATCTAATTCATCATTATCGAAGACTTGCTCGCCCACATTTTCGAGCACTGTATAAACATCTTCAATTAAGTCAGATAGATAATCCACTTTCAGGTTAAACAGTTCGAGAAACAATTCCTGCGGTGTCGACACTTCGAGTCGACCTAAGCGCAAATAGTTACGCAGCAGACGGATAAGCCCGACATCTTCTTCACGTATGGTCAGTAAAAAATTAGCCCGCAGGTTAAAGGAGACGTTAACGCCACGCACATCTTGACCGACGCGCTGGGGGAATAAGGAATTGATATGCAGGCCGTCGCTGTTTTGATAGAAACGCGCCGAGGCCTCAATCTCGTTGATATCTTCTTCGTCTGGGACTTCTTCAACGGAAAAGTGACTTAACCATTCTCGCTCTGCATCATCAGGTTTATAAAGATCTAACCAAATGGTCGACGTCGGAATACTGTCTTGAATGTTGATTTCGGTCACAGTGAGGCGACGGTTTTCGTAGACATAAGCAGTAATCATTTGTCCTCCTGAAAAAAACTTAAGCAAAAAGTCCACTTAAGTGCAGGCTAAAAAATTGTCGCTAGTTTACCGCATAAGTTGGTAATGAAAAGGCAGGAGAGATAAATTCATAAAATAAATCTGCCTTAGTCTTCGAGGATCTCCAGCCGCTCCGCATTGGAAAAGCGAATATGCACTCCTTCAACCGTGACCATCTTAGTTTCTGAGATATCGCCTTTACGGGCATGATAAACGCCAAAATTCCCGCCGGATGGCGACACTATCGTCACTGTCACCACTTTATGCTGGTCGCGCCAGTACCACACACTGTAGCTTAAAAGACAAAGCCCCAGCAGCAAAAATGCCCCACTCATGCCATAGCGGCGCCATAGACCCGGTGACACAAATGTATTTGGCAATGACACTCGAACCGCGCTTGGTTTACGCTTAGCGAGCAGCAAAATCACCATAATGATCACGGCGAGCGTGAGCAGCAGTTTCGTTAACAAGATACACTCCAGAGGAACCGACTCGCCGTATTATAATCGACAATTCAATGGGAAACTGTCATTAAGATCAAGCTTATGCAACTCTTGCTTAACGCATTTGCCTTAGACTTATGCTTAACGCATTTGACTTAAACTTAGCGCATTTGACTTAGAACCTGATCTTTAAAAACAGAAGATAACGCCACAAGATGACAAACAAAGGAAAACTAAAAAGCCTCAAACAGCCTTGCCATGCGTTGTATTTGACTCAAAGGTACTTGATGCCGATTGCGCTCCGCACACAGTTTTTGATGATTTAGGTTTAATGGATCGCCCACCAACACAATACGCACTGGATAACCAAGCGCTTTGGCCGCCGCCTCATAGGCCATATACTCCCAATGGCAGAGGTTAGTATTATCGCAAATCACTATGGGTTCTTCTAAGGCCAACGCTTGGATAAATGCGGTCAGGTTTCGTTGATGATATTCGGACAGTTTTTTCGCATCGAATCGATATTCATCGCCTTGGTAAAAGAAATGATCCGTGGAAAAAATCCCCTGCCTGCGTAGACGAAACCCCACATCCACAGGCAAGGCTGCAATATACTCTTCCACCCAATGGGATTTTCCACTGCCAGGTAATCCCCGCATGATAATGGCGAGTCTTTGGCTCATAACGCCGCCAAATCACTGCCAATAACATGCCCGGCTAAGATGATATCGACCAATTTAGGCACTAACTCTCCCGCCCTCCCCGTTAAATGATATTGGAATTGGCTGTGCCTATCGGGCACGAGTAAGTTCACTTCGACCGTTTGTGCACCGTGGTGATTAGCCGAATCGACAAAGCCCGCCGCGGGATAAACAGTGCCAGAAGTGCCAATAGCGATAAATAAATCACAGTTATCAAGCGCCTCGTGAATTCTATCCATACCTAGGGGCATTTCGCCGAACCACACAACATGGGGGCGTAACCTTTGGGCAGGAATACAGCAAGTGCAGCAGTTCTCAGGACCAAAAGGCTCACGCAGGATAAACGTTTGACGGGAACGGGGGCAGCGCCCCTTAGATAACTCCCCATGCATATGCAATAGCCGCCGAGATCCCGCCCGCTCGTGCAAATTGTCAATATTTTGAGTGACGATCAATAGTTGTCCAGGAAACTCGGCTTCCAGCCTAGCTAACGCCAAATGGGCGGCATTAGGCATCACACTACCGCAATGCAATTGCTCCCACCGGCTATTATAAAACCGCTCAACTAAGTCTACATCCCGCTCATAACCTTCAGGTGTGGCGACATCTTCAATATGATGTTCTTCCCACAGGCCATCTTGATCGCGAAAGGTACGTAATCCCGACTCGGCGGAGATCCCTGCGCCAGTTAACACCACAATATGCTGGTACATACCGATTCCTTTAGTTTTAATTATGATGCCTATTGTCACGGACTTTTGCGGCCGTGAACATTATTCCTTGGTATAACCATACAAAAACTATGCTTGAATTGCCGCAAATTATTGCAATTTCGCGTTAAGTGACACAATTTATCCGCATATAGGCGCAGAAAGCTAGAACAAAGGTTTAAGTTTTCAATTTGAGCCCCTATAATGGCTAACACTATCCACGGATGAACCTATTGGTTCTGCAATCAAGAGATTAGCAATGACAGATGGAAATCAAGCGCTAAAAAAAGCCGGTTTGAAAATCACCCTGCCACGAGTCAAGATCCTAGAACTGATGCAAGGACCTGAAAACCAACATATCAGTGCAGAAGACTTATATAAGAAACTGCTCGATTTGGGGGAAGAAATTGGCCTAGCGACAGTTTACCGTGTATTAAACCAATTTGATGATGCCGGTATTGTCAGTCGCCACCATTTTGAAAGTGGTAAAGCCGTTTTTGAACTCTCGACCCAGCATCACCACGACCACTTAGTCTGCCTATCTTGCGGTAAAGTGATTGAGTTTTCGGATGAAGTTATCGAACGTCGCCAAGACGAAATCGCCATGAAGCACAATATCAAGCTCACTAACCACAGCTTATATTTGTATGGCCATTGCACCAATGATAGTTGCGATCATAACGACGAATAACGAGCGTTCGTTAAAGCAGCCCAATAACAAAAAACCAGCCGAGGCTGGTTTTTTAGTTTACGATGCTGTCACCTACGCTAGGACCTTAGCGTAAATATTAATCCTGTGCCCCATAAACTCATTTTGCTCACGCCAGTGCATTCCAACGCGTTTCGCTACACCTTCAGAGCCTAAGTTTCCCTCTAAGATCAATGCAATCGCTTTATCAATCCCGAATTGTGGAAACATCTCTAGCGCCGCCTGAGCCGCTTCGCTGCCAATTCCCATTCCCCAATATTCAGGGAAATATCGGTATCCCAACTCGACTTCATTAAACTCAGGGATAAACTTAGGCCCACAGAAGCCAATCACTTTCTTATCGGCTTTGTGCTCTACCGCCCAACGGCCAAATCCCCGTTGCAGATAATCCTCAAGGATCACATTGTGAAATAATGCATCTGCCTGCTCGCGGTCCGTAAAAGGATCTGTCGGAATGTATTTCAGCATCGCAGAATTACTGTTCATCAAATACAAGGCGTCAATATCTTGCGCTGTAAATGGCCGAATAATTAAACGCTCGGTTTGGGTGATCATCTTTGCTCCATTAAGATTTAGCTAAATACTTTACAAGGAACGGGCCGTACACTGAGTAGTGTTAGCGGTGAAAATCGCCGCTACGCTCTGGCTGATAAACGATATCTTCGATACGAACCTTTACCATAGTTCCACCGGGCCCAGGCCATTCAATTTCATCACCTTGGGATAACCCCAGCAAGGCACTTCCCACGGGAGCGAGGATTGAAATAGTCCCCTCGCCATTGGCATCCTTGGGATACACTAACCGTAGACAGAAGGTATCGCTACTGGATGAAACGCTGAATTTCACTTCCGAGTTCATGGTCACTACATTGGCAGGCATCTGCGCCGCGGGGACGATGTCGGCCCTGTCTAATTCAGCCTCTAATGCCGCTTTCCCTGGGAATGCATTTGCTGGCAGTGACTCTAGTAATCGCTCTAGTCTTTCTAAATCGATTTCCGAAATAATGATTTTAGGTGTTTTCACAGTTTTTCCCTCATAAAAATAAATGTTTACCCCACGACACCAGCAAACATCAGCTTAGTTGCTTACCCTCCCCCAATGCGATAAGCCCCATAATACAAATACGCTCACAGCCCTAGGCTGTAACCGTGACATAAATTTGAATTCAAGATATTTTGCAGAAGCAGCACTGAAGCCATAAGCACTTAGCCCATGGTTAATGGCTCTACTCAAATTATCCTCGCAGATGGCACAGACGAGCCTTTAGTAGAGAACCATCAATCTAACCCGTAGAAGAAAAAATATCTAGCCTTCATGGTGTTAGCTCAGTCCCATTCCTATCACTTAATGGTTTTCAGGGCTTAAATGACGCCCAATAAAAAAGGCGCCCTAGGCGCCTTTTAGTGTGTTAACGGTTAAATTACCAACCCGTTTTAGCACGTAGCGCTTTGCCGATATCCGCTAACGAGCGGACAGTAGTCACACCCGCCGCTTCTAAAGCAGCAAACTTGTCAGCAGCTGTACCTTTACCGCCAGCGATAATCGCGCCAGCATGGCCCATACGCTTACCAGCAGGTGCAGTGACACCGGCAATGTAAGAAACCACAGGCTTAGTCACGTGAGCTTTGATATAAGCCGCCGCTTCTTCTTCAGCAGTACCACCGATTTCACCGATCATCACGATGGCTTCAGTCTGTGGATCGTTTTGGAACATTTCCAATACGTCGATGAAGTTAGTACCTGGAATTGGGTCACCACCGATACCTACGCAAGTAGATTGGCCGAAACCTTCATCAGTGGTTTGCTTAACCGCTTCATAGGTCAGCGTACCTGAACGAGAAACGATACCCACTTTACCTTTTAAGTGGATGTGACCTGGCATGATACCAATCTTACATTCACCTGGGGTGATAACACCTGGGCAGTTAGGACCGATCATGCGAACGCCAGTTTCTTCCAGCTTCACTTTCACTTCCAGCATATCCAGTGTTGGAATACCTTCAGTGATACACACGATAAGCTCAATGCCACCGTCGATAGCTTCGAGGATCGCATCTTTACAGAAAGGTGCTGGAACATAGATAACAGAAGCTGTTGCGCCAGTGGCTGCAACCGCGTCTTTCACAGTGTTAAACACTGGCAGACCTAAGTGCTCGCTGCCGCCTTTACCAGGAGACACACCACCGACCATTTGCGTACCGTAATCGATCGCTTGCTGTGAGTGGAATGTACCTTGACCACCGGTAAAGCCTTGGCAAATTACCTTGGTATCTTTATTGATTAAGACAGACATTATTTGCCCTCCGCAGCTTTAACTACTTGCTCAGCCGCATCAGTCAGACTGGTAGCTGCAATGATATCAAGACCAGATTTTGCCAGAACTTCACGGCCTAATTCAGCATTAGTACCTTCTAAACGCACCACAACTGGAACCTTAACGCCCACTTCTTTAACGGCGCCAATGATACCTTCTGCGATCATGTCACAACGTACGATACCGCCGAAGATGTTAACCAGAACCGCTTTCACATTGCTGTCAGACAGAATGATTTTGAACGCTTCAGCAACACGTTCTTTGGTCGCGCCGCCACCTACGTCGAGGAAGTTCGCTGGCTTGCCACCGTGCAAGTTAACGATATCCATAGTACCCATAGCCAGACCAGCACCGTTCACCATACAGCCAACGTTACCGTCTAATGCCACGTAGTTCAGTTCGAACATTGCAGCGTGGGCCTCACGGGCGTCATCCTGTGATGGATCGTGCATTGCTTTAACTTTTGGCTGACGGAACAGTGCGTTACCATCGATACCAATTTTACCGTCTAGGCAGTGCAGGTTACCTTCAGTGGTGATAACCAGTGGGTTGATTTCCAGCAGTGCAAAATCATGATCAACGAACATAGTCGCCAGACCCATGAAGATCTTAGTGAACTGTTTCATTTGAGTTGGATTCAAACCCAGTTTGAAGCCAAGATCACGGGCTTGATATGGCTGTGGGCCTGTCAGCGGATCGATAATCGCTTTGTGAATGAGTTCTGGCGTTTCTTCTGCCACTTTCTCAATCTCAACACCGCCTTCAGTTGACGCCATAAACACGACGCGGCGTGTGCTACGGTCAACGACTGCGCCTAAGTACAGTTCGTTAGCGATGTCGGTGCAGCTTTCTACCAAAATTTTAGCAACTGGCTGGCCTTTCTCATCCGTTTGATAAGTCACCAGATTTTTGCCTAACCAGTGTTCGGCAAAGGCTCTGATTTCTTCTTTATCGCCAGTGACTTTAACGCCACCCGCTTTACCGCGGCCGCCTGCGTGCACTTGGCACTTAACAACCCATAAATTTCCGCCAATACGGCCTGCCGCTTCTACAGCTTCTTGGGCTGTATCACATGCAAAACCTTCTGACACTGGTAAACCATATTCGGCAAATAGGGATTTTGCCTGATACTCATGCAAATTCATGATGATCTATCCGTATACTTCTAATCAAATCCAACTGGCCCTAAGGGCCAGTCACGAGGGTATGTCTGGCTTTTTCTTATAGATCGAGCAGCAGACGTGTTGGGTCTTCTAGGAAGTCTTTAATCGCAACCAAGAAACCAACAGACTCACGGCCATCAACAATACGATGGTCATATGAGAGTGCTAGGTACATCATGGGCAGAATTTCAACCTGACCATTGACTGCCATTGGGCGATCTTTAATGGCATGCATGCCTAAAATCGCGCTTTGTGGCAGGTTAAGAATCGGGGTAGACATCAGTGAACCGAAGACGCCACCGTTAGTCACGGTGAAGTTACCACCTGTCATATCGGCAACCGTCAGTTTACCATCACGGCCTTTAATGGCCAGATCGCGCACGGCTTTTTCGATTTCAGCGAGGCTCATGGTATCCGTATCACGTAACACTGGTGTTACCAGACCACGTGGTGTTGATACTGCGATGCTGATGTCGAAGTAGTTGTGATATACGATATCATCGCCATCGATTGATGCGTTCACTTCTGGGAAGCGTTTCAGCGCTTCGGTCACCGCTTTCACATAGAAAGACATGAAACCTAAACGGATACCGTGGCGCTTTTCAAAGATATCTTGGTACTGCTTACGGATATCCATGATGGGCTTCATGTTCACTTCGTTGAACGTCGTGAGCATAGCGGTAGAGTTTTTCGCTTCTAATAGACGATTCGCGATTGTCTTACGCAGGCGAGTCATAGGAACACGCTTCTCGCTACGGCCCGCAGCAAGAGGAGCAACTACAGGCGCAGCCGCTACCGCAGCCGCCTTTGGCGCCCCTTTTGATGCAGAGCTAACATAGGCTTCAACGTCTTCTTTAGTGATACGCCCACCCACACCAGTGCCTTTCACTTTGCTGGCATCCACATTGTGCTCTGCCAGTAAACGACGAACTGAAGGGCTTAAGGCATCGTTGCTTTCTTCGCTTGTGGCAACGGGCGCAGCCGCTTCGGCTTGGGCTTTAGTCACTTCTTGACCAGAAACCGCACCGGCGATGAATCTTGCAATCACTTGTTCGCCAAGAACGGTGTCGCCCTCTTGGAACAGAAACTCACCGATGTGACCATCTTCCGGCGCAACCACTTCAAGAACCACTTTATCGGTTTCAATATCAACCAGATTTTGATCACGAGAAACCTGCTCGCCTACTTTCACATGCCAAGTGGCAATCGTGGCATCGGCAACAGATTCTGGTAGTACGGGTACCTTGATTTCGATACTCATGAAAAACTATCCTTTTATAAAATGTCTATTACTACAGTGTGGTTGTGAGTTTTAAGGCACTGTTTACTAAAGATTCTTGCTGATGTGCGTGCAGTTCTGGATAACCACATGCAGGAGCAGCCGAGGCTTCACGACCCGCGTAGGTTAACTGTGCACCAGCAGGAATCGCAGCCCAGAAGTGATGTTGGCTAGAATACCAAGCACCTTGGTTTTGCGGCTCTTCCTGACACCAAACGAAATCTTTCACATGTTGGAAATCCGCCAAAGCAACGACCATTTCATCGTGTGGGAACGGATATAACTGTTCGACACGAATAAGCGCTACGTTAGTGATATTTTCTTTACGACGTTTTTCCAATAGCTCAAAGTAAACTTTGCCACTACAGAAGACGACTCTATCAACCTTGCTCGCTTCCAAGGTGTCGATTTCACCGATCACGTTTTGGAAACTACCATTGGCTAATTCTTCCATGCTTGAAACCGCTAATGGATGACGTAGCAATGACTTAGGTGACATTACCACCAAAGGACGGCGCATTGGGCGCACCACTTGGCGGCGCAGCATATGGTAAACCTGTGCCGGTGTTGAAGGCACACACACTTGCATATTATGGTTAGCACACATCTGCAAGAAACGCTCTAAACGGGCGCTTGAATGCTCAGGACCCTGACCTTCATAACCATGCGGTAACAGCATAGTCAGACCACATAAACGGCCCCACTTCTGCTCACCCGATGACAGGAATTGGTCAATAACCACTTGAGCACAGTTGGCAAAGTCACCAAACTGCGCTTCCCAAATCGTTAAACCACCGGGTTCTGCCGTCGCATAACCATACTCAAACGCCAGCACTGAGGCTTCTGATAATACTGAGTCAGTAATATCGATTGGGCCTTGTTCATCGGCAATGTTGCGTAGTGGTAAATAGGTGGTCGCATCGTTTTGATTATGCAGTACAGCATGGCGATGGAAGAATGTTCCACGGCCAGAATCTTGCCCTGTGATGCGAATACGCTTGTTGTCTTCCAGAATCGAGGCATAGGCCAAGGTTTCTGCAAAGCCCCAGTCGAGTAACTTCTCACCTTTGGCCATAGCAACTCGGTCACCGTAAATTTTGGCAACACGGGATTGTAATGGATGGCTTTCAGGCACATAGCTGAGTTTATCGGCTAGCTTCTGTAAACGCTCGATAGGCATTGATGCTTGATAGGCTTCATCCCATTCACGGCCTATATGGGGTGTCCAGTCAACGGAATGGAGTGTCATTGGACGCCATTCTTTCACTACGCAATCACCTTGGTCTAAGGCATCGCGGTAGTTGTTGATCATGCCTGTCACTTCATCGGCAGCGATAGTGTTCTCTGCGATCAGCTTATCAGCATAGATTTTACGCGGCGTTGGGTGTTTTTTGATCTTGGCATACATCAAAGGCTGAGTTGCACTTGGCTCGTCGGCCTCGTTGTGACCATGGCGACGGTAGCAGACTAAGTCGATAACCACATCACGTTTAAACTCGTTACGGTAATCAACGGCCAGTTGCGACACAAAGGCCACAGCTTCCGGATCGTCGGAGTTAACGTGGAAAATCGGCGCCTGAACCATCTTAGCGATATCGGTACAGTATTCAGTCGAACGCACATCGTGGTGATTAGAAGTGGTAAAGCCCACTTGGTTATTCACTACGATGCGAATGCTGCCGCCCACTTTAAAGCCACGGGTTTGAGACATGTTGAATGTCTCTTGCACTATACCTTGACCAGTTATCGCAGAATCACCATGGATAGTGATTGGCATCACCTGTAGACCATCTTTACAACCACGACGGTCTTGGCGCGCACGTACAGAGCCCATCACCACAGGGTTCACGATTTCAAGGTGCGACGGGTTAAAGGCCAGTGCTAAATGCACGTTGCCGCCCGGCGTTTCAAAATCAGAGGAGAAACCTTGGTGGTACTTAACGTCACCCGAACCATGGGTATCGGCGTGCTTACCCGCGAATTCATCGAACAACTCAGCGGGACGCTTGCCTAAGACGTTAATCAAGACGTTTAAGCGACCACGGTGCGCCATACCAACGACGATTTCTTTGGTTCCGACTTCGCCTGCACGGTAAATAATTTCGCGCATCATAGGCACTAGCGCATCGCCGCCTTCTAAGGAGAAGCGTTTTGCACCTGGGAATTTAGCCCCAAGGTATTTTTCGATGCCTTCGGCGGCGTTTAAGCCTTCAAGAATACGGGTCTTAACATTTTTATCGTAATTAGCTTTACCTAAGGACGGTTCGAGACGTTGTTGGATCCAACGCTTCTCATCGGTGTCGGTAATATGCATGTATTCGGCACCGATAGAACCACAGTAAGTGGCTTTCAATGCCTTGACTAGATCCGCCAGCTTCATGGTTTCGCCGCCATGGGCGAAAGAACCTGTATTGAACTCGCGCTCCATGTCTTCTTTAGTCAAACCGTGGAAGGCAGGGTCTAAATCGGCGACAGGTTCACGTTTCCACAGTTCGAGGGGATCAAGGTTAGCACCTTGGTGACCACGAAAACGATGGGCATTGATCAGCTGCAGGACTTTAACTTGCTTAGCATCCATTTCAGGATCGGTCACACGAGCCGAGCTCTTATGGCGTCCTTCAAGGGCTAAACTGCGGAAATAATCACGTACTTTTGAGTGAGCAGCTTCAGGCGCGTCTTTAGAGGCACCGTTCACCGGAGGGAGATTATCAAATACCGCACGCCAATCGTCAGAGACTGACTGTGGGTCTTCTTGATAGGCTTCATACATCTCTTCTACGTAGGTCGAATTTGCACCACTTAAGTGAGATGATTCGAGCCAGGCTTTCATGATGCCTTGGTGCATTTCTATTCCTTTCAAACTTTATACACGTGCTTAGCCATAGTATTGAATATGCGATCAGGTGCGATGAGCATCGACGCATAATTTCTGCCGCCCCTAGATGTCCAGATATACGGCGCGTTGTCTTCCATTACATACGCAAAAGAGTCACCTTCTGCTACCCGAAAGTGACTCTTCAAGAGCTATATTATTATTGGTTTCAGCTCGGGTTCTCGCATTACACAGCTCGCTTAAGCAGCATAGACTTAATATGACCAATTGCTTTAGTCGGATTAAGTCCTTTTGGACACACGTCAACGCAGTTCATGATGCCATGGCAACGGAACACGCTATAGGCGTCGTCCAGCTCAGATAAACGTTCTTCTGTTGCTGTATCACGACTGTCGATCAAGAAACGGTAGGCGTGGAGCAAACCGCTAGGACCGATAAATTTATCAGGATTCCACCAGAATGATGGGCAAGCCGTAGAACAACAGGCACACATGATACATTCGTACAGACCATCTAAGTGCGCACGCTCTTCAGGTGACTGTAAGTGTTCACGGGCTGGCATCTTCTCATCATTGATGAGATAAGGCTTGATCTTCTCGTATTGCTTGTAGAATTGAGTTAAATCAACCACTAAATCACGTACCACTGGCATACCTGGCAGCGGACGGATTTCCAATTTCTTACCCTTAAAGGTTGAGATTGGCGTAATACAAGCTAAACCGTTTTTACCATTCATATTAACGCCGTCGCTACCACACACGCCTTCACGGCATGAACGACGAAACGCTAAGGTTGGATCTTGCTCTTTTAACTTGATCAGTGCATCGAGCACCATCATGTCTGAGCCTTCAGCCACTTCTAAGCTGTAATCCTGCATGTATGGCTTAGTATCTACATCAGGATTGTAGCGATAAACTGCAAATTCCAATTTCATCTTTGCCACTCCTAGTAGGTACGTTTCTTCGGCGGGAATGCTTCACGTAACTTAGGCGCCATATTTACAGCACGACGGTCCATGGTTTCGCTCACAGGGTCAAACAAGCTGTGGCATAACCAGTTTTCATCATCACGCTCTAAATAATCTTCACGTGAGTGAGCGCCGCGGCTCTCAGTACGGAAGTTAGCGGCATAAGCGGTCGCAATCGCCGTTGCCATTAAGTTATCTAACTCTAAACATTCAATACGTTGAGTATTGAATTCACGAGAGTTATCAGACAACTTAGCATTTTCTAAACGCTTACGGATAGCTTTCAACTGCTCTAAACCTTCAGCCATAGCATCGCCACGACGGAATACTGAGAAGTTTAATTGCATGCAAAGTTGTAAATCCTTACGGATTTGCGTTGGGTCTTCACCGTCTTTGTTGTTTTCCCAACGGTTTAGACGTGCGAGTGACGCTTGAATATCCGCATCGGTAGCATCTTTAGGATCGGCGGTCTCATCGAGTGCCTTACCTAAATGTTGACCCGCTGCACGACCAAATACCACTAAGTCAAGCAATGAGTTACCGCCTAAACGGTTAGCACCGTGTACCGATACACAGGCAATTTCACCTACCGCGAATAAACCGATAACATCCTGCTCACTACCATCTTCGTTCTTGCGAATCACTTGACCGCTGACCTTAGTGGGTAGACCGCCCATCATATAATGACAGGTTGGTAATACAGGGATTGGACCATCGGCCGGATCGATATGGGCAAAGGTACGAGACAATTCACACACGCCTGGTAAACGCGCTTCTAAGGTCTCTTTACCTAAATGGTCGAGTTTCAATAAACAGTGTGGGCCTAATGGACCGTCTAAACCACGACCTTCGCGGATTTCAGTCATCATAGAACGTGCTACCACGTCACGGGATGCTAAATCCTTCGCGTTAGGGGCATAACGCTCCATAAAACGCTCGCCGTCTTTGTTCAGCAGATAACCGCCTTCACCACGACAACCTTCAGTCACAAGTACACCCGCACCGGCGATGCCCGTTGGGTGGAATTGCCACATTTCCATATCCTGCATTTGCACGCCAGCACGCATTGCCATACCGACACCGTCACCGGTATTGATATGTGCGTTTGTCGTAGACGCATAAATACGACCCGCACCGCCTGTCGCAAGAACAGTCGCCTTGGCTTTAAAATAAACGATTTCACCGGTTTCAATTTCAATCGCAGTACAACCGACGATGGCGCCATCGGCATTTTTAACCAAATCTAACGCATACCACTCAGAGAAGACTTGTGTCTTGTGCTTCACGTTTTGCTGGTATAGACAGTGCAATAAAGCATGACCGGTACGGTCGGCAGCTGCCGCAGTACGAGCCGCTTGCTCACCGCCAAAATTTTTAGATTGGCCACCGAAAGGACGTTGATAAATCTTTCCATTTTCGAAACGAGAAAAGGGTAAACCCATGTGCTCAAGTTCGATAATGGCTTCTGGACCGGTTTGACACATAAATTCGATAGCGTCTTGGTCACCGATAAAATCGGAACCTTTTACGGTATCGTACATATGTTGTTCCCAATGATCCTCATGGGCGTTACCTAACGCAACGGTGATACCACCCTGCGCAGACACAGTATGAGAACGGGTTGGGAATACTTTTGATAAAAGCGCACAGCTCTTACCTTCTTTGGAGATCTGCAGTGCTGCGCGCATACCCGCACCACCGGCACCGATCACCACAGCATCAAATTCGCGTACTGAAATACTCACTTAGACACCCCACACAATAACAATGCCGGCCGCTAAATAACAAAATACGGTAACGACAAAGGTGAACTGTAAAACACCACGTAACGACGTGCACTTGACGTAATCTGTCAGCACTTGCCATACACCAATCCAGGCGTGGATAAGCAATGCCACTAGCGCAAGCAGTGTAAACACTTTCATCGGCAGAGCACTAAATAGGCCATGCCAAACGTCGTAGGTGAGAGGGGAACTACATGCAATAAAGCCAACCAAGAAAATGGTGTAACAGGCGAGGATCACTGCACTAGCGCGTAGTAGAATAAAGTCATGAACACCACTGCGTCCAAAACTTGCTGCATTGGTTACCATACCCACATCCCCGCTAAAATTGAAAAGGCTACCGTTAATACAAAAACAGCTTTCGCTGATGCGGTACCCGAAGCCAACTCTTCCCAACGACCGGTATCCATTACTAAATGGCGTAGGCCACCGAATAAATGGAAGGTCAATGCAGTTAAAATGCCCCATATAATGAACTTCACAACGAAGTTATCGAATAGAGATTGCACGCCAGCAAAACTTTCAGCGGAGGCTAAAGATGAATTTAGCAACCAAATAAGAATGCCAACAGCAAACAGCATGATGACGCCGGATACACGGTGAAGAATTGACACAATCGCTGTTGCAGGAAAGCGAATGGTCTGCAGATCTAAATGGACAGGTCTTTGCTTTTTCACGTTCTGCTCACTCAGCTCCATTGAGCATTTTTTTTGTTATGTGAACCGCTTTTGTACAAACTTTAAACTGAGAGGTAAATCACGGCAAAAGTAAACACAAAAGCAAAGTTTAAACAAACAGTTAACTATCTGAGCACGCTCTTATTTAACATGTAAACTAAGGGTACTTTATAATCGTTGTTTGCGGCCCTTATTGGGCGGAGGCAAGTATACTCGCGGCAAATGTCAAATACAAACATCACAGAATGCAAATTATGTTTTTTTGACGACTTTTTGGCGTAAGTGCCAGTTGCAGCAAGGAAAGTAAAGCGTTTTATACCATGGTCTAACAAATTTAAACGCTTATTTAAATTGAAATGTGATCTAGAATAGCTGTAAAGTAATGGCGGTTTGACATGCCGCACTCACAGATAAAAATGAAGTAAGGAGAACGGGGTATGGCTGATTTAAGAGCCAAATTAGAATTACCAGGGAACGACTCGATAGAATTGCCAGTAAAGCAGGGAACCGCTGGTTTTGACGTAATCGACATCAGTAAACTTGGCAGCAAAGGTTACTTTACTTTTGATCCAGGTTTTCTCGCGACAGCCTCCTGTGAATCTGCAATTACCTATATCGATGGCGATCAAGGTATATTGTTACACCGTGGCTATCCAATTGAGCAACTCGCCGTTGACTCCGATTACCTAGACCTGTGTTATTTGCTGCTTTACGGTGAACTGCCGACGCCAGAGCAATATGCTGAGTTTGTACATACAGTCAAAAACCACACTATGGTCCATGAGCAACTAGCCTTCTTCTTTAGAGGCTTCCGTCGTGATGCTCATCCTATGGCGATGTTATGTGGTGTGACGGGTGCATTGTCTGCATTTTATCAAGACTCACTCGATGTCAACGATCCGCACCACCGCGAAATCGCCGCTTATCGCCTAGTCTCCAAGATGCCAACGATTGCCGCTATGTGCTACAAGTATTCCTCAGGCCAGCCATTCGTTTACCCACGCAATGACTTAAGCTATGCGGGCAACTTCTTAAGCATGATGTTTGCTGTGCCATGCGAAGAGTACAAAGTTAACCCAATCGTTGAACGTGCGATGGACAGGATCTTCATTCTGCATGCGGATCATGAGCAAAACGCATCAACTTCAACCGTACGTTTAGCGGGTTCTTCAGGGGCAAACCCATTTGCGTGTATCGCAGCGGGTATTGCTTCACTTTGGGGCCCAGCACACGGCGGCGCTAACGAAGCTTGCTTACAAATGTTGGAAGAAATCGGTTCTGTGGACCGCATTCCTGAATTCATTGAACGCGCGAAAGACAAGAATGATCCATTCCGTCTGATGGGCTTTGGACACCGTGTTTACAAAAACTTTGACCCACGAGCCAAAGTAATGCGTGAAACCTGTCACGAAGTGCTGAAGGAACTCAAGGTCAAAGATCCACTATTGGATGTGGCCATGGAACTTGAGCGTATTGCCCTTGAAGATGAATATTTCATTTCTAAGAAGCTGTATCCAAACGTTGACTTCTACTCTGGCATCATCATGAAAGCCATTGGTATTCCAACCAGTATGTTCACTGTGCTATTCGCACTGGCGCGTACTGTGGGTTGGATTGCACATTGGAAAGAAATGTTGGATCAACCAGGCCACAAAATCAGCCGTCCACGTCAGCTATACACTGGCGAAACTGCACGGGATTTTGTTAAGCAAGACAAACGCTAAGACCACTGTCTTAAGCATTAAAAAGCGCCCATGGGCGCTTTTTTTATTCCACTACACTCCCCAAAAATACCTTTCCCTTCACTAAAAATACCTTGTTGCAATTGCTCACTTGAGTAATTTCCCTTAACCATATTTAGTTATTCTCATCACTTTTTACACTTTTTAGCTACATTTAGTTAATTTGCCTACTCAATAAAAGCATGGAATTGAGTTAATATATTGAAATAAATCATCTTTTAATATTGGCACAGTTTCTGCTATCAAGTGGCATCACAATAAAGACAACAGGTAACACTCTTATGGAAAAGTCAAAAATGGTTAAATTCGCTCTACCACTACTCATGATTTCAATGCTGGCGGCCTGTGGTGAGGAAGAAGTGGCTAAAAAAGAAGAAAAATATGCCATTCCCGTAGAGACGACAACGGTAGTGCAAGGCAATGTATCTTCTTTTTATAGCACCACTGCCACCCTAGAAGCCCCCCAAGAAGCCAATGTCGTTAGCCGTATTTCTGGATTGATTGAATCTATTGCCGTTGAAGAAGGCGATCGTGTTCAGAAGGGTCAAGTGCTTGCCGTTATTGATTCAAAAAGGCAACAGTACGATCTCAATCGCTCGGAAGCCGAAGTTAAAATTATTGAGCAGGAACTGAATCGTTTAAAAAAGATGAACAATAAAGAGTTTATCAGCGCAGATTCGATGGCTAAGCTCGAATATAACCTGCAAGCCGCCATCGCGAAAAAAGATCTGGCTGAACTGCAAGTCAAAGAAAGTCGTGTGGTCTCCCCCATCGATGGCATTATCGCCAAACGCTATGTTAAAGCGGGTAATATGGCGCAAGAATTCAGCGACTTGTTTTACATAGTCAACCAAGATGAACTCCACGGCATAGTCCACCTGCCAGAGCAACAACTTACAAGCCTAAAATTAGGCCAAGAAGCTCAGGTCTTTAACAACCAACAAAGTAAAAATGCTATCCATGCCAAAGTGTTGCGCATAAGCCCCATTGTGGATCCACAAAGTGGCACCTTTAAAGTCACATTAGCCGTACCCAATCAAGATGCACGCCTAAAAGCGGGCATGTTTACCCGTGTAGAGCTCAAATACGACACCCACGAAAACGTGATCACTGTTCCCTACAGTGCCCTTATCAACCAAGATAACAGACAAGCTTTATATGTGATTGATGGTACGAATGCCAATCGCCGTGAGGTCCAAATTGGCTACCGTGAAGGCGATTCGGTTGAGATTGTTTCCGGTATTAACCCCGGTGAACAAGTAGTGACCCGTGGCCAACAAAACTTGAAAGACCAATCCTTAGTCGAAGTGATCACTCCACTCGATCTCGCCTCAGCTAAGAACTGATAGGAGCCTTTCATGTCAATTATCAGCACTTCCGTTAAACGGCCGGTCACGGTATGGATGTTCATGCTGGCGGTAATTTTATTCGGTATGGTGGGATTTTCCCGCTTAGCGGTAAAATTACTGCCAGATCTAAGCTATCCCACACTCACTATCCGCACTATGTATGATGGCGCGGCGCCCGTTGAAGTCGAGCAGTTAGTGTCTAAACCCATTGAAGAAGCGGTTGGCGTAGTCAAAGGATTACGTAAGATCAGCTCTATTTCCCGCTCAGGTATGTCGGATGTGGTGCTCGAGTTTGAATGGGGCACAACAATGGATATGGCGAGTTTAGATGTGCGTGAAAAACTCGACACTATCGCCCTACCTCTCGATGTTAAAAAGCCCTTATTACTACGCTTTAACCCTAACCTTGACCCCATTATGCGCCTCGCGCTGTCGGTGCCCAATGCCTCAGAGGCTGAGCTCAAGCAAATGCGGACCTATGCGGATGAAGAACTCAAGCGTCGTTTAGAGGCGCTATCTGGGGTGGCTGCAGTGCGTTTATCCGGTGGTCTAGAGCAGGAAGTGCATATTCAGCTCAACCAAGAAAAGCTATCACAGCTTAATCTCAATGCCGATGACATCAAAAATCGTATCAGTGAAGAAAATATTAACTTATCTGCAGGTAAAGTCATCCAAGGCGATCGCGAATATTTAGTCAGAACACTTAATCAATTCAACTCCTTAGAAGAACTTGGCCAAGTAATCGTCTATCGTGATGCGCAAACCTTAGTGCGTTTATTCGAAGTCGCCACTATTACCGATGCCTATAAAGAGCGCAGCGATATCACCCGCATTGGCAGTCAAGAATCGATTGAACTGGCCATTTATAAAGAAGGTGATGCCAATACTGTCGCCGTCGCCCAAAAACTGCGGGATGAGCTCGTCAAAATCAATCAAGACCCCCTGCAAAATAAACTCGAAGTGATTTACGATCAGTCCGAGTTTATCGAAAGTGCGGTCAGCGAAGTCACCTCATCGGCATTGATGGGCAGTGTCTTATCTATGCTAGTGATTTACCTGTTCCTGCGTAACATTATCCCGACCTTGATTATCTCTATCTCGATCCCCTTCTCGGTGATCGCTACCTTTAACATGATGTACTTTGCCGATATCAGCTTAAACATCATGTCATTAGGGGGTATTGCGCTCGCCATCGGTCTGTTAGTCGATAACGCCATCGTGGTGTTAGAAAACATCGACCGTTGCCGCAGCGAAGGCATGAGCAAACTGGACGCTGCCGTGACGGGCACGAAAGAAGTCGCAGGCGCGATTTTTGCCTCGACACTCACTACGCTGGCGGTATTTGTGCCGCTGGTATTTGTCGATGGCATTGCCGGCGCCCTGTTCTCCGACCAAGCGCTCACTGTCACCTTTGCCCTGTTGGCCTCGCTACTCGTCGCATTAACGTCCATTCCAATGCTGGCATCACGCCAAGGCTTTAAAACCTTACCCGCGTTGATAAACAGCACGCCTAAGGATAAACCCACCACTAAAATGGGTAAGCTTAAACACTATAGTGCGACTGTATTTTCCTTCCCTATTCTGTTGATATTTAGCTACTTACCCAGTGCGCTACTCACCTTAGTGCTCATTTTAGGCCGTTTCTTCTCATGGCTTATTGGGCTAGTGATGCGCCCTTTAAGCTCGGCATTTAATTTTATCTATCACAATATCGAGAAGGTTTATCACAAGCTGCTGGCCTCTGCACTTCGCAGACAGATGACCACACTACTACTGACCATTGCGATAACAGGGGCTTGTATTAGTCTGTTACCCCGCCTGGGTATGGAACTTATTCCGCCGATGAATCAAGGCGAGTTCTATGTGGAGATCCTATTGCCACCCGGAACGGCAGTGGGCGAAACCGACAAGGTATTGCAACAGCTCGCACTGTCGATTAAAGACAGAACCGAGGTTAAACATGCCTATAGCCAAGCCGGCAGTGGTGGTTTGATGACCTCGGATACCGCCCGCGGCGGTGAAAACTGGGGCCGCTTACAGGTGGTGCTTAAGGATCCTAGTGCCTATAACACTATCACTCAAATATTGCGTGATAGCGCGCGTCGTATCCCAGAGCTTGAAGAAAAAATCGAACAACCTGAACTATTTAGCTTTAAAACGCCACTGGAAATCGAACTGACAGGCTATGACCTACACTTGCTTAAGCGTAGCGCCGATAGTCTTGTCAAAGCATTATCCGCATCGGAGCGCTTTGCCGACGTCAATACCAGCCTGCGCGATGGTCAACCTGAGCTGAGTATCCGTTTCGACCATGCAAGGTTAGCGGCACTGGGAATGGATGCGCCAACGGTGGCGAACCGTATCGCCCAACGCGTCGGTGGTACGGTTGCCAGCCAATACACAGTTCGTGATCGTAAAATTGATATTCTGGTGCGCAGTGAACTCGCCGAGCGGGATCAGATCAGCGATATCGATGCTTTAATCATCAACCCTAACAGCAGTCAACCTATTGCCTTAAGCGCAGTGGCCGAAGTGTCATTGCAATTAGGTCCATCGGCAATTAACCGTATCAGCCAACAACGTGTGGCATTGGTCTCGGCGAACCTTGCCTATGGTGATTTAAGCGATGCGGTGGCGGAGGCGCAGCAAATATTAGCGCAACAGGTGTTACCCGCATCGGTACAAGCTCGCTTTGGTGGTCAAAATGAGGAAATGGAGCACTCATTCCAGTCCCTCAAAATAGCCCTTATCCTAGCGGTATTCCTAGTGTATTTAGTGATGGCAAGTCAGTTTGAATCCCTGCTGCATCCCTTGCTTATCCTCTTTGCCGTGCCTATGGCTTTAGGGGGCAGCATACTTGGGCTGTATCTCACCCAAACCCATTTGAGTGTGGTGGTGTTTATTGGTCTTATCATGCTTGCGGGGATAGTCGTGAACAACGCCATTGTACTGGTCGATCGCATCAACCAACTGCGAAGCGAAGGCGTAGAAAAACTCGAAGCCATTCGCGTCGCAGCCAAATCACGTCTTCGCCCCATTATGATGACCACACTGACCACAACCTTAGGCCTACTCCCGATGGCATTAGGTTTAGGTGATGGCGCTGAAGTGCGCGCACCTATGGCAATTACGGTGATCTTTGGCCTGAGTTTATCTACGCTACTGACCTTAATTGTGCTGCCTGTGCTATATGCCCTGTTCGACCGTAAAACCTATGTAGTAACGGACTCACAGGTCAGCGTTGAGGAGGCTCGCCCATGAACCTCACCCGTTTAGCCATTAAACGCCCAGTGACCACCAGCATGTTTTTCTTTGCTATCTTGCTGTTTGGTCTCGCTTCAAGCCGCCTACTACCGCTGGAAATGTTCCCCGGGATCGATATTCCGCAGATCGTGGTGGAAGTGCCCTATAAGGGCTCAACCCCCGCCGAAGTGGAGCGGGATATCACCAGAGTGCTGGAGGAATCCCTTGCCACTATGGGGGGAATCGATGAGCTCGAATCTGAGTCTTCCCAGGAAGGCTCAGAAATCGAAATCAACATGAAATGGGGTGAAAACGTTGCCACTAAGAGTCTAGAGGCGCGGGAAAAAATCGATGCGGTGCGTCATTTGCTGCCCAAGGATGTGGAGCGGGTATTTATTCACCAATTCTCCACCGCCGATATGCCAGTGTTGACCATTCGTATATCGAGCGAACGTGAGCTTTCCGGTGCATTTGATCTGCTGGATAAGCAGCTTAAACGTCCCCTTGAGCGTGTCGAAGGTGTGTCTAAGGTCAGCTTGTACGGCGTTGAGCAGAAGCAAATAGAAGTGCGGATCGATGCAGACCGCCTCGCCGCCAGTGGTTTTTCTGCTACCGATTTACAGGCGCGTCTTAGCCGAGAAAACTTTGTCATCAGCGCAGGTACGCTCAGGGCCAGCAACCTTGTTTACCAAGTTTCACCTAAGGGTGAATTTAGAAACCTTGAAGATATCAAAGCATTGGTACTCATTCCTGGCCTGACCTTAGGGGATATTGCGGACGTACAGTTTGCTCTGCCAGAACGTATCGAAGGCCGGCACTTAGATAAGCATTATGCCGTAGGGTTGGACGTATTTAAGGAGTCTGGCGCTAACTTAGTCGAAGTGTCGGAACGCGTCCTTAAGGTCATAGAGCAGGCGAAGCAAGACCAACAATTCCAAGGTATTCGTTTGTTTATCATGGAAGATCAAGCCTCAGGGGTGAAATCATCACTGACGGATCTGCTGCTGTCTGGCTTGATAGGGGCATTACTGTCCTTTGTGGTGTTATACCTATTCCTGCGCAATTTGAAAATGACCTTAGTGGTCGTGTCGTCTGTGCCTATTTCCATCGGCATGACGCTCGCCGCCATGTATTTACTGGGTTACAGCTTAAATATTCTGTCGATGATGGGACTCTTACTCGCCATCGGTATGTTGATTGATAACGCCGTCGTCGTGACGGAAAGCGTACTGCAGGAGAAACAAGGCAAACGCCCTAAGGATAATGAGGAGTCTGTGATCGCCGGGGTTGATAAAGTCGCCTTAGCCGTCTTGGCGGGAACTATGACTACCGCCATCGTATTTTTACCCAATATTTTTGGCGTGAAAGTTGAACTCACCATTTTCCTCGAGCACGTGGCCATTGCGATTTGTATCTCGCTTGCAGCATCACTACTGGTCGCTAAAACATTGATCCCTTTAATGTTAACTAAGTTTCACTTCGATATCGCCCCCGAAAAGGAAGCGGGTAAATTACAGCACTTCTACAATAATACGCTTAATTGGGTATTGCTTAGACCTTGGCGCTCGGGCGTGATCGCTGTGGCGATTCTTGCCTCGACCGCCCTGCCACTGTCGTTAGTCAAACAGGATCAAGAAGACAGTCAGAGTAAGGAGCGTATTTACATCAACTATCAAGTGGAAGGTCGACATAATCTGAATGTCACCGAAGCTATGATTAATCAGATGGAGGAATATCTCTATAATAATAAAGAGGAATTCCATATCGACTCTGTTTATAGCTACTACGCCTCCGACGATGCTTCCTCTGTGGTTCTGTTGAAGAAAGACTTACCTATCCCCGTCGAAGAGCTGAAACAGAAAATTCGTAAAGGCTTCCCTAAATATTCTATCGCCAAACCGCAATTTGGTTGGGGTAATGATAATTCAGGAGTGCGGGTGACGCTCACGGGTCGCTCAACCACAGAACTTATCACCTTAAGTGAACAGGTCATTCCATTACTGCAAAATATCAAAGGATTACAGGATGTGCGCTCCGAACTGAACGGCGCACAGCAGGAAGTGGTGATCCGTATCGACAGGCAAATGGCGGCGCGATTAGATTTAAAACTCAATGAGGTCGCCTCGAGTATTTCGATGGCACTCAGGGGGTCGCCACTGCGCTCCTTCCGCCACGATCCTAATGGCGAGCTGCGCATCGAAATGGCCTACGAAAAAGAGTGGCAAAAATCCCTCGAAAAACTCAAGCAATTGCCCATAGCACGTATCGATCAGCGGGTGTACACCTTAGATAATTTGGCGAGTATCGAGATCCAGCCGCGTTTCGATACCATCAAGCATTACAATCGCCAAACCTCACTATCGATTGGTGCTAACTTGGAAAACTTTACCACGGAAGAAGCACAAACCAAGATCGAGCAAGTAATGGAGAATGTCCATTTCCCCAATGGCTATGCTTACTCATTGCGTGGTGGCTTCGAGCGTCAGGATGAAGACCAGAGTGTCATGGCAACTAATATGTTATTGGCTATCGCTATGATTTATATCGTGATGGCAGCGTTGTTTGAGTCTCTGTTATTACCGACGGCGATTATCACCTCAATTCTCTTTTCCATCACAGGGGTATTCTGGGGGCTATTCCTCACCGGAACGCCGATGTCAGTGATGGCCATGATTGGTATTCTGATCTTAATGGGCATAGTAGTGAACAACGGTATCGTTTTGGTGGATCAAATCAATCAGATGACACCGGATCTCGACAAGTTGTCCGACACGATAAGGGAAGTGTGTATCACACGTTTACGCCCAGTATTAATGACAGTCGGCACCACAGTGTTAGGGCTAGTTCCGCTGGCGATGGGCGAAACCCAAATTGGTGGCGGCGGCCCGCCCTATTCCCCAATGGCAATCGCGATTATTGGTGGCTTGTCATTTTCAACGGTCACGAGTCTGTACTTAGTGCCCCTGTGCTATCAAGCCTTCTATCGGATGCGTCACCGCGCCGCCATCCGTTTAGGCGAGTCCAACAGGCTAGCTCAAAAACTATTACCCTGGACCGTTTAATCGTTAATAGAAAACAAAAAGGCTGCTATGCAGCCTTTTTTGTCTTCTAGAGATAGCTCGAGCTATCTCGATAAAATCGACTTAAGGAGCAACAGTCTTACTTTTTCCTACAGGGTTAAGCACCTTAAAACGGAGCATGAATAGCTGTTCAACTCCAGGGTAAATCTCTGCAATCACTAGGCGAAGCTGCGCTAATGTCATGTTTTCCTGTTCGGCATGGGTTTGATTAAGATCAGATAGTGCCAAAGGTGTAACCTCAAGGATCTGAATATCACAAAACCAGCGGTCGGTTTCAAAGGTTGACACAGGCAACACCTGCCCGGCGGTAACATGGGACTCGGCCTCATCACGCAGGGTAATCGTTTTAGCCCCACTTAAAATATCCCGCTCGAAACGCTCAAAAAAAGTAATTTTGGTTAGCAATTGTCCTCTCCCGCCCCAAGTGTTTTTTCATCCCATTATCATCTGCGCCTATTTGTTTATAGTGAGCGCGGCCAGTATCAGCATAAATCGGTGAAAAAACATTCGGGTTCAATATGTTATTGTTGCTGCAATATACCCACTCTCCGCCCATGCTAGTAGCATGCAGGGGGAAATATTTACCAGTGTCGCACTAAAAATATTCAACTCAGGGGATAATGAACCTCAAGCACACAGCAAAACATGGTCAGTTCGTCCATATTGAGTTAGAATCCGCCCTCAATTGAGCCTTTGGCCTCATATGCCTGCCTCGCGGGTACGAAACGACATTAGAGATGTTATGAACAAGAAACAAAAGATCATTAAAAAAATTGCCAAGCGTGCCAAGGCGAGACTAAACAAAGTCGACCCCGCCACTATCGGTGCGCCCATCAGATCGGGTTACATCTCCAAGGCCGAGCGCGCCAAAATGGCCGCATTAGCAGCATCCACCGCTCAGGTTGAAGACCAACAGGACACAACAAGCGTCGCTGAATAACCTCGTTCTCTTGGCTCAAAATCCCGTTAGGGTTTGCCGCCATCGTAGGGTATAGGTAATACGGACTCACTTTCCTGCTCTTCTGTTAATTGTGCCATCTGCGCGCAGGATGAGGAAAGTGGATTGGTCGCGCTCGGTAGATGTTGTGCAACGCAGTTGGCTATTTCTTCCCCTTCATTGAGCACTGCACTATTAGGGGCAAGGCTCATCGCTACAGGAATCGACATAGACGCGAGCTGTGCCTGCGCAGCCACTTTGTCGACTAAACGGTAGGCCACCCATACTCCTAGCACACCAAATAGAATTGAACCTACTACTTGGCCTATGAGTACACCGTATACACCGCCCAAAAGCCCCCCAAAATACACAAAGGGAACTGTCCCTAGGGTTGCTTTACCCACATTGAAAAGGGTCGAATATTTCGCTTTGCCCAGATTATTAAACGAAGCGTTTGCCACGAATAAAATGCCAGAAAAGGTGAAGAAAACCGCGATATAGCTGCAGAAAAACTCGATCAATGCCGCACTGTCGCCCTTCATATCAAATACGCTGACTAGCTGTGATTTTAAGAAAAACAATATCAAAGACATCACCACAATATACAAGGTACAGAACTGAATAGCCTTAGTCAGACTCTCCCGCACCCGCTCAAACTGCCCCGCCCCAAAGTTCTGCCCTACAATTGGCCCTATTGCCCCCGACAACGCGAAAATCATTCCAAAGGCCACGGGGATCAGTCGACCTAGCACGGCCCAGCCCGCTACATAGGCGTCACCAAAATCGGCAATCGCCCGAGTCACAAACGCATTGCCGATAGGGGTTGCAATGTTAGTCAGCATCGCGGGGCCGGCGATGGCAAAAATGGGCTTGAGATCGGCGCGAAAATGGGACAAGTCGAATTGCCCTAAGAGCCGATGTTTTACCACTATGCCACGGGCAGCGATAATGAATACCGCAATCCGAGCCAATACCGAGGCCAGTGCCGCGCCTTCAATCCCCATCGCAAACAGGAAGATAAAAATCGGGTCGAGCACGGCATTCACGCCCCCTCCCGCGAGGGTCGACAGCATAGATAACTTGGCATCCCCAACGGCGCGTAGCGCACCACCAAGGGCCATGGCTAGGCAGATAAAAGGTAATGAAGGGACCAAAATATACAAATAACTTTCGGCCAGCTCCGCCGTATGGCCGCTGGCCCCCACAAGTGCAACCAACTCAGGGATAAAGCTGGTAACTAAGATACTGACGGTAATACTAATTAAGCTGGTGACCACAGCGCTATTGAGTAATAAACGTTTGGCGAGCACCAGATCCTTTGCCCCAACGGAGCGGGATACGAGTGCGCCAAGGGCGATGGATAAGCCAATACCTATCGAGGTGGTAAAAAAAGAAATGCTCCCCGCATAGCCAACCGCAGCGGCAAGCTCATGTTCACCCAATAAACTTAAGAAAAAGATATCAAGGAGATCAACCACAAATAGGGCAGAAATGCCCACCGCCGAGGTCGAACTCATCACAAGAATATGGCGAAGTATCGAGCCCTCTACGAACTTGGCTTGTGTCATAGCTTTGGTTTACCCTATGTATTGCAAAAGCAAAGGCCAACACTCAGTTGTTGGCCTTTGCTTTTATAGTCATCAATCGGTATCGAGGTCAAGGGCTAAACAAGCGCCCGATGATTTTGTGTCTGATGATAATGCAAACGGGTTATTCCTAAGGCAATCAAGGCGAGCAAAGTTAACGATCCCATCACCACTCCTTGCCACTCTGCCCCATGCCAAAACAGCATTAAGTAGGGCCCGCCTAAAGCGGCACCTAAATAATAACAGCATAAGTAGAGTGACGTAGCCTTCGCACGATCTCGACTGGCCCGCATCGCCACAAAGGAGTTACAACAACTATGGGTTAAGAAGAAACCACAGGCCGTCATCAAAAAGCCAATGCAAATCGTAAAGGTGGTATCGAACAGGGTCAATAAACTGCCCAATAACATCAGGCACCAAGACCATTGATATAACTGGTGCTGGCCAAATTTTGCTAGCCATTTGGCGGAAAAATACGAAGCAACAGTCCCACTGGAATAACACAGAAAAATCAAGGTTGCCTGAAATCGGCTCCACTCATAGGGCGCGGCCATTAAATGCAATTGAATAAAACTAAATTGATTCACCATCATCATAAATGTGAGGCCACCGATAGCATAGACTAAGCGCATCTGGGGATCGGTCAAATGATGGCTAAAACCATGGAAATCTTGCATTAATCGCACCCGCTTCGAGGGGGATTTAGGTTCAGACTGCAGGTGCGATACCGCATTAGCATCCGCCCCCGAAGGCAGTAAATAACTCGTCAGTGCGACGCCCGCTAAAGTGATTAAAAACAGTAACCACATGGATTCCTGCCATGAGAAAAACTGCGACATCACCCCGCCCAATAAACGCCCTGCAATGCCGCCGATACTGTTCGCCATAATGTAAATCCCCGCAGCTTTAAGCATAGTGCTCGGGGATAATTGCTCTTTAAAATAGGCCATTGCAATCGCAGGTACGGCCGCCAGCAACACACCTTGGAGGAAACGCACCCAGATCAAGCCATTAAAGTCGGGCGCCCAGATCAGCAATAAATTCGATATTGCAAGCAACCATAAACTCACCACAATCGGGCGATGGCGGCCAATGCGGTCAGAAACCACAGCATAGATCAGCAATGAAAATGCTAACGAAAAACTGGTCACCGACAGGATAAGCGTTGCCCGCGAGCCTGATACGGAAAAATGCTCTGCGATTAAGGGCAACATCCCCTGCATTAAATACAAATTGATATACACCACAACGGAGGCGGCGCACAGAGCCCACATCAAACGAGTATCTCGTTGCTTACTGTCAATAATAGTGTCTAACACGGCTTGCACTCTGGCCTCAATAACGCATCAATCATGGAATAGACAAAGGTTATCACTGGGCATAACATAACAATAATAGATAATTTATATCGAAATTATTGATTTTTGTTATAGGTAAATCCTTCAATACCAAAGTATGGGCTAACTCAATGGATATACGCCAACTCAAGCACTTAGACGCCCTCGCCAGTACAGGCAGTTTTACCGCTGCGGCCAAAAAGCTCAATATGGCGCAACCCGCACTCAGCCAGAGTATCAAGCGGCTCGAGCAATCCCTCGGGGTCACCTTAATTAACCGTACCAGCAATAAAAATGACAAATTACTCGCCCTCACGGCGGAGGGTTTGGTATTGCATCAACATGCCACCTTAATTCTCAAACAGATAAAACAGGCCGAGGCGCAGATCCGTGCCATGGCGAATCTCACCTCGGGGGAAGTGCGTATCGCCGTGCCGGGCATGTTAGGTTCCTTCTATCTGCCGTCACGCTTGATGGCCTTTCGTCATCAGTATCCGGAGTTAAAACTCTCCCTGTTTGAGGGCGGCACCCGCGATGCATTGCGAATGCTGCAACGGGAAGAAGTGGATATTGCGATCATTACCGCCCAAGATCTACAGCCCGAATTTGATAGCCAGCTGTTGATCCGCGAACAAATGGTGATAGCTATGGGCGCCGAACACCCCCTAGCCGAATATAGCGCCGTCAGTCTCAATGACTTTTTTGACCATGAATTAGTAATGTTTAAGACCGGCTATTTCCACCGTGAGTGGATACTGTCCCAAGCGAAGGAACTCGGTAAGAAGCCCAATATTGCCTTTGAAACCAATCTAATAAATTTAATCAAACAGATTGTTTCCCAAGGGTTTGGAATTACCAGCGTACTTGAAATGGCCATAAGCCCTAAGGACGATATTCTGGCAAAGCCCTTAGATCCGCCGGTGTTTCTGAATTTGCATATCGCCTGGAAAAAACAGCGGCCCGTGAGTCAAGCCGATCGGGCCTTTGTTGAATTCTTAATGAAAAACCGCTAACTAAAAACAGATATAAAAAAGCCCCTTTAAACCTAAAGGGGCTTTATCACGGCTAAATCTTATGTCCTTATTTCAGGACTAGGCACCCTATGGTTTCGCCATCACAGCTTTCATTAACACTTCGGTCGTAAATTTACCGTTGTTAATCACAGGGAAACGATCATAGGTTTGGAAGATCACTTGATCTTGGAATTTGATCATAGCGACAACACCATACTGAATACTTTTATCAATGGATTGGGCCGGCAAAGAAAACTTAAATGGCACCGGAGCACGGGCAATATTGAATGTCTTTTGCGCCACAATCACGCCGGGCGTATTCAAATCAATGATTGCAATGGTAATTTCACAGCCCTGTGGCAAGAGAATCTTCTCTAAATAACCTGCCGCCCCATTGATGATAACGGGCGGTTCCGGCTCGACTGTCACGCAACCACTCACGAATAAAGCCAGTAATGAAAATACGATAAACGATTTAATTTTCATCAACATATTAATTTCCTTTTACCATTCGAATAAGACCTTCTTGGGTAGAAGAAGCCACTAATTCACCCTGTTGATTAAAAAATTGCCCCCTGACATAACCGCGGCCACCACTGGCATTGGGGCTATCAATGCTGTAGAGCAGCCATTCTCCCATATTGATAGGACGATGGAACCACATCGCATGATCTATCGTCGCCATCCTCACCCCTGGGCTTAAAAATGAAATCCCATGGGGCTGTGCGGCTGTCACTAAAAAATTGAAATCAGAAGCATAGGCCAGCAGGTATTCATGGATATGCGCGTCACTGGGCATTGGGCCATTTGCCCTAAACCAAACATAGCGATAGGGCTCAGTTTCTTTAGGCGCGAAGGGATGAAGTGGGTTCACTAAACGCATTTCAATGGGGGCATCGGCCATAAACTTTTCAAGCATCTTGGCTGGCACTTTATCCCGCATTGTCATCGCCAACTCCTGCTGGTTTAACAATCCCTCGGGTCCAGGAACTTGTGGCATAGTGGCCTGATGGCTAAAGCCGTCCTCTGGCTCTTGGAAGGAGCAGGTCATATGGAAAATGGGCCGCCCCTTTTGAATCGCGCTCACCCGCCTAGCGCTAAAACTGCCCCCATCGCGCATATTTTCCACTTCATACACTATGGGCAATTTTTCATCCCCGGCCCGTAAAAAATACGAGTGCAAAGAATGCACTTTGCGCTCCACGGGCACGGTTTGCTTTGCCGCACTTAAAGCTTGCCCCATGACTTGGCCACCAAATACATGCCCAAAGCCCAGATCTTGGCTCTGACCACGAAATAGCCCAATTTCAATTTGCTCAAGGGATAGTAATGATAGAAGATCGTCTAATACCTGACTCATGGGATCCTACTGAATAATTAGCAAATAATGCTAAAGAGTAACTCAGTTCGACTAGGGCTGACCAGTATTGAGTTCATTATGCTGCAACTCGCCCTAAACCGTTATGCCCCCTTAGGACTTAATCGATTTTAATATGATGCTCTAGGGCGCTCTGCCTTGACCATGCCAGCACTTTATCCTCGCCACTGGAATGTAAACTTACAGGGAACGCCTGATAAAGCTCGGGCCAATATTGCACTAGTTTATCGGGCGTGCATAAGCCCTCACTAAAATACAGAGGTTGAAATTCGGCAAACATGCCATGACTGACACTGCCTGCCCCCGCCAAAATATGTTGGCCATTGGGCGCCGATGGGCTCACTAAAAATGCCGTTGTCGCCGTTAACGTCTCAAAGGAAAATAAAGGCTGAATTGCGCTGGCTAAATGCTTTGTCGTCATAGCGGTTACCGCTTGAGGGCAAAGGCTATTGACGTAAATATTGTACTGCTCACCCTCAAGGGCAAGGCTATTGACCATGCCCACCAGCGCCATTTTTGCCGCGCTAAAACCCACTTGATGCAGATCGCCAAACAGCGCCGAAGCTCCCGTAGTCATCATAATGCGCCCATATTCCTGCGCTTTCATCAAGGGCCATACGGCTTGGGTTAAATAAAAACTGCCATTCACATCCACATCAAACTGACGCTGCCACATTGCCGGGGTGATATGCTCGAACTGACACTCACCATAAATACCTGCGTTATTGATCAATATATCGATACGCTGCCAACGCCTAACGACATCGGCCACCATAGCGTTTACCTCGGACAGCTGACTTACATCTAAAATATATGAAAGGCAGTCACACCCCAGTTTTATAATACTGTCAGAGGTTTGGGTTAGATTCGCATTGCTGTTATCCGATACAGGCCGGTCAATCAGCACCACCCTTGCGCCCCGCTCAGCCAGCATAATGGCATAGGCTCGACCAAGACCTGAGCCCGCCCCCGTGATCAGTGCCACAACGTTATCGAAACGCATCCGAAGGTATCCTTATTGGTATGATGCTAAGCCCGTATAGCCCTGCACTCTGGCGCGCTTAGCCATAGCCACAACTGCATGACATTCCAAGCAAACCCATCCATATGTCGCTATAAAAACACAGACATTGATGCTTTTCTTTGAACTTGACGACAAATCTCAACCCACAAAGATAAACATATGTGCGCCAATTCAAACTCTATTACATGCGTTTATTAGATAGTGCTCACTTTCCCATTAAATCTTGTTATGCTATGACGCTGTTCAATACCCTTTTCTTTTCCTTAATAACGACTGGACACCATGAATCCTTGGATTTTAGCCATAAGACCCCGCACCTTACCTGCGGCTATTGGTCCCCTATTAATCGGTAATATTCTTGCCTTACACCTTGATCGTTTCAGTTGGTTAATCGCCGCAACCTCTATGTTATGTGCGATTTTATTGCAGATTGCGGTCAATCTTGCCAACGACTACTTTGATTTTAAAAATGGCATAGATACCGCCGAACGCATCGGCCCTGTGCGCGTCAGCCAAAGTGGCATGATCCCGCCGAACAAAGTGCGTAACGCCATGGTTTTTTGCCTGCTAATGGCGCTGGCAGTAGGCTCTTATTTGATTTGGCACGGTGGCTGGCCCATCGCGATTCTCGCTGCGGCCGCTATTTTAGGGGCGCTGGGTTACAGTGGCGGCCCCTATCCACTCGCCTCCCATGGCTTAGGTGAAGTCGCTGCCTTTATCTTTTTCGGCTTAGTTGCCGTGGTGGGTAGTTATTATCTACAGGCAGGCGATACCACCATCAATGCCTGGTTATTAGGCTGTGCGATTGGGCTATTTAATGCCGCGATTATGCTAGTGAATAACACTCGAGACATTCGTACCGACACCCAAGCGGGCAAACATACCCTAGCTGTGAGAATAGGCGAAGCTCAGGCGAAAGTGCTGTATCAAGCCTTAATTTACTTGCCCTTTGGTTTAGTGATCGCCGGCTTTTTATTGGGTATTTTGCCGGGGTTACCTGTGCTACTCGCCGGCTTATCGCTGCTTATCGCCCGCAAACTCAGCAGTGATTTCTATGCTGTCTCGGGTGAAGCCTTAAATCCACTCCTTGGGCGCACCGCCAAACTCACGATGATTTTCAGCACCCTGTTTAGTGTGGGTTTAGTCTTTACTGCGTAATCGTTAAAGCCATCGACAATAAAAAGGTTCGTATTTTTATACGAACCTTTTTATTTGAATAAGGAAATAACGAGTTTTTTCAGCATATTATTGCCAGAGATAACCCGATATCGCCGTATTGAATAACACGCCACTAAACGCTTGTGTTGCTTGGGGCGAATGAGTACTCGCCGCGCCAAAACACACATGCAAAGGCAATAAATGCTCTTCCCGTGGATGACTAAAACGCGCCTCAGGTGCCGATTGCCAATCAATTAACTGCGATTTTGCATGCTTAACTTCCGATGTCAGCACTTGGGTTAACCAGCCATCAAACGCTTGGCTACGGGGTAACACTTGAGGATCGCTTGAGAAAAACGCTCGCATATTGTGAAACGACATCCCCGACCCCACCATTAACACACCCTGTTCCCGTAGTGGCGAGAGCGCCTCACCAATCGCAATATGGGCACTAGGATCAAGATGTTGCACTAATGACATTTGCACCACAGGGATATTGGCTTGTGGATACATCAGCTTAAGCGGCACAAAAGTGCCGTGGTCGAAGGCACGCTGATTATCGAGTTTTACCGCTATTCCATTTGCCTTTAATAAGCGGGCAATCCTTTCGGCAAGTGCTGGCTCGCCGGGCGCGGGATAACTGAGGGTATAAGCCTCAGGAGGAAACCCATAATAGTCAAATAACATGCCAGGATGGGGATGACTCGACAGCGTAACCTGCGCCTCTTCCCAATGGGCGGTGATCAATACAATGGCTTTGGGTGTTGGGATTTTTGCCGCAATTGAGGATAAAAATGCACCTAACTCTTGATGCTTAGCATCATTGAGTAGCGGCAAAGGCCCACCGCCATGGGGAACAAATAATACCGGCATCAGGCTGTCATTCGCGTGCGTCATAGTAACCATCTCTTGATAAAACTCTTGGTTGTCACTGATTAACCTTGGGGTTATTTGGAGCCCAGGTTAGAAAATCGCTTTCATCTCAATCAATTGACGTTGAAAGCGCACTAATCTATCGACACTTTCATCTAATTTGATGGTTAAAAACAACAGGGCTGATAAAGATAATGCAGGCAAAGCACTAAAGGTGGTTTCATAGTTAAAGTGGTAATAAATCGCGCCCATCATCACCGACAGCAATGCCGTTGCCGACCATACTCGATATTCACGCCAACCTATGCCAATGGCGCCGACCACTTCGATGACGCCAATAAAGTAACCAAAACCCGTCGGTAAGTTCATCAAGGTAAAAGGCACATGGAAAAATGGCACGCTGAGCAATTTGCCCATCCCCGAACATAAAAACACTATGCTCATCGCCAGCGTCACCGCAACCGCCGCGCGATTTAAGGTCTTTGCACAGACAAAAAGCAGTTGAGGATCGGTATCGGCCGCATTTTTGCCGTTGCCTTTCACTAAACATAACTGATTTATCGCCATATTCCCCCCATGATGTTGAGCGAGTTCGATGCAATATCGACCTTAACGGCTCATTAGATTGCACCTAAAAACACCTTGTAGTACGCCTCATAAAAAGCACACTACTGCTATATGGCGGAATTATGAGCCCCTAAAAAATAAATAAATATGGAATAATATCTAACATCTCCTAAAATAATTCTTTATTTGTTTAGGGGCTTTGCCGTGACCTTAGAACAACTGTTAATGTTTAATACTCTTGCACTTGCCGGCTCCCTAAAAGCGGCCAGTGACAAGTTACATAAGACACAACCCGCAATTAGCCAAAGCATTAAACAGCTTGAATCTCAACTAGATATAGTCTTATTCGACCGCCAAGGTTATCGGTTAGCACTGACCCAAGAAGGGCACAAATTACTGCAATACGCCCAGCGCGTACTCAACGAAGCGCAGGAAATGCGCCAAGTCGCCAAACATTTAGCCAAAGGTAACGAAGCCAGTATCACCTTAGCCTTTGAGGCCTCCTTTAATCTTGCCCGCATCTTACCCATTCTGGAGCGGACACAAAATGAGTTTCCACATACGCAAATTATTCTTAAACAAGAGTATTTAACGGGCGCACTCGAAGCCTTAACTCGAGGCAAAGCCGACATTGCGATTTCCGCTGGCGGCATTGAGCCGATGCACTCGAGCCATTTTGAACTTGGCTATTTATTTTCGGGAAGTCTATTGGATGTCGCCTCACCCCGCTTACTCGGCCGTTATCCCAACCTAAGCCATGTACGGGAGTTAGTGAACGAGTACCAAATTGTGATCCAAGATACAGGGACGGGAACCGCCAATATTGAATTTGGGGTTCAAGCTGGGCAGCGCCGTTGGTATGTAAATGATTTTTATACGAAGAAAATGCTGATCCAAGGTGGGATGGGCTGGGGAAAACTACCTCACTATCTGGTTGAAGATGCTCTCGCCGATGGAAGCTTACAACCGCTTGAACTGCGGGAAAGGCAAAACCTGATCCAACTCGATTACTATGTGATGCGACTCCCCCACTCCCCTCTAGGCCCTGTCGCGCAGGCGCTGTGGGAAAACTTAGTGCAGCTTGCGGCTACACAAATATAGCAACCAATCGACAAGAACTAGGTAATGTTTTATACTTTAAAATCAGTAACTAATATCATTTTTCACTAAACTTTTTGCTGGCTTAAGCCTGCTCACTTGTCAGGCTGGTAACAGATTAATGACTTAGCAGACTTATCCACTCCTGGGGATTCGCCAAAATAAATTGATACACGCGACCATCCACAAGGGTAATTTTTATCGCGTCCGAAGTGATAGGTAAAATGCCACCCCCCTTGCCCCAACATTGCTCAACTTTAGCAATATCGCTTCTTTCAAACTCGTATGGACCAAGCCCCAATGCTTTATTGTAGGGTGAAAAACTGATTAGCTTTTTAGTCACAATCAGCTTTCCATCTGCCCGTGCCACACCATTTTGACTTGTCGCAACAGCAGATTTTATGGGATTTTCTTGCATATTATCACTCCGTTGAATTTGCCTTTAAGATCTATGTTTAGCGAAAGTTAGCATAAAACATCAATTAACTTCGCGCAAAATCTATGGCCCTACAATAAGAAAAGGGCCTTTCGGCCCTTTTGTTTAACTCTTGTCACAGCATTGCTTATTGGATTTCTTGCTTAGCAAGTGCGCGATCTAGCTTAGCACGCTCGACCTCGGGGGAGGCTTTAATCGATTGGATAAGACCCATAAGATCTGTGCCCTCTTCTGCCGCAAGGAGCAGTAAGTTGTTGTTATTTTGCCAATCAACTTTCAATCCATGGGCCTTAGCAAAGTCAGTTGCAGAAACACCAGGTTTTAACTTGACCACTAATTTACCCGTCATTTCAGCAAAAGGCGTACCTGACTGAGTCACGACTTTTTGGCCTTTAACCAATTGCTTAGCCTGTTTAATGCCAGTCTCAGTTTTGACGTAATACTGAATATCTGTGCCCAAAAACTCGGCGCGGCTCATTCCTTTAGACTCGGATTGCGGCTCAGAGAAATCCACTTTGCTATGGGCCATCGCTTGTGCAGATAATGAAAGTGCAACTGCAATTAATGATAAATTTAATGTTTTCATCTAATACTCCTTAAGATGCAGACTTGGCAGCATGGCCATGGAAACGAATTGACCAACCTTTTAGCTTGCCATCGGCTTCGTTCGGGATTGCAATGGGTGTACGACCTTTATCAAACTTAATAAAGGAGTAATCACCGCTATTCACATCGATGAGTTTTATAGTCCATTCCCCCTTTGAAGACTCGCCATAAAACGCATTCGATAACATAGGGGTTGCATCAAAACCAGTGACAAGATCCTCAGGATTATTTTTATCCATCACACCTTGGTAGACGAGACCGTTATAGGGCGTCATCAGCACGCTCTTAGTGCCCGCTGGCGAAATCAATTCTACCGCAACATCAGGAAGACGTAGATGATCGGCCGTTAACTGAATTTGCACCGCTTCGATTACCAAATCATCCGCCACGACTTGGGTATCGGTTACACCATTGATATCGGCATCGGGGATCGATTTTGCCAATTCTTGGCTTGCTTGCCACTCTGTCACTAGGTATTCACCTAAATCCTCTGCATAGGATTTAGCCAATTTGACTGCCTCACTCACATTCACGCGGCCAAAACCGTAGAGGTTATGGAACGAGAAGCCTGCCGCGTTTTGTTGCCAAGCAGGAATCGCCGTATAGACAGGCGCGCCTTCACCCTCACCGATAGTGACTGTTTTAGCCGCAATATCCGCATCCACTTTGGTTGAGGTTTTTGCCAGCACATGGCGAACGTCACGCCAGGTTAAATCGGGATTTGCACTCATAATCACAGCCACAGCACCTGAAGTATTTGGCGCGGCGGAGGAAGTGCCGTTCATTGTGGAGTTGTAATCACAATTTGGGTTTAACGGGTTTAAACCACCGTGGAATGGCGTGCTTGGTCTGTCTTCTGCAATCGCATAACCATTTTCACAACCCATACGATCCGTCGTCACAATGGCTGGATCATCATCTCCGTACTCACCGCCGGGCGCAGTCACAAAAATATTTGAGCCCACTGATGAGTAGCTAGAGAGTTTACCCTTAGCATTAATCGCGCTCACGACTAAGTTATAGACGTTGGCATTGTCAGTCGACATGTTAGAGTTATGGAATGGCAACCCATAGTTAGCCGGCTTATCCGCCGTTGCAGTGAAGTAATCCCCCGGTAACCAGAAGGTACGGAAACGGTAGTATTGATAACCGTTACCCGCAGATTTGACAAAAATACTGCCTTTGCCATCAAAGCTTTGAGTCGCAATATCCTGATAAACCTCAGTTTCGTCCTCATCAAAACCATGGGGAAACGGCAAGCTATAACCGTAACTTTGGTTAAAGACACGGGCGCTATCACTATAGGCACTCGCACCATGGGATTTTGCAAAGTTTTCAAACGTTTGTACGTTCGCCACTTTACCCGTTGGGTCTTGGTCTAAGAAGTTAAAACCTATCAGCTTCGCCTTAGGCGCCACACCGCGGCCACCGATACCGTTCCAGCCTTCGGCCGCAATAATCCCACCCACTGAAGTACCATGGGCGGCTTCACCAGAGAAAGGCGTTGGATCAACAGTACCTGTGATTAAATTGTATGAACTACCATTGACAGTGTTATTCACCAGATCCGGATGAGCAATTTCTAAACCATCATCCACCACAGCCACGGTCACGCCTTGTCCCATTGCTTGATCAGAAATCGCACCACTCACATTCATATCTTCACCGGCAACACCGCGGTTCGCCGCAAAGGCATTCTGCCCGGTGTTTTTTAAATGCCATTGGTAAGTAAACAGCGGATCGCCATGCTTAATGTTGATGGTCAGATTGGCTTCGGCCTGTAACTGGCCATCAGACACTTTAAATCGAACGACTTCAGTGCCTTCACTCGCATCGGAAGCATAGGTAAATTCTCCCGTGTTTTTATTCACTAGTGTAAAGATACCCAGCTTAAGATCGGCGGGATCCACTAAAGAATAAGTCAAGCCACCTTCAGCATCAGTTGCCTCGAGTTTTCCAGAAAAAAGCATCGACTGTGACACATCAACAGTCATATCCGCTGTTGTTGGTGCCGTATTCACTTTTGGCTCAGGCGCCGGGGCTTTTTTATCATCACTGCCACAGCCAGCCAATAAGGCCGCCGTGATGCTTAATGCAACAATGGACATACGCATGATAGACATTCCTTCTTGTCATTACATTTTATAATTGAGTGCTAGATAACTATGGCTAAAGCATAATTATTCCGCACAAAATTCTGTTATTTTAATTATTTTTCACACCAAGATAATTAACATACAACGTTAGCGTGATGCAGACCTTTTAACACAAGTAACAGCCTTGTCAAAATAAAAGTAAACGATACGATAAACTGAATAGTGCAATTTTTTTAAATAACAACCTGTGATGAATAAAATAAAAACTGTCCAATCTAAAAACGTTAAAGTGTAAATAAACAAATAAAAAACAATACACTAAACGAGCGTCACACATTTCAAAAAAGCACCGACCTCAACTAATTCTGAAGCATGAAAAGTTGAAAATAATTCATTACAATTTTCGACAAAAGTTATTACAGCATGATATGCAGTTAATTATTTACAGAATGAAACACCGTATTAAAATATATAAATACACTGTAAATTAAATTTTAACAGCCTATAAATTGCGCCATGTATAAATTGATAGAATAATTATTTAAAATCATACTCACTTATTAACTCACCAATTATTATGTAAACCCGTAAATAACAATTGTTTATTGATTAACCAAATCGACTAAGACGCTACACATCAATTTTAAAAAATGCATCGAAATGTCAGCCATAAAAAAAGCCCTTCAAAAATTGAAGGGCTTTTTAGATATTCACATCTACTGGGCATTAAAGCTTTGTTAAAGTACGCTCTTTTGCACTCCAATCTAAGTGGTATTTTTCACCCGCTGGCGCATCGATTCGCTCAAAGGTGTGGGCTCCGAAAAAATCCCGCTGACCTTGAAGTAAGTTTGCTGGTAAGGTTTCACAGCGGTAACTGTCGTAATAGGCCAGAGCCGAGCTTATACAGGGTGCAGGAATCCCCTGCATCACAGCTGCTGCAACCGCCGTGCGCCATTGACCTTGCTTTTCAGATAGGGCCGTTGCAAAACTGTCGGCCATCAACAGATTGCTCAGTTCGGCATTGGCTTGATAGGCTTGGGTAATTGATTGCAAGAAAGTGGCTCGAATAATACAACCCGCCCGCCAAATTTTTGCAATTTGTGCAAAATCTAGCTGCCATTTTTGCTCCTGGGCCGTCATCGCCATTAACTGAAAACCTTGGGCGTAACAACAGACCTTGGCACAGTATAAAGCGCTTTCAAGGGCTTCAATCAATTGTGCTTTTTGCGCATCATCAATCATCGCTGAATTTGGCCCAGCTAATTTCTGGCTAAGTTGCAAGCGTAGGGACTTTTGAGTGCTCACCGCCCGGGCATATACAGCCTCGGCAATAGTGGGTGCTGGGCAACCTATTTGTAAACTGCTGACCGCTGTCCACAAACCCGTGCCCTTTTGGCCCGCTTTATCTAAGATCATTTCCACCAGCGGTTTGCCCGTTAAGGGATCGGCCTGCTTTAATACCTCGCTACTGATCCCCATCAAATAGCTGTTTAAACTGCCTTTGTTCCAGCGTTCAAACACCTCGCCCACTGCTGCTGCGCTCATGCCTAAACCGTCATGCAATATTTGATACGCCTCGCAAATCAATTGCATATCGGCGTATTCAATACCGTTATGTACCATCTTCACATAATGGCCAGCACCCGCAGGACCAATATAAGTCGTGCATGGCTCGCCTTCTGTCACAGGGTTACCCGGCTCGAAGCGCTCGATAGGTAGCCCAGTTTTAGCATCGACCTTAGCGGCAATCGCTTTCCAAATCGGTGCAACATGGTGCCACGCATCAATATTGCCGCTAGGCATCAGCGAAGGGCCAAAACGCGCCCCCACTTCACCACCCGAAACCGCAGAGCTGAAAAATACAAACTGACCTTGATAGCGCGCTTCACGCTCAACAGTGTCGGTCCATAGGCTGTTGCCTGTATCTATTACGATATCATCGGCTTCAATACCCGCCGCAATCAAGGCATTACAGACACCGTCAACGGGCGCGCCGGCGGGAACAGAAAGCACCAAAATGCGGGGTTTTGTGAGACTGGCTAACATTTCGGTAAGATTAGCACAGCCAAGAATACGGGGTTCGAGTCCGATACGCTCTTGTTTTTCCTGCTGTATAACACCATTGACTTTAACAGGATCGAGGTCGAACGTACTGACGTGATATTGATTATCTGCGATGTTTAGCGCGAGGTTTTTCCCCATAACGCCAAGGCCAATGACGCCGATATCACTAAGATTGCTGTGGTTTTGCATTATATAATTCCCACGGGTCACAGAGGTTAGAACTAACCAATTTTGAGGGGTAATTATACCGATCTTTGTAACTTAATTACCATAGACATAGGATTGGCAATTTCGATTGTACCAAAAGAGCCAATCACTTAACGCCGAAATGTGTAAATTAGTGAGCCAGCTTAAGCCCTAAAACGCCCAATAGGATCAGTAATAAACTGACCATTTTAAGTAGGCTAACACCTTCACCTAACAGGATAATTCCGGCAATTGCCGTTCCCATGGCGCCAATGCCCACCCACACACCGTAGGCCGTACCTATAGGTAATTGTTTAACAGCAAGCCCCAATAGCAAGACACTCACCGCCATGGACGATACTGTAAAGATACTTGGCCACAGACGGCTAAAACCTTCGGTATATTTAAGGCCAATAGCCCAACCAATTTCAAAAAGACCTGCAAGCACTAATAAAAACCAGCTCATAGCGAACTCCCATTAAAGGGGTCGTCCCCATGTTAGATAAGGCGTATTTAGGGTCGTCCCTAAGCCATTTGACGTGTGATCATGGGCGTTCAGTGCAACCGATAAAGGTGCTAAACGCCGCTAGATTTCACCCTCTGCACTTATTGGTTTTGAGTTTCAAGAAAACCCAAGCACTGAAAACCAAAGTCAGGTGATGAGTTGGCTAGCCTAGCAAATTTGTCCATTGAGTATCAATCTTTGCGGACAAATATCGGCAAGAAAAAAGCGATAGCCCGGTAGTCTTGGCTATCGCTTTGATCTAACGCTTTGATCTAACGTTTGATATATCGCTTTGATATAAAGGCGCCCCAAGCGATTACACTAACGCATCGGCGTACCCCATGCGGGTTAAGGTCGTGCGCACTAAGTCTAAGGTTTGGGGATCTTCAATGGTCGCTGGCGCCGTAAATTGCTGGTTATCGGCAATTTTACGCATAGTCCCACGGAGGATTTTCCCCGAGCGAGTTTTAGGTAATTTTTGAATTGCGCTCACCAATCTAAAGGAGGCGACTGGGCCGATTTCTTGACGCACTAAACTAATCAGCTGTTTATGCAGCTCTTCATCGCTGATAGTCACGCCCTTTTTAAGCACCACTAACCCTAAGGGAACTTGGCCTTTGAGCTTATCATCAACCCCAATCACGGCAGCCTCGGCCACATCGGGATGTTGACACAGAACCTCTTCAAAACGTCCCGTCGATAATCTATGGCCCGCCACATTAATGATGTCATCGATACGACTCATAATGTACAAATAGCCGTCCTCATCCATATAGCCCGCATCGCCCGTGAGATAATAGCCAGGATACATAGATAAATAACTTTCTTGATAGCGTTTATCATTCTGCCAGAGGGTCGTCAGAGTACCGGGAGGAAGTGGCAATTTGATCACCACATTACCCGATACATTAGCGGCCACTTTTTCACCCAATTCATCGACGACATCGACCTGATACCCGGGAACGGGTCTGCCTGGCGATCCCGCCTTAACGGCAATAGGCGCGGTTCCCATTAAATTGGCGGCCACTGGCCAGCCGGTTTCCGTTTGCCACCAGTGATCGATCACGGGCTTATTTAACTTGGCCTCGGCCCAATGTAAGGTATCGGGATCGCAGCGCTCCCCGGCTAAAAATACGTTTTTTAAGCAGCTGAGATCGACACCTTCAACATAGTCTGCATCAGGGTCTTCACGCTTAATGGCTCGGATAGCCGTGGGCGCAGTAAAGAAGCTCTTCACTTTATATTTCGCTATCGTACGCCAAAAGGCGCCAGGGTCTGGAGTTCCAACGGGTTTGCCTTCGTATAATAAAGTGGTCGCTCCAACCAATAAGGGCCCATAGACAATGTATGAATGCCCCACCACCCAACCCACATCGGATGCGGCCCAAAACACATCGCCCCGGCCAATGTCGTAAATATGAGTCATAGACCAAGCCAAGGCCACGGCATGGCCGCCATTATCCCTAACGACACCTTTAGGTTGCCCCGTCGTACCCGAGGTATAGAGCACATAAAGCGGATCGGTCGCCTTTACGGTGACACAAGGGGCGCTGTCACACCCCACGACTGCGGATAGCCAATCCTTATCCCGCCCCGCTTGCATCTGCGCCTCATATTGAGGTCGATTTAAAATCAAGCAATGGCTAACTTTATGCTCTGCTTCATTCAATGCTCTATCTAACAAAGGCTTGTAAGGCACAATCCCGGATGGCTCAATACCGCAGGATGCCGACATAACCAATTTGGGTTTAGCATCATTGATCCGTGTGGCTAACTCATTGGCGGCAAAACCACCAAAAACCACCGAATGAATCGCGCCAATGCGGGCACAGGCCAGCATGGCATAGACGGTTTCGGGCACCATAGGCATGTAAATCACCACTCGGTCACCCTGAGTCACCCCGATACGGGTTAAATAGCCGGCAAGTCGAGATACCTGCGCAAGCAGCTCGTTATAGGTAATACTGTATTCGGTTTCAGTCACAGGGCTAACATAATGGATAGCGGCCTGCTCTCCACACCCCGCTAAAATGTGCCTGTCGATGGCGTTGTAACAAGTGTTTAATTCACCATCACTAAACCAGCGATAAAATGGTGCATGACTTTCATCGAGTATGTGTTTGCTGGGCGTTACCCAATCGAGAGCCCTGGCCGCTTGTTGCCAAAATTCGGATTTATTGTCTATCGATGCTTGATGTAATTGTTGTGCGACATCTGTCATAAGGCCTCCCATCATGACGCTCATCTATGTCAGCATAGATGATATTCTCCCCTTCCTTCCCGTGGATGATTATGACCCGCAACGCATTATTCCCCCATTAGACTAAGGGATATAGCCGGTGACTATTTATCGGCCACATTTTAGTTGCATTGGAATAACAAATAATCAAAATGGCTATTGCTGAACCGGCAGTATCCACCTAATCTAATGTCTTAAATGGATTTTTTCACGGAAAGAAATACGTATTATGGCGAAATACCACCAGTTCAAACTTTCTCTATGTTTGCTGTGCAGCTTATTGGCATTCCCAAGTCTGGCATCATCCCAACAACTTGAAGCACTCCTCGAACCCATTTCCATTGGCGAGAGGGCCAAAATTGATAACACTCAAATTATCAGTGCCAAGTTAGTGTCACGGATCTATCAAGTCCGTCAGTATGAGCCCCTCTGGAATGATAAAGAGTATGCGGGCACCCTGCTCGATGTGCTCAAAAATGCCGATGATGAAGGCTTAGCGAAGGAAGACTACCATTACCCACGACTCATGGAGTTGTATAGCCAACTCACAGCAACAAACTGGCGCGATGAACAACAGAGCAAAGTATTTGAAATCCTGCTAACCGATGGGATCATCACCTATGCCATCCATTTGCTGAATGGCAAAATCAACCCCAGTATGTTAGGTAAAACCTGGAATTACGACGAAACCCAGCTCGATTTTGATACCACCTTAAAACAGCTTGAGAAACATATTCAGTCACATACGGTTGCAGATGCCATTGCGGGGCTTGCGCCGAATATTGCGCCCTACCATGAATTAAAACGCTACCTAGCCCATTATCGAGAGCTCGCCAAGCGTTATCCCTTCGAGGCGATCCCTTATACTGAGGTGATTAAACCCGGGGCGAATCACCCCAGCCTCGCCGATATAAGCAAAAGACTTTCCGAGCTAGGTTATCTCGATGAAACCACCACCGAAAACGCGGCAATCACAAGCTACGATAATGCGCTAGAAAATAGGATCAGGCGCTTTCAAACCGACCATAGCCTGACAGCCGATGGCGTCATTGGTGCGGGAACCATGGCGGCGCTGAATGTGCCCTATACACGCCGAGTGGAACAAATTCGCATTAACTTAGAGCGCGCCCGTTGGCTATCGGCCGACTTAACAGAAAACTATTTAATTGTTAACTTAGCGGGCTACGAGCTCTTACTCTTTAGGGACAACGCCCTGAGCTGGCGCACCGACATCATTATTGGAAAGGTCGATACTAAAACGCCGCTGTTTAAATCGAAACTTAAATACCTCGTCGTGAATCCCACTTGGACAGTACCACGCAGTATCTTTCCCGAAATCATCGGCCATGTCAGGAAAGATCCAGATTATTTAAAGAAAAAACACTTCAATGTGGTCGAAGGCTCAGGCACGCCAGTTAATATTGATAACATCGACTGGCAAACGACGAGCGCAAAAAACTTCCCCTATTGGTTTGTGCAGCAACCCGGGAATGATAATTCACTTGGCCAAGTAAAATTTATCTTCCCAAACCAATATGCAATCTATCTACATGATACTCCATCAAAAAAACTATTTGAGCGTACGGACAGAGCCTTTAGTCATGGTTGTATTCGGGTGAAAGATCCGCTGGTGCTCGCCGATAAACTCCTCAGCGCCAATGCCAACTGGGCACCGGCATCATTGAGTGAAAAGCTCGCCGAGGGTAAAACTGAAAATATTTTCCTCGATGAGCCGCTGGATATCCTTATCATGTATTGGACAGTCAGCACCAGGGAAGGAAAACTCAGGTTCTACAACGATATTTACCAGCGCGATCCGGTATTAATTGAGGCCCTAAATCGTCCAACCTATGATGCCGTACTCGCCAAGGATGGTTTGCTCAATATCATTGAATAGGCCGCGCCTTTACCCCAAGAGCGGCTTTTAACTGCGTCAGCTGCGATAGTGGCGGCGCAGTGATACCCCACCATCACAAACCACAATAAAATCCAATATAATCATCAAATTAAATTATTCAACTCGCTCGCGGTGGCAAGTAGAATTGACAAAAAATTTGAACTGACTTTATTGCAATCTTTACCTTTACGTAAACTTCATATATCTTGCTTAAAAATGATTAACCAAGGTGCATGAATGAGCGCAACTACCACAGCCCAAACGACTTATTCGATAAGTGATCTCTCCAAAGAGTTTGATATCACTACGCGAAGCATTCGTTTCTACGAAGACCAAGGTTTACTTAAACCTAAACGTCGCGGCCAAACCCGAATTTATAGTCTCAAAGACAGGGTTCGCCTCAAACTTATTTTACGTGGTAAACGCTTAGGTTTCTCCCTGGCCGAAACCCGTCGTCTGTTCGAATTATACGATGCCGACAAGAGCAGCACGACCCAGCTCAACACTATGCTGGCCCTAGTCGAAGAGAAAAAATCGGCACTGCAGCAACAAATGGACGATATCAAAGTCGTGTTAATGGAGCTTAATTCCGCCGAGCAGCAATGTCGTCTCGCCTTGGAAGAAAGTCAGGCCGTTAAAGCCTAAAGGATGGCGAATACGGCATGGCTGCCGCATTAACATGACAAGGCCAAAGTACAAAGGTAGACAATTGGCCCAGTAAGACAAAACAACGACTCAAGCACCTAATCATAAAAATTATAAATTAGTACCTCAGATAGGACACAAGCAATGAACTCACTCTACACTAGTCTCAATTTTGGCCTTGGCGAAGACATCGACATGCTCCGCGATGCAGTACAGGATTTTGCCAAAAACGAAATCGCCCCCATCGCCGCCAAAGTCGATCACGACAACGCCTTCCCCAATGAAATTTGGCCAGTCCTCGGCGGTATGGGACTGCTGGGCGTGACAGTACCTGAGGAGTTCGGCGGCGCGAACATGGGCTACCTTGCCCACGTTGTCGCGATGGAAGAAATTTCCCGCGCATCGGCCTCTATTGGCCTAAGCTACGGTGCCCATTCCAACCTATGTGTTAACCAAATCAACCGTAACGGTAATGCGGCGCAAAAAGCCAAGTATCTGCCTAAACTGGTGAGCGGCGAGCATATTGGCGCGCTGGCCATGAGTGAGCCAAACGCGGGCTCAGACGTAGTGTCAATGAAGCTGCACGCCCGCAAGGAAGGCGATCGTTATATCCTCAACGGCAATAAAATGTGGATCACTAACGGCCCAGATGCTAACACCTATGTGATTTACGCCAAAACCGACCTCACCAAAGGCGCCCACGGGATCACCGCCTTTATCGTCGAGCGTGGTTTTAAGGGCTTTAGCCAGGCACAAAAACTCAACAAACTCGGCATGCGCGGCTCTAACACCTGCGAACTGGTGTTTGAAGATGTTGAAGTACCTGAGGAAAACATTCTTGGTGGCCTCAACAACGGCGTAAAAGTGCTGATGAGCGGCCTAGATTACGAGCGCGTCGTGCTATCTGGCGGCCCACTTGGGATCATGAGCGCCTGCATGGATATCGTTGTACCTTATATCCACGAGCGTGAGCAGTTTGGTAAATCCATCGGTGAATTCCAATTAGTCCAGGGCAAACTCGCCGATATGTACACTGGCATGAACGCCGCCAAATCCTATGTGTATGCCGTGGCCAAATCCTGCGATCGCGGTGAAACCACCCGTAAAGATGCGGCGGGCGCCATCCTCTATAGCGCAGAGCTCGCCACTAAAATGGCACTGGATGCGATTCAACTGCTAGGCGGTAACGGTTACGTCAACGAATACGCCACCGGCCGTTTACTGCGCGATGCCAAGCTGTATGAAATCGGCGCTGGCACCTCTGAAATTCGCCGCATGCTGATTGGCCGCGAGCTATTTAACGAGACTAAATAGGTCGCCATAGGGCTAATGGACACTGCGCGCCATTAGCCCTAAGTATCGATAAACACTCAAAATCGATAGCTCTACACACCGAATTTCCGCTTGAGAAGGACAACCAAAGTGACGCAATTAAGCAGTCGTATTAACGCCCGTAGCGATGAATTTAAAGCGAAATCCGCTGATATGGCCGCCCTCGTGGCCGATCTTAAAACTAAACTAGCCAAAATCGAACTCGGCGGCGGCCCAGTGGCGCTGGAGCGTCATTTATCCCGCGGTAAATTACTGCCCCGTCAACGGGTTGAAAAACTGCTCGACGCCGGCTCGCCCTTTTTAGAGCTATCGCAATTCGCGGCGTTTGAAGTCTATGACGAAGAAGTTCCCGCAGCAGGCATTATCGCCGGTATCGGCCGCGTAAGCGGTGTCGAATGCATGATCATCGCCAACGACGCCACGGTTAAAGGCGGAACTTACTACCCGATTACCGTTAAAAAACACCTTCGCGCCCAAGACATTGCCAGCCGTTGCCACTTGCCTTGCATCTATTTAGTCGACTCGGGCGGCGCTAACCTGCCCCGCCAGGATGAAGTCTTCCCCGACCGAGACCATTTCGGCCGCATCTTTTACAATCAAGCGCAAATGTCCGCCAAAGGCATACCGCAAATTGCAGTGGTGATGGGCTTATGTACTGCAGGCGGCGCCTATGTGCCCGCCATGGCGGATGAATCGATTATCGTAAAAGATCAAGGCACTATCTTTTTAGCTGGCCCGCCATTAGTCAAAGCGGCCACGGGTGAAGAAGTCAGCGCCGAGGAACTTGGCGGCGCCGAAGTGCACACTAAAATTTCGGGCGTGGCCGATCATTTAGCCCAAAACGATGAACACGCGCTAGAGCTTGCCCGCCGCGCAGTATTACGTCTGAATCATCAAAAACAAATAAAAAGTCTACTGAGCCCTGTCAAACCGCCAAAATTCGATATTAACGAATTGTATGGCATTGTCGGCACCGACTTGAAAAAGCCCTTCGATGTCAAAGAAGTGATCGCCCGTATCGTCGATGATTCTGATTTTGATGAATTTAAAGCCAACTATGGCGCAACCTTAGTCTGCGGTTTTGCCCGCATTCACGGCTATCCAGTCGGTATCGTCGCCAACAACGGTATCCTGTTCTCCGAGTCGGCGCAAAAGGGCGCACACTTTATCGAACTGTGCTGCCAGCGCAAAATTCCATTGCTGTTCCTGCAAAATATCACTGGCTTTATGGTGGGTAAAAAGTACGAACACGAAGGCATAGCCAAGCACGGTGCTAAGATGGTGACTGCGGTTTCCTGCGCCAATGTGCCTAAATTTACTGTGATTATCGGCGGCAGCTACGGCGCGGGTAACTACGGTATGTGTGGCCGCGCATTCGAACCGACCATGATGTGGATGTGGCCTAATGCCCGTATTTCCGTGATGGGCGGCGAGCAAGCCGCGGGTGTTTTAGCCACTGTGCGCCGCGACGGTTTAGCCCGTAAAGGCGAAGAATGGTCAGTTGAGGATGAAAAAGCCTTTAAAGCGCCGATTATTGCCCAGTACGATAAAGAAGGTCATCCATACCATGCCAGCGCCCGCTTATGGGATGACGGCATTATCGACCCGGCGCAAACCCGTGATGTCGTTGGTCTAGCCCTATCGGCGGCGTTAAACGCCCCTATCGAAGACACCCGCTTTGGTGTGTTCCGTATGTAAAAGGCACATGTGAAAACATATGTCACACAATAAGATAGGGGAAATAATGATGACTGATACACAAACGACAACACACGACTTAAGCCAGTTGCAGCACGTGAGTTACGCACTCAATCACGGCGTTGCCGAGCTTATTTTAGACCGTGCCGATGTGCACAACGCCTTCGACGAAGTAATGATTAGCGAGATGATTAACGTCCTTGGCTATTTTGCCACACACCAAGATTGCCAAGTGCTGGTACTCAAAGCGAACGGCAAAAACTTCAGCGCCGGCGCCGATCTCAATTGGATGCGCAAGCAAGCCCAAATGGACTTTGAGCAAAATCTAAATGATGCCAAAGCCTTAGCTAAACTGATGCAGGATTTAGATACCTTTCCTAAGCCCACCATTGCACTGGTGCAAGGCGCCGCCTTTGGTGGCGCCCTCGGGCTAATTTGCGCCAGCGATATCGCCATCGCCACCGAGCGCGCAAGCTTCTGCTTAAGCGAAGTGAAACTCGGATTGATCCCAGCAGTGATAAGTCCCTACGTTGCCCGCGCTATGGGTAACCGCGCCTCACGCCGCTATATGCTGACTGCAGAGCGTTTTAGTGCGCAAACCGCCCTTAAGCTGAACGTCATCCATGAGATAAGCGACGACTTAGACGCCGCCGCAAAACCGATTATCGAAGCCCTACTCGCCAATAGCCCCCAAGGCATGGCATGGGTCAAAACACTGCTGTCACGCCTCGAAGATGGTGTGATAGATCAAGACACTATTGATTACACCAGCGAGCGTATCGCCCGCATTCGGGTATCGACCGAAGGCCAGGAAGGCTTAAACGCCTTCTTTGAGAAACGTCAGCCAAACTGGCAACAAGCACACTCTACCAAGTCAACGCCAAATGATACCCAAGGAGCCCTTTGATGTTAACTCAGCAAATGTTTACTAAGTTATTGATTGCTAACCGGGGTGAAATCGCCTGTCGCATCATCAAAACCGCTCAGGCCATGGGCGTTCGCACCGTTGCCTTATATTCCGATGCCGATAAAAACGCCCGCCATGTGGCCATGGCCGATGAGTCCTTCTATTTAGGTGGCAGCGCGCCAGCGGACTCCTACTTAAAGGGCGATTTGATTATCGACATAGCAAAAAAATCCGGTGCCCAGGCCATTCACCCTGGCTACGGTTTTTTGTCTGAAAACGCCGGTTTCGCCCGCCAATGTGAAGCCGCAGGCATTATCTTTGTTGGCCCGGGTAGCGATGCCATCGATGCCATGGGCAGTAAGAGTGCCGCCAAAGCCATTATGACGGCGGCGCAAGTGCCTTTAGTGCCCGGTTACCACGGCGATGACCAAAGCGATGCCACCCTCAAGGCCGAAGCCTTAAAAATCGGCTTCCCAATGCTGATTAAAGCGGCTTATGGCGGCGGTGGTAAAGGTATGCGTATCGTCGAAAATGAAGGCGAAATCATGGAGGCCGTTAACTCGGCGCGTCGTGAAGCCGCCTCCTCTTTTGGTAACGATAAGTTATTGATGGAGCGTTATTTACTTAAGCCACGCCACGTCGAAGTGCAAGTGTTTGCTGACACCTTTGGCAATGCGATTTACTTATCGGATCGCGATTGCTCGATTCAACGTCGCCACCAAAAAGTGGTCGAAGAAGCGCCTGCTCCAGGATTAAGCGATGAACTACGCGCCCAGATGGGTGAAGCCGCCGTCGCCGCTGCTAAAGCCATCGATTATGTTGGCGCGGGGACCGTGGAATTCCTGCTCGATACCGACAATAGCTTCTTTTTTATGGAGATGAACACCCGTCTGCAGGTTGAGCATCCCGTCACCGAAATGGTCACATGTCAGGACTTAGTCAAATGGCAATTGCTGGTCGCCAGCGGTCAACCACTGCCGTTAAAACAAGAGGAAGTGCGCATTCATGGCCACTCCTTTGAAGTGCGTATTTACGCCGAAGATCCACAAAATGAGTTTTTACCCGCCAGCGGTAAACTCAACTTTTTGCGTGAACCCGAGCAAAGCAAGCACGTGCGTATCGATTCGGGCATTCGTGAAAACGATGTGATCAGTAACTTCTACGATCCTATGATCGCCAAACTGATTGTGTGGGATGAATCTCGCCCACGCGCCCTGCAGCGTTTAGTGCATGCTTTAGAGTCGTATCAAATCAGCGGTCTTAAGCACAATATCGAGTTTTTGGCGAACATTGCCGAACACCCAGCCTTTGCCAATGCCGACTTTAGCACCGACTTTATCGGTCGTTACGGCGATGCCCTGATCGGCAGCCCATCGAGTGAAGCCGACAACGCCATGGCTTTTGCCGCGCTGTATCAAGTGCTTGCCCGTAAAGAAGCCGCCAAAGCGCAGGCAATCAACAGTGCCGATCCCTATTCGCCTTGGGGCCAAGTCAGCGGTTTTAGACTTAATAGCTGCAGCCAACACAGTATCGCCCTGCTCAATGACGCCCATGAATTACAACAACTGGTGATGCTAGATTTAGGTGACATGTACCAATTGCCCCTGCACGGGCAAACCTGGTTACTCAGCGGTGAACTGAAGCAAGACTTACTGCTCGCTGAAATTAACGGCCATAAGAGTAAAATCCCAGTTAGTTCGCAAGGTGATGACTTTACACTGTTTTTACCCTCAGGCAGCTATCACTTTAAGGCAGTGCAAACCCTTGTAGTGGAAGAACAAGTGAGCAATGCCGACAAATTAAAGGCCCCGATGAACGGGACTGTCGTCACCCATTTAGTCGATGTGGGCGCCCAAGTGAAAGCGGGCCAAGGGTTGCTGGTGATGGAAGCCATGAAGATGGAATACACCATAGAAGCGCCCTTCGATGGCATAGTGAGTGAGTTCTACTTTAAGGCGGGCGAGCTAGTGACAGATGGTGCAACCTTACTCAATGTTGAGCCGTTAGAGGCCGCACCGCTGGCGTCTGACACTGAATCACCAACGGCTAAGGAAGTCTAACATGTCATTGTTCAGCATTGACGCTCACTCGGCATCGGACAAGGTCAGCATCTTCGAGATGGGGCCGCGCGACGGCTTGCAAAACGAAGTGGCGGTGCCAACCGCGGCAAAAATCGCCTTGATTGAGTCCCTTGCGGACGCGGGACTTAAGCGGATTGAAGCGGGCAGTTTTGTATCACCTAAATGGGTGCCACAAATGGCGGATTCTGCCGAGGTACTCAAACAAATACAGCGCCAAAGCGGCGTAGTGTACAGTGCACTCACGCCCAATGTTAAAGGCTTTGAGCTGGCCTTAGATGCAAAAGCGTCCGAGGTGGCAATATTTGGTGCCGCCTCCCAAAGCTTTAGTCAACGCAATATCAACTGCTCGATAGAAGAGTCAATTGAGCGTTTTATCCCTTTGATAGAATTAGCAAAAGCACACAATATCCCCGTTCGCGGTTATGTCTCATGCGTCCTAGGTTGTCCCTATGAGGGTGAGATTGCCGTGAGTGAAGTAGCCCGCGTGTCTGAAGTCCTTTACAAAATGGGCTGTTATGAAATCTCACTCGGCGACACTATCGGCGTAGGCACACCGCAAAAAGCCCGTAGAATGCTGCAAACTGTCAGCGAGCGCGTGCCCGTAGATAAACTGGCACTACACTTTCACGACACCTATGGCCAAGCGTTAGCCAATATTTTGGCCTGCTTAGACTTAGGTGTGCGGGTATTTGACTCCTCCGTTGCAGGTCTTGGCGGTTGCCCCTATGCTAAAGGCGCCTCGGGTAATCTTGCCACCGAAGACCTAGTCTATATGTTGCACGGTATGGGATTAGAGACAGGTATCGATCTGCACAAATTAGCACTGGCAGGGCAAGAGATCAGCACACAGTTGCAGCGCAAAAATGGCTCAAAAGTCGCGAACGCAATATTACAAAATATCTAGATTCTAGATTCTAGAGATTATTGGGCTCGAATAACAATAAGAGGAAATCACAATGTCAGGACTCAATAAAGTCGTCAGCAGTTACGAAGCCGCATTAGCCGGATTATCGGACGACATGACCATTATGGTCGGCGGCTTCGGCCTATGCGGTATTCCAGAAGGCTTAATCAATCAAATGGTTAAGATGGGCGTTAAAGGGTTAACGGCGATTTCGAACAATGCTGGCGTTGACGATTTCGGCCTAGGCTTACTGTTAAAGCATCGCCAAATCGCCACTATGATAGCCTCCTACGTGGGCGAAAATGCCACCTTCGAGCAGCAAATGCTCTCGGGTGAACTGAACGTGATTTTGACTCCCCAAGGCACGCTGGCGGAAAAAATCCGTGCGGGTGGCGCTGGCATTCCGGCGTTTTTCACCGCCACTGGCTACGGCACGCCCGTTGCCGAAGGTAAGGAAACCCGTGAAATCAAGGGACGCCATTATGTGTTAGAAGAATCCCTTACCGCCGATTTTGCCTTAGTACGCGCCTGGAAAGCCGATACTATGGGTAATCTGGTCTTCCGTAAAACCGCCGCCAACTTTAACCCTATGATGGCAACCGCGGGAAAAATCACTGTGGTCGAAGCCGAGTTTATTGTCGAGCCGGGCGAGTTAGATCCAGATCATATCCACACACCGGGCATCTATGTTGATCGCGTTATTCAAGGCACGTTCGAGAAACGTATCGAGCAACGCACGGTAAAAGCCGCGAAATAAGCGCAACCGACCATAGGATTAACGCAAGGGACACTTAGATCCCAAGAGTAAAGGATAGATATCATGGCATTATCAAGAGAACAACTGGCCCAGCGCGTCGCCAAAGAATTAAAAGACGGCTACTACGTCAACCTCGGCATCGGTATTCCAACGCTGGTCGCAAACTACATTCCAGAGGGAATGGAAGTGATGCTGCAATCGGAAAACGGCCTACTCGGTATGGGTGAATTCCCCACCGAAGAAAACATCGATCCCGATTTAATTAACGCGGGAAAACAAACGGTTACCGCAGTCAAAGGCGCTTCGTTTTTCTCATCGGCGGAAAGCTTTGCCATGATCCGTGGCGGCCATGTGGATTTAACGGTACTGGGCGCCTTCGAGGTCGACGTTAACGGTTCAATCGCCTCATGGATGATCCCTGGCAAGTTGATCAAAGGCATGGGCGGTGCGATGGACCTAGTGGCCGGCGCCGAGAATATTATCGTGACTATGATGCACGCCGATAAATACGGTAATTCTAAGCTGCTGCCCGTGTGTGAATTGCCTTTGACGGGTTATGGCTGCATTAAACGCGTAGTGACGGATTTAGCCTTTATCGAGATTAAAGACGGTGCCTTTCACCTACTAGAGCGCGCTCCTGGCGTGAGCGTTGAAGAAATCATCAGCAAAACCGCAGGTAAGTTAGTCGTACCAGCACATGTACCAGAGATGACCTTCTAACGGCAAAACCTAGGCCGTGTAATAAATCATTTATTAGGTCGTGTATTAGGCCACATGTAACAAATCATATAACAGCCCAGAGAACACCTCTGGGCTGTTTATTTCTAGGCAATGCTCACCCTATCCAGTTAACATCAGCAAAAGAGTTCTACCGGCGCCTCTTCGGGGGTCAGTTGTAACTGGGTCTCAAATTTGAGTCCTAATTTATTCAACAGCGCCTTAGATGCCTCGTTGTGCGAACTGACGATAGCGACAATAGGCTCAATGCCCAATTGTTTACCCAGCGCGAGGGCCGCCTGCGCCGCCTCGAAGGCGTAGCCTTTACCCCAATATTGTGGCAAAAAGGCATAACCTAAATCCACATGCTCGAGTGTGGGCCTTTTGATTAAACCGCAGATCCCTATTTGAAATCCATTCTCCGCAAGTACCACTGCATACAACCCAAAACCCTGCTCGGTATAGCTGTTCATCGGGCCATTGGTGATATATGCCTTAGCATCAGTCAAGGTACGGACACCTTTATCCCCGATATTATCGATAAACCCTTGGCTATTGAGTAACACTAGGATGAAAGAGGCATCCTCTGGCGCTAACTGCCGTAGGATTAACCTTGGGGTGCGGGCAACTTGCATAGGATTTCTCCATTAAAGATTAACGGTTTTATAGGTAACGGGCGTACTGACTGCCATCCCTCTGTGGTTTTTTAGGTGCCGCAACGGCTGGCGTGCCTATATATAAAAATCCGACAATTTGATCATCAGCCTTTAGGCCTAGTGCTGCATTCACGTTCGCATCGAAGGCAAAATCACCGGTGCGCCACACCGCACCCAGCCCTAAGGCAAAGGCCGCCTGCTGCATTGCCATCGTTGCGCAGCCCGCAGCAATTTGCTGCTCTAGCACCGGCACTTTAGGGTGCGCTTGGGTTTTCGCGACCACAGTGATCACCATAGGTGCGCGCATCGGCATTCCCTTGGCTTTATGAACAAAATCCTCATCGGCACCACTCGCTTTGGCGGCATCGACAAAAATATCGGCTAAGGTTTCAAGCCCCTCACCAGTGGCGATAATAAACTCCCATGGCGCTAAGGCACCGTGATCCGGCACACGGATAGCGGCGTCTAAAATGACTTTTAATTGGCTTGCATCTGGCGCTGGAGCTGTGAGTCGTGGCGTTGACTGGCGGGTGAGTAAGAGTTCGATAGCGTCCAAGTTATTATCCTAATTCGATATAAATTGGGGTAAAGCATAGCAAATTGTGCCGCAAGGGGCATAAAAAAATCCCACCGTTTAGATGGGATTTAACTAATTGATCAAGCTACTTAATTCCAAAGCGTTTAGCAATCACATAATCTAGGCTAGTGTAACGGCCACCGCCTAAGGCAAAGAGGGCAAACAGCATAATAAAATAGGTGATAGCAAACTCGATCCCATTGTTGAGAACGACCAAATTACCCGAACTCGTTAACCAGTCGTAATTGCCATGCTCCTGTAAAATATCCTTTGCCTTAGCGAGCTTATCCCCCGCCTCAAGCACTCTTTCATTGGCGAGCCAAGAACTGCCATCGGCTATGGCTAACCATCCATTTGGCCAATGCACAGTAAAAGCGGCGACTAACATAGTGACCATTAAGGGAATGGCAATCAGCCTAGTCGCGAGTCCAAGCAATAATAGGATAGCCCCAAAAAACTCGGTCCCCGCGGCGAGGGCAGCCATGAATGCGGGCATCGGCAGGCCTAAACCCCAATCGGGATTGGCAAACCAGGCGACTGTGTCCTCAAAATGTGACAGCTTGTTATATCCGGCCTGCAGCAACACAGGGGCAAGATAAAGCCGCAGGGCTAAGGGGGCGAGCCCCTCAACATAGCGACTGAGATTGAGTAGCTGCTGATAGAGGGCGGCGAGCGGCGTGATGTTTTTCAAGGGCGTTATCTCTTACATTATTCTGTTGCAGATTAGACCCCTGAATATCGATAAATCTTTCAGCTCCTAGGATTCTTTTTCGAGGGCTTCTTGATTCAATTCCGTGAGATCTTGAATCAGCTTATTGAGCTTTTTATAGAAATGCTTGGACTGTTTTTCCGATAGACTGGTGTTTATCGTCAGCATTAAAGTGCCGAATGACTCGGTATTTTTGCGTAAAAATGTCCTGTGTTTTTCAGACTTAAGCTCATCGGGTTGCGTCATTAATAATGTCAAACGCTCGGTTAACAGCACCCTATCCGTGCGTTGCCCTAGGGCAACTTCAAACTGGCGTAGCCACTCATGGCGATACTCGAGCCACATATCTAAGGTCGACAAACGCTGTTGATTATATTGATGGATCAGTGCCTTTTGTTCGCTGCTCACACTGCCTAGCCAGTCTTTAAACTGTCCTTGAAGGTTTTCATCCGCCTCTTGTTGTAATTGTTGCTGGGATTTACCCGCAAATTCCTTGATTAACTCCTGCTCATCTTGACGCAATTTAGTGAGGATTTGCTTCACCTGAGCATCACTCAGCGACATGACGATAGGTAGCAACTCTGGCAGCGCGAATTCAAACAATCTAAACCAATGCCGTTTAGCAATATCCACATGCTCAGCCCACAGCAGCGGCGTTAAGGTATTGGTTTTAATGAGTGTTTCGATTTCAGTTAACTGAACGACATAGTGGGATAATTCTTTGGACTGATGCCATAGTACAAACTTTTCGATCAACGCATCGAAAACCTCTTGCTGGGGCTCGTCTAAAGTAACATAGTCCTCCTGCTCCCAACCGATGGCCCAGTCCATAAAATGGTAACTGAGTTTAGTCGAACAGGCCGTTAGCCCTAACAATAACACCAGTAGCAACACGTTTTTTTTCATATTAAATAATCCATCCTAGACATATCTCTTTAAGACGTTGGCACTGATATAAAAGTTGCTTGTGTTATAGCATTGTTTTTGTAAATAAGCGTGACAATAAATCGCTATGAGATTTGCGGCCAAAAAAAATCGAACCAAGCAATATACTCACTATGGCCACGTGGCTCAGTTTGCTGCGCCGCCATTAAGAGCGCCCAATAACAGGCCAATACCCAGTACATTTCAATGGCGGCGGGCACGGCAAATATGGCCTCCGCCGTTAAATAAGGATGCTTAGCCAGATATTGCTGCACCAAAAAATGTTGCTGTAAGGGAGTTAAGGCATGGGTGGCCAGCACAGTCGCGAGCTCACACAGGGGATGTGAAGCCGTCGCATACTCAAAATCGATGCAATATAAACGCTTATCTTTAAGCAGCAAATTATGGGGATTGAGATCTCGATGGCAAAACTGCGCTTGGAGTAAACAGTCCGCCAAGGTATCTGTCCAGCGCTGAATATCAGCTTGGATCCCTAGCAGTTGAGTTGCCCGTCCGTGCCAGTCGCCCCCGATTTGGCTTAACTCGCCATCGATAAGAGATGACGCCATAAAGGTCAGCATTTGCTGGTGATATTCCTGCCACTGTTCGGTAATGCTGATCCCATAGGGGCCCTTGGGGATGTCCCGTAATTGCAGCAATAAGGTCAGTAACAAACTATGGGCTTGATTAGGATGGGCGTCGGCGAGAGGGTCATGCTCAAAGGCTAATGGCAAGTGGCGCAGTGAATCTTGGCCCTGTAAATAATCCGCCGCACTGCACAATCCCTCTAAAGCTTGCCAAGACAGGGAATGCTTGCGTGGCTGACCATAATTTGCACGAACACGATTTTCACGATCAGGGTTTTCACAATGATAGTTATCAATAGTTACTTCGAGAATGTCGCCTTCAATGGCATCACTCTCGATAAACGTGCTGAGGTAATAGCGCTCATCTTCACTCACCCACAGTAACTCGGGGGCCAATTTGGCGTTCGCTAAGTGCCGCCAATAGAAGCGCTCCTGCGTTCTGGAGCAAAAGCTGTCCGCCGCATCGGCATTGCGGCGAAAAACATACTCTGCTATAGGCGTTGAGATTTTATAGTTGTGATTACTCAAGCCGCCCGATAATTCACTGATATGAGTGATCTTATCGAGCCCAGCGGCTTTTAATATAGGTAACAGTTTTTGAAATGACTCACTCAATGTTTGCTCCATCCGCGGGCTGGCTTGTTTTACGATCATTAACTTAGATAATCAACTTAACTTATTGATTTAAAATTAACTTAAATGATTAACTTAAACCATTAACTGAGTGCATTGGCCCCACGGGCATCGGCTAATGCCGTGCGCCATAGGAAATATCCAACCACAGCCAGGCCCACATAGAGCACAAAGAGCAGTGATGTCAGCATCAGTCCCTTACTAAGGTAGAGATAGATAGACACTAGGTCGATAACCACCCAATAGAGCCAATTCTCAAGCACTTTTTTCGCCACTAAATAGGTCGTCATCACCGCAAAGCAGGTCGTCGCCGCATCCAGATAGGGAAATGCCGCTTGGGTATAAGTCGCCATGCCATGGCCAATACACAATGAGATCAAGGTTGTTATGCCAATCAATTTTAGGTGGGTTTTTAACGGCCAAGTTGTGACATTAACCCCCTGCTGTTTATCACCGCCCTGAGTCCACAGCCAATAGCCATAGAGCGCCATCGCCATATAATAGACATTGAGCACGGACTCCATCAGCAATGCCACCTTCCAAAACAACACAGTGTAAATGGCCGTACTGGCAAATGCCGCCGCCCAGCACCAAACGCTGGCCTTTATCGCCAGTAGCAGATAGGCCATAGCCAAGCATACGGCCAAGGCTTCCCACGCTGTCATCACATGGACTTCACCTAAGGCCGCAGTAATGCTATCGACCAGCGTAAACCATAAATCTGTCATTGGTTATTCTCGTATTGCGCACTGACTATGTTAGGTTCTAGGTTCTAGGTTCTAGGTTCTAGGTTCTAGGTTCTAGGTTCTAGGTTCTAGGTTCTAGGTTCTAGGTTCTAGGTTCTAGGTTCTAGCAAAGATAAGACTCCGTTATTCACTATGGGCTAAATTCAATTCGCCACCGATAAACTTACACACAAACACCGCCTTGCCCCACTTTTCATGGGCGGCTTGCATCTCAATGGCGAGCATGGACATCACATCTTGATATTCACCGCACACTTGGGTGGCCATGGCATTGGTGACGCGCTCAATATTGGTATAACTGTCCACTCGGCCAATAAACCATTTGATCGGATCGAGATAATTTTCATTAAAGGGGTACATGCTAATTTCTGCGGTCAGTTTCATTTCGATTCCTTAAATTGTTCAAGATTGTTATTCAACATTGGCGCTGTGGCACATAGCACCACAGCGCAGGTAATTGTTGCGATTACATAAACTTAACGTTAACAGTCACGCCGAGTTGGCGGGGATCGCCATAACGGATGTATTGCTTTTCCGCCCAGCCATTATCGGGCTCGTTACCAAAATAGAAGCCACGCACACCGTATTGCTCGTCGAATAAGTTACGGCCCCAGAGGTAAGCGGACCACGCACTGGCCTCATAACCCACGCGGGCATTGACTATTGTGTAGGGTTCGGAGCGGGAATCATTGCTATCAGAGTAATAGAATTCACTCTTACCGCTGAGGTTAAGGTTAGCAAACCAACCCGAGTTCCCCCGGAAAGTCCCACCTAGGCTGTAGGTAAAATGGGGCGAATGGGCTAAGTCTCGACCGGTGAGATCCACCTCTGTGCCGTATTTATCCTGATACTGATAGTCACCGTAGGCGGTTTCTAGCCAGCCTAGGCTAGAGTAAAGCTGCAGATTGTCGGTGGCATACCAAGTCGCATCCAGTTCCGCCCCATAATTATTCGAGCTACCAGCATTTTCGGTATAGAGGATAAAGCGCTGCGGTTTATCTGGGTCTTGCTGGGAAGCCGCCACCTGTTGATCTTGTCTGTCCATATAAAACAGCGCGAGATTCGTATCGATTAGCCCTTCTAGCCAACGGGATTTCAGACCAATTTCGTAGTTATATAAAGTCTCAGTATCAAACTCTTTCTTATCGTTGAGCTCGACGGGTAAGGTCATGTTAAAACCACCCGCCTTATAGCCACGGGCCACCCTAACGTACGCATTGTGGGAGTCGCTTAGCATTTTACTCAGCGCAATATGGCCACCCCACATGGTTTCGCTCGGGTCAAAGTTATCCTGATTGGTATCCGAGTAATGGCTATTGCGCTGCTCTACACGCAAGCCCACGGACAAAGCGTAATCCGAGCCAAGATCCGTATCGAGCTGACCAAAAAGCGCATAATTAGTCGCCTCATACTCTGAGTCTAAAACCTCATCTGGCCAAGCGTTATACTCGGAATACAATTGGTTATCTTCTTTCAAATTCATGGCATACACGCCAATGAGCCAGTCTGTGCTCTGTGCAAAAATACGGCCTTGTTCGGTCGAACTTAAACGAAATTCTTGGGATAGGGTCTTGCGCTGGCCGGTTTTGTCCCAAAAATAATCGTACTGACAGGGGGCAACGCTGCCTTCATCTTCACATTGTTTAGAGGCCCAATACTCTGGATTGGCCCAATCGCCATCGTAACTGTAATGGTGATCGGTATCCGCAAAGGAGGTTAACGAGGTCAGCTCGACGTTTTCTGCGCCAGAATAGGTCACTTTAAAGCCTGCACCTGTGGTGCGTTGGCTATCGACACCGGGCTCATCCGAGAGGGTTTCTTTGGGATTATTCGTTAAACTCCACACATCATAGCCATTATCAAAATCGGCGTGTAGCAGGGTTAAATCCAATTGCAGATCGTCAGTCGCGTACCAACGCAGCTTAGCACGGCCGGTAAATTCATCGCGGGCGTTAGTGTCATCACGCTCTAGGTACAGATTATCGCGGTAACCATTTTGTTGGTGTTGCTGCAAAGAGACTCGGTACAGCAGCTTGCCTGAATCCGTTAATGGGCCCGAGCTATAACCGCTAAAGGTACGTAAATCATCGTCCCCGAGGGACACTTCACCGCCGTGTTCGAATACATCGGTTGGGTCGTTACTCTTTAAGTAAATCAACCCCGCTAAGGCATTGGCGCCATAACGTGTCCCCTGCGGGCCACGTAACACTTCGACTTGCTGAAGATCGTACATGCTCGACACCATGCCGATACCCGATAAATCGATATCATCTATGATGTAACCCACGGATGAATTAGGTGCGCCTTGATATTGTTCCTGCTCGCCGACTCCGCGTATTTGAAAATACTTAGGCCTAGAACTCCCACCAGACCAGTTAACGTTTGCAATAGAATTAAGCACATCTTCGAAATGCTGGGCGCTTTCATCCTGGATCTGCTGGGCATCGATCACCGTAACGCTTGAGGGCATTTTCTCTAAACTGGCACTGCGAAAATCCGCCGTCACCACCATGACTTCCATCTCAGTGGTAGGTTCAGGTTTATCGATAGCATCGGTTTGGGCGAATGCGGATGTGCTAAGGGCGGCGGTAATGGCTAATGCCAAGGGCGCTCTCATGAATGGTCGGGTGGAAATTGGATTTTTACTGTTAAACATAGGACCTCAAATATCTAGTTTGAGATCCGGCAACGAATAAGCGATTCAGAAGTGTGCTGTTGATTGGCCCATTCCTACGCCGGTATTAGCCGGATCAGGTTCTAAGGGTTCGTCGGAAGACATCTCAGTCTGCAGTACTGATTAAAGTAAACTCGCTGCAAACACCCCTTGGCGGGCCCCAGTATACATGACGAATATAAAAAAGAGGACATACTTATCTGATATTCCCTTAAATTACTCCATGGGGTTAACTGTGAGCTAAGCATAAAGTGAATACCTATTTGTTATCGTCTAATTCCTTTCACCCATTTGACCGTCTAGCATGATAATGCTATAGAAGGTCGCCATTTCGAACCCTGATTTCAAGCACTGTAAGAGGATCATAGTCGATGCAGCTCAAACCTTTATCGAAAGGACGTTATAGCCAGCGATGGGAGCAGGACTATCCACTTATTGAAGCGGTTGTACTCAGTTGTGTCAGCGAAATAAAAATGCTCAAAAAAGGCGCTCACCTTATGACACAGGGGGAAGCGATGCCCTCACTGGTATTAGTGAAGCAAGGTCGAGTATCGCTCGGCCATACCGCAAGAAATGGTCGGTGTTTTCAATTAGGGACTATTGATTGTGATTCACAACTGTTTGGTGAAATGGAGTTCTTTACCCAGTACCACTGCCAACTAGACATTATTGCCAATGAACCCTTAGAAATCAGGCTGATTAGCGCTGAAAAACTGCAACATTGCCTCGGTCAACACCCTCAACTCGCGCTATTTTTCGCCAGTGCCATTGCGATTGACTACCAAGACACTGTCGATATTTTTACACGGCGATTGCTCTACCCCATCAGTTATAACGTGGCATTTGATATTTACCATGAATACTTAAATGACTTGCCCGTAGATGGCTTTAGTAAACGCTATTTAGAGGCTGAACGATTTGGCACGACCGACCGAGTCTACCGACGGGCGCTACAAAATCTTGAGGAACGAGGCTTAATTGAGCGGAAAAAAGATGGCATTCGGATTTGTGATCTCAACGCACTCAAGGAGTTTGTTGAAGCTGGCGTATAACCACTTTCGGCATAACCCACACTCGGCGTCATGAAATCAGCGAGTGTGGGGTTTATTCACAGGTAAATTAATTTACCGATAACGAGTGTTGTGCAATAGAAGGTTTCATTCGGCTTGAAACCATCAATAGCATAAATATCACCGCATAAAGCACAGGAATAACATACATCACGGTTTGCAATCCGATAATACGCTCAAAGAAAGAACTGATCGCTGGACTAAACATCGCCCCGGCACTGCCACTAATAAGAATATATGACACATTTTTGCTGCTGGCTTTTTTTACAAAAGACACGCCATAGGCAATAAAAGCATTATAAAGCGCGGCACACACAAAACCATAACCATAGGTTAAATAGGCTATCCAATTAAGGTTATCTGTGCTCACAATCGCTGCGGTGATCACCATAGCTAAGGCAATAATGCCAACTAAAAAATGGTGGATTTTTACACGCGTCACAATCACAGTCGAAATTAATGCACCAATTAACGCAGCCGACCAATACTGGGTAATAATATTACCGGCCTCTTCAAACGGAATATCAAATTTCTGTTTTACAAATAAAGGTGCCCAAGTTAAAAAAGTGTATAGCGCGAGCATTCCTAAAAATAACCCAACACCACCACTAATAATGCCAAGGTTCCATTCAGATTGTTGCTTCTCTTCTATTGTAGAAGACTGCTCGCAAATAGAGAAATGAGTGAACAAGGTAATAATGACGGTAGAGAAGGCCACTAAACCTACGGCTAAATAGCTATAACTCCATGATAATGAACTTGTTAATGCATAAGTCGTTATCAAGGGAAAAACAACGCCTGCAATATTAAACGTTGCATCTTGCACCACTAACATTGTGCTTTGTAATTTTTCTTGCCACACAGAGACCACTATCGTGCCCGCAATACACAGACCAATACCGCCACAAAAACCAATTAAGGTCATGGCGACCATCACAACTTGTAGGGAACTGGTTAAATGTAAAGCCAGAGCAGAAAGAGCAACTAAGCTGTAACTTATCAAGGTTATTCTTTTGATGCCTAATTTTTCAATAAAGAAAAATGCCGCAATCGTCCCCGCGAGTGCACCGCCATTAAGTAATGAAAATATGGAGGCAACGTCGTTAACATTAGCGGAAAATTTCTCCGCTATGGGCTCAATCAACATTCCAAATTGGGTCGCAAAGCCCGCCATAA